>JBBIVY010000062.1:0-6326 GCA_037439485.1 Planctomycetota bacterium | reverse complement strand
CACACCCGCCGAGGAAGGCGTTTTCGCTTGACCGTTCGGCGGCAGGGGGATATGCTTTGACACATTCCTCACAAAAGCCAATCCCTCGGAAGGGCCTCCATGTCGCATGAAATGCGTGAAAAATGCGGGCTTTTCGGCGTCTTCGGCGCCAGGAACGCCGCGCGGATGACCTACTTCGGCCTCTATGCCCAGCAGCATCGCGGCGAGGAGGCCGCGGGCATCGTCGTGTCGGACGGCGAGGCGCTTACGGCCCAGGTCGGCATGGGGCACGTGACCGACGTGTTCAACGAGCCGACGCTGGAGAAGCTCAAGGGCCGTTCGGCGATCGGCCACGTCCGCTACGGCACCGCGGGCGGCAGCGACGTCAAGAACGCCCAGCCGCTCCTCGTCGATTACTCCGGCGGGCAGATCGCCGTGGCGCACAACGGCAACCTCGTCGAGGCCGACGCGATGCGCGACGAGTTCGAGGCCCACGGCTCCATCTTCCACACGACCACCGACACCGAGCTCATCGTCCACATGCTGGCCAAGCCTTCCGTGCTGATGCGCGGCCACGAGGGGACGAAGGAAGTGATGGCGGGCCTGAAGGGCGCGTTCAGCCTGCTGATGCTTCGCCCGAACGAGCTGGTGGCGGTGCGCGACCCGCAGGGATTCCGGCCGCTGGTGCTGGGCAAGCTGGGCAAGGCGTGGGTGGTCGCGAGCGAGACGTGCGCGCTGGACCTCGTGAAGGCGCGCTTCATCCGCGACGTCGCGCCGGGCGAGATCCTCTACATCAACGACAAGGGCCTGACGAGCCAATTCTACGTGAGCGAGAAGCGCATCCGCCCGCACCATTGCCTCTTCGAGCAGGTCTACTTTGCGCGGCCGGACAGCCTCGTCTTCGGCGACAGCGTGCATGAGGTGCGGGTGAGATTCGGCCGGAACCTGGCGAAGGAGCATCCCGTGCCGGCGGACGTCGTCATCTCCGTGCCGGACTCGGGCAACTCCGCGGCGATCGGCTATGCGCGCGAGTCGGGCATCCCCTACGATCGCGGGTTCATCCGCAACCACTACGTCGGGCGCACCTTCATCCAGCCGCAGCAGTCCGACCGCGTGACCGGGGCCGACGTCAAGCTCAACGTCGTGCGCACCGTCGTCAAGGGCAAGCGCGTCGTCATCGTCGACGACTCCATCATCCGCGGCACCACCTCCCGCGGCCGCATCCGCATGCTCCGGCGCTACGGCGCCAGGGAGATCCACATGCGCGTCTCCTGTCCGCCGACGCGCCACCCGTGCTTCTACGGCATCGACTTCCCCACGACCACCGAACTCATCGCCGCCGACCGCGACCTCGAAGGGATCAAGCAGTTCCTCGAACTCGACTCCATCGGCTACCTCTCCATCGACGGCCTGCTCTCCAGCGTCTCCGGCCCGAAGGAGAATTACTGCACCGCCTGCTGGAGCGGCGAATACTGCGTGCCCGTGGACCATCACCTCGGACGGTTCAAGGGCAAGAGGAAGAGGTAGCAGAGTGGCAAAGTAGCAGAGTAGAATAGTAGCACAGTAAGGGAGGGGTCCGGAGCCGTCTGCGGTGCTTCCGCTCTGTCACTTTGCTACTCTTCTACTTTGCTACTTGCCGTCGGAGGGCCCCCATGTCCAAGCGCAAGGCCTACGAAGACGCCGGGGTGAGCCGCGAGGCTGCGGAGGCGTTTCGCCGGGAGATGCAGCATCACCTCCGGCGGACGTGGGATCCGCGGGTGGTCGACATGCCGGGCGCGGCGGCGGGGCTTTTCGCCATGCAGGCGGGGGGTAAGCTCTTCTCCCGGAACTGGCGCGACCCGGTGCTCGTCTCGTCCGCCGCGGGCGTCGGCACCAAGCTCAAGGTCGCCTCCCTCGCCCACAAGCACGGCACCGTCGGCGCCGACCTCGTCGCGCTCAACGTCAACAACCTTGCCGCCCTCGGCGCCGAACCGCTCTTCTTCCTCGACCGCATCGCCGCCGGGCGCCTCGATCCCGACGCCCTCGGCGACGTCGTCTCCGGCATCGCCGCCGCGTGCATCGTCGCCGATTGCGCCTACCTCCGCGGCGAGCTGGCCGAGATGCCCGCGATGCTCGCGGAGGGCGACTACGACCTGTCGGGCTTCGCCGTCGGCGTCGTCGAGCGCGACCGCATCGTGCCGACGGAAGCCGCGGAGATCGGCGACCGCATCATCGGCCTTGCCTCGAGCGGCCTCCACGCCAACGGCTTCTCGCTCGCGCGCAAGGTCCTCTTCGAGACCGCGAAGCTCGGCGTCGACGACGTCGTCGAGGAACTGGGGTGCCCGGTCGCGCGCGACCTCCTGCGCCCCACGCGCACCTACGTCAAGCCGCTCCTCAAGGTCCTGCGCTATTACCGCACCAAGCAGGTTATCCACGGCGTCGCCACCGTGACGGACGGAGGGGCCTCGGCGGGCGTCCGCCGGCTCCTCGGCCCCGGCCGCGCGGGGCGCATCCGTAAGGACTCGTGGGACGTTCCTCGCATCTTCGGGCTCATCAAGAAGCTCGGCGAGATCGACGAGGCGGAGATGTTCGACACCTTCAACATGGGCCTCGGACTCGTCCTCGCCGTATCGCCCTATTACGCCGACGCCGTCCTGCGACGCTTCCGCCGCGCCGGCATTGACGCGTGGCACGTCGGCGACGTCATCCGGGGAAAGCAGAACGTCGAGATTGAATAGCACCTTCGTCGACGTCGGCGTCTCTTGGATCCACAAACTCCAAATTCCACATCGCAAATTCCAATGAGGCTCCGCTGCCCCGTCGCCGGGATACTGACGTCCCGTGTGGAAATCCCTCACCCCAACCCTCTCCCCCAAGGGGAGGGGAGAAGCGAGCTACTTCGCCGGCTCGACCGTGTAGCTCTTCGGCACGGCGCCGTCGGCGCAGGTGATGATCCAGGTGTCCTGGGGCTGACGGGCGACGTGGACGTCGGTCTTGTCCTTGCCGTTTTCGGTCCAGACGTAGGTGATCTGGACGGGCTTGAACCCGCCGAACGGCTCCTTGTAGTCGGCGTCGATGCGCAGGTCGAACATGCAGACCGTGTTCTGCTGATGCCCCGAGAGGCGGAAGAGCGCCTTGCGCGTGCCCGCGGGGACCTTGTCGAAGGTCACGTACTGCGAACTCGCCGCGGTCGGGCCGTCGAGCGAGGCCATCTTCGCCCAGGTCTTGCCGTCGTCGAAGGAAAGCTCCGCGTTCCACCCGTCCTTCGCGGCGCGGGCGCGGAAGTGCGAGTTGAAGCGCACGCGCGTCATGTCGCCGGGCGTTGCGAGCGTGAACGTCGCCGAGCCGGCGCCCTTGTCCAGCACGCGCATCAGCTCGGGATCGATCCCCTCGATGACGGGGTGGAAGTCGGTCATGAGCACCTGCTTGCCCGCGGCCTTGGCGTTGAGGGCGCCCTCATAGGTGATCGTCCCCTCCGCGGCTCCCGCGGAGAAATGGATCGTGTTCTTGCCGCCCAGGATCGCCGGCAGCGGCGCCTGCGAGTGCTGCACGTCGTGCGTCAGCTTGACCGACGCCAGCGACGTCCCCGCGCCGGTGAGCGTGAACCTCAACCGGTAATCATAGCGCCTCAGCACGAATTTCGAGAGGTCCGCCGACGCGTCGCCCGCCTTATCGAGCTTCGTCACGTCTTTCCAGTCGAGGCCCTGGTTGTCGCTGAAGGCCACGTCGACGGCCCCGCCGGCGGCGACCCGGGCGTTCACGTCAAGCCTGCCGGTGAGGTAGACGTAGCTCGTGGGCATGCGCAGAACGAACACGGCGGGCTTCGCCGGGTCGAGGGCCTTCGCCGCGCCGGGGGCGAGGTTCTCCGAAGAGAGCGCGCCGACGGCGAGCTTGTCGAGCGGCACGACCCACTCAAGGACGCCGTTGCCGATGCGGCCCGGGGCGACGTCGCCGAACTTCGCCTGCAGGCCGAGGCCGTCGCGGCCGTTCAGCGGCATCGCGCCGGGCATGTTCACGTGCAGCCCTTTGTTGGACCAGTTGCGCGTGAGCTTCTCCCCCTCGCGGAGCTGCACGTTCACCTGGTAGCCCATCGACGGGCCGTAGTCGTAGACGACGGCCTTCTCCTGGGGGAGATCATACTCCTGCATGTTGGACATCCACCCGTGCCAGCCCGCGTCGTTGACCCCGTCCTTGCCGTACCAGGGACAGCGCGCGAGGAGCGGCGGGCCCTTCTTCCAGCCTTCGTTTACGGCGAAGGCGCGCAGGGCGTTGTCGTTGCCGCGGAGCTTCCTGGCGAGGTCCGGGTTATCCCGGTACCAGTTGCGCACGGCGTCGCGGATCTCGTCGACCGAGGCGATCGTGCCGTCTTCCTTGATCTGGTAATTCATGACGGAGGCGTCGAGCAGGTGCCACGCGCCGCCCCAGAAGAGTTCCGGCACGGAATGCTGGATGATCTGCCGCCCGCGGGCCTTCAGGCCGATGGTGCGCCCCAGCCCCTCGATGTTGCTCGACGCGCAGCAGCACATCCCGTAGCCGTAGACGTGGATCGTCTTCATCGGGTCGTGGACGTTCTGCTCGCCGGCGAAATACTCGTTCGGCGGGTCCGCCTGGTGACGGTACTTGATCACCGTCTTCCAGATCGCGATGGCCTTGTCCTGGTCGCTCATCCCGTCCTTGAAGGTGGATTTCCTCCAGTCATCGAGGGTGGTGACGTCTTCGACCTTGTCGGAGATGACCTTGACGTTCGAGACGACGCCGACGTTCTGCTGGCCGAACGCGGCCCCGGACAGCCGAAAGCCCAGCGACACGCACAACGCGACGAGCATCAGACGCTTCATGGCTTTCTCCCTCGTTGCGGAACGGAAGAGCGGGACGTGACATCGGAAGGACATGATATGTCGAAACCCCGAGATACTCCAGCGAATTGCCGCGCGCGTCGGGCGAGCGGGCCGGTGTGCGCGCGACGCCTTGGCCGTGCATGTCTCAAGCGTGCGCCCCCGAGACGACGGTCGTTCCCCTCCTTCCACTGCGTCACTCAGAGACGAAAGAAGCTCGGCCGAAACCGCGCTCAGGGTCGCTTCGGCGACGGAAGATCGCTGAGTTCCGCAGGGCCGATCCGGACGGATTGCGAGCCGCCTTGCAGGCGAACCCGGCAGCCCAGACGGGCCGAGAACACCCCGAAGAAAGACCGCCGCCTTGGCCGCTGGGAAATACGCAACGCGTTTCCCGAAAAACTCCTTGCAGGCCACAACGACCCGCAACCGCCGGGCCACTACTCAGATGCCTATATCAGAGGATCTTCCGCAGCGTGTATTTCATCCGTCCAAGGCCGAGCCTCTCCGCCTCGCGCGCCTGCGCGTGCGCATCCTTGCTCCCGTATTCCCGGCGCCGTCGCCGAGAGCGGCAGAATTCCATCGGAATCATCCTCTTCAGTCGTGAGAGGACCTTGGCAGGGGTGGGGTAGAGTAAACCTATTCAGGGGACGTAATACATAACACAGGAGCCCTCCTGCCGCGGTGCCTCCGTAGTAGTGGTTGATGACCATTGTCTTTGTTTGTGTAGTGCGCCCTCCAGACGCGTCGGGACGCTCTTCGCCGTTCGTTCCGGCCCACGAGGGGGCCGGACAAGAGCCACGGCCAGGAAGCCCCGTGACAGCGTGCTGCCTTCTCGTTGGACGGGAGAGGAAGAAACAACCGGGCTCGCCCCGCGCGACGGGAGCATTAACGTCTTGGGGGTCTGTGCGAGACTGGCGGCTTGACCGCCGGTGTCCTGCCTTCTTGCGACCGGGAAGAGCACGGGCAGTCCCGACACGTCGTGACCCGTGGCACACAAGAAGAGGCTTCCTCCAAAACGCTGATGCTCCCCCGCGAACGGGTCCCTTGATGAAGGGGGTGAGGGGTGGGTTGGGGGAACCTATTCGGGGGACATAGTAGACAATGGAGGCCGGGTCCCCCTTGCGGGCGAGATCGGGTAAGGTCCCGGGGACGTGCCGACGTCGGCGGTTCTCGGACGAGTTCGATGACCAGACATACAAATGCGTGACATGGTTTCAATTCCCTCTGAGTCCCAACGGGACGAAAGAACCCGGCGAATTCTTCCGCCCCTCCGGGGCGGGCGTGGCGTTGGGGGATTCCGACTCCGGGGGCTTACGCCCCCGGCTAGACTCTGTCGGCCCTTCGGGCCTTACAGCCGCCACAGCCAAAGAGTCATGTGACAGCGTACTACTGAAAAGGCACACAGTACCTTTTTCCAAGGGGGAGTCAATTAACGCGCATTGAAAACCGCAGAGATTCGCCAAATGGAGGCCGACTACACCGTGCGCATTGGCGTACAGGAAAATCGCCATTTGGCTCATTTCGTGCGAATAC
>JBBIVY010000061.1:16266-23481 GCA_037439485.1 Planctomycetota bacterium | reverse complement strand
AGGAAGACCGGACGCACCACGAGGGCACGAAGAACGGCATAATCGTGTCGCGATCATTCGTGTCCTCGTGGTACGTCCTGCTGTTTGCGGTTCGCCGTTCCCCTTGGTGCCCTTCGTGCCTTTGTGGTGAGCTTCTCTATCGCTTTTCTGTCTCCGCTCCCGGGATTCGGCTCAAGAACCACGGGAAAGCCCCTCTTGATTTGCGCGGGGGTTCTGTTAGAATATCCCGAATGCAGCGACGTCTATAGGGACGGGCCAATTCCGTCGTAGAAAGGACACGGGCAATGAGGCAACTGGCATTCATGGCGGCCGCGGGAATGGTCTTGGTGTGGGCGGGATGCGCCCAGGGGCAGACGGTGGACGACGTGCTGAAGAACATGTCCGCGAAGGCGGAGACGATCAAGGACCTGAACGTCTCGGCGAACGTGACGAAGTACGACTCGACGTTCGAGAAGAAGACGCAGATGCGGTTGGAGCTGTGGTACAAGAACTCCGGCATGACCCGCGTCGACACGTTCAAGAAGATGCCGAACGGCACCGAGGTGCAGACACAGCTCGTCGTCATCGGCACGAACTACGTGCTGCGGGCGACGCCGGAGGACAAGAAGGCGGAGAAGCGGATGATCCCGGCGGACGAGATGAAGGCCGCGCGCGAGAACCGCAACGACCCGATGACCTTCTTCACCCGCAAGCCCGAGGACGTCAAGAAGGACTTCGACGTGCAGCTTGCCCCGACGACGAAGCCCAACTGCGTCAAGCTCGTCCTCAAGCCCAAGAACCCCAAGACCATGGAGTACAAGGCCGTCGAGCTCACCATCGACAAGGCCACCTGGCTCCCCTGTATCGTGCGCACCATGTCCGGCGGCGAGGACGACGACTGGGCGCAGTACGAGTTCACCAAGGTCCTCCTCAACACCTACTTCCCCGACGTGATCTTCGCCGATCCGCCGGGCTATCAGGTGAGCATCGTCGCCAAGGACGCGCCGGATTCCGGCAAGAAGTAGTTCTCCTTCGTTCTCTTTTCTTTTCTACGTAGGGGCATCCCGACGCGTCGGAATGCCCTTGCTTCTTTAACGGATGTCGAGAGGAAACCGCCGGCGGTCATCGGGGGATATTCGGCGTTCGCGGGCACGGCATGCCGTGCCCCTACGTACAAGGGAGAGCCCGCGCCCAGAGTTCGAGAAACAGCAGCGCCCAGAGCCGCTGGCCATGGTCGGCGCGCTCGCTTTGGTGCTCGTCGACGAGGGCGCGGAGCGCGTCGGGTCGGAGATAATCGCGCGTGGCGGCGTCTTTGGCGAAGAGAGTGTCTTCGAGCATGGGTCTCAACTCGCCGCGGAACCAGGCCGCAAGAGGCACGCCGAAGCCGGCCTTCCTTCGTCGGCGGATCTCGCCGGGAAGCTCGTCGCGGAAGGTGTTTCGCAGGATGCGCTTGCCGGTGAGCATCGAGAGTTTCATCGACTCCGGCACCCACGATGCGAACTCCACCAGCCGATGGTCGAGGAACGGCGAACGCGCCTCCAGGCCGTGATTCATCGAAGCGACGTCCGTCTTCACGAGCAGGTCGCCGGGCAGATACGTCTCGATGTCCACCGCCATCGCGCGAGAAGCAGCAGGGCCATCCGCGTGTCTGGCGAACGCCTCGCGCAGGTAGCTCTCGCCGCGGAAACCGGCCAGTGTCCTCGTGAAATCCTCCGTGAGAATTCCCGCCCGCGCGGGCGCGTCAAAGAGGCTCATCCACGCGGTGTATCGCGCGACGGGGTCGAGTTCGAGCGCCGCGAGAAACCGCTCGGCCCGACGCTTTTTCGATCGCTGCTCCCCGCTGCCCGCGGCCATCTTCGCGGCCAGGCGTCCGAGCGACCTCTTGACGAACGCAGGCCTCCGGTCGAGCCACGCCGCCAGGCGCATCGCGCGGTAGCGGTCGTATCCGCCGAAGAGTTCGTCGCCGCCGTCGCCGGAAAGCGCGACCGTGACGTGCGAGCGGGTCTCGCGCGAGAGATACCACGTCGGCACGGCCGACGAATCCGCAAACGGCTCCCCGAACGCGCGCACCAGCGCCGGCAGCACGTCGGCCGCCTTCGGGGTGACAACGAACTCGCGGTGGATCGCCCCGACCCTGAGCGCCGCGGCGGCGGCAAACGCCCGCTCGTCGTAGAGCTTGTCGTCGAAGCCGATGCAGAAGGTGCGCACCTGTTCCTTCGCGCCCTTTGCCATCAGAGCGACGATGATCGACGAGTCGATCCCACCCGAGAGAAACGCCCCGAGCGGCACGTCCGCGACGAGACGCGAGCGGACGGCCTCGGTCATGCGCGTGCGCAATTCCTCGGCGAGCGCGGGCTCGGACATGGACTTCTCGGCGAGCGCCCCGGGGCTCCAGTAGCGACGCACTGAGGCGGCGCCGTCCTTCCACGTCAGCGTCGAGGCCGGCGGCAGCTTCGCGACGGCCTTGAAGATCGTCCTCGGCGCCGGGATGTAGCCGTAGGTGAGGTAGAGATCGAGCGACTCGGGGTCGATTTCGCGCGGCACGTTTCCGGCGGCAAGAATCGCGTCGAGCGAACTTGCGAAGACGAACCGGTCGGCGAGGGTGGCATAGAAGAGCGGCTTCTCGCCGAGGCGGTCGCGCGAGAGGAAGAGAGACTGCTCGCGCTCGTCCCAGATCGCGAACGCGAACTGCCCATCGAGCGACGCCGGCGCGCGGTCGCGCTCGTCTTCGAAGACGCGGAGGATGACCTCGGTGTCGGATTTCGTGCGGAATGCCTTGCCACGCGATTCGATCTCGGCCTTGAGCTCGCGGTAGTTGTAGATCTCGCCGTTATAGACGATGGCGAGGCCGGACTCCGACGTCATCGGCTGCGCGCCGGTCGAGAGGTCTATGACGGAGAGCCGCCGATGCCCGAGCGCGACGCGCTTCGATCCCGCGCCGAGGAACACGCCCGACTCATCCGGCCCGCGCCTCGCGAGACACGACATCATCCGCCTCACGCCCGCTTCATCGGCGGGGCGGTCCTTATCGAGCTGGATGATTCCGCAGATGCCGCACATCGAACACCTGCACAAAGGACGAAAAGAGACGGGACGCGGACAAAGGACACGGAGAAGCAGGACGCTGAGACAAGAAGAGAATAGGAGAGCGGCGGCGTCGAATCAACGGATTTCCGGCGAACGAGGGACGCGCTACTTCAGCCGGACGTCGAACCCCTTGAACTCGCCGGTGGGTTTCTCGTCGGCGAGTTCGACCTTGTCGACCTTGGCGCCGCGCGGGCCGGCGTTCATCTTCTCGATGAGTTCCGCAACCTTGTCGGCCGGGCCTTCGACGACCGCCTTGACCCGCCCATCGGCGAGGTTCATCACCCACCCCGTCAGCTTCCGCGCGTCTGCCTCCGCCTTCACAAACGCCCGGAAGCCCACCCCCTGCACGTGTCCCGACACGAACACGTGCGCCCGGCGCACCGCCGGGGCATCGGCAGCGGGGGCAGCCTGCTGGAGAATCGCGACGGCAAGGACTGCCACCGATTCGGCGAGAGCCACTGCAGTGCGCTTCATGACGGGGCCTCCAATGGATGGGGTGCCGTCTCCATTATACCGGCCCGCAGGGGGAAGTCACTCGGTCTTCGGCCCGCCGCGCTTGCGGATGGAGTCGATGGCGCGGAGGGCGCAGTCGCGGGTGGTGGCGGGTTTGCCCTCGGCCCAGGACTGGAGGGGGCCGAGGGCCTCGGGGCCGGCGAGGGCGCCAAGGGCAAACGAGGCGTAGATGCCGATGCCCGGGTCCGGGTCCTTGAGCGCATCGAGGAGCGCGGGCACGACGGTGACGTCGCTTGCGAACTGCAGGGCGTTAATCGCGCGCCGGCGCGCCTCGGCGTCGGGGTTCTTCTTCATCACCTCGACGAGCGCGGTAGTGACGCGCGACTTCGCGGCGCCCTCCAGGCGCGACGCGGTGAAACCGAGCGTTGCGAGGGCCGACCACTGGACCGGCCCGTCCGGCCGCTTCGCCTCTTCGAGGAGCGCGGCGAGGGCCTTGTCGTCGTTGGTGCCGTGGAAGGTGCCCACCGCGGCGATGCGCGCCGCAGCGGGGGCGTCCGAGCGCACGACGTCGGCGGCGAAGTCCAGGAACTTCGCGCGGTCGGGCTCGAGGTTCCAGATCGTGTAGAAGACCGACGTCGCCCACTCTGCCGGGTCGTTCGCGGCAAGGCCCTTCACCGAGCGCGCGAAGATTTCCTTGAGTTCGCCCAGCACCGAGAGGTCCTGAATCATCCCGAGCGCCGAGCCGGCATCCGTGTGGAGCGGACTTGCCCCGTCGGCCATCACGTCCATGAGCGCGCGTACGGCCTCGCGGTTGCACGCGGCCCCGGCAAAGCGGACCGCCTCGCGACGCGCGTCCTCCGCGCCTGCGCGTATCGCCGCGGCGTTCGCCTTGAGATCATCCGCCGTCGCCGGACGCACCGAGAACTCGACGGTGTTGCTCGCGACATGGCCGACCCATGCGCCCTCGAAGCCGAGCTTCCTGCCTTCCTCCGCGGCTTTCGCGTCGATGACATGGCGCAGCGTCGCGGTGAACTTCCCCGCGCGCCCGAGCGAGCACGAGGCGTCGTCGAAATTGACAAACGCCTCTCGATCCCCCTCGGCCGGCGCCTCTCCCCGTGCAAGGCGATTGTAGCCGATGCGTCCGCGGATCTCGGTCGCGTAACTCTCACCGGCCTGGAGCGGATGATAGAACGCCTTCGGGTCGCTCCAGCGCCGCTCGACCTTTGCCATCATCATCCGCACCGGCTCGCCTTTGTCGTTGCGGATGTCCAACTCCGTCCCGGCGTACCACGTCGGTTGATACACCGTCAGCGGCTTTCCGGAGACGTTCCTGAAGCTCACCGCGACGACGAACTCATCGCCTACCTTCAGCGCCGCCTGCGGCAGGGAGATGGAGCACTGAATCGCCGGGGCGTCTTCCGCCTCGGCGGCAACGGCGAAAAGCAGAATTGTCCCCGCAAGCCACGCCGCCATCCGTACAGAGTACATGGTGTCTCCCCTGAAGAGTTCCAAGTCTTAGACGGCGGCGGGGCCGGGCGGTTCCTTGAAATCTGCGCGGCGACAGACCTTTCTCACCCCATGTCCACGAGTTCGAGCGTCTCGCCGAACCGGGCGAGGACTTCACGGCGCAGCGGCGCGAGGCCGATGGCGCGGAGGCGCTCGTCGGTCGCGACGAGCTTGCGGGCGTCGTCGGCACTCAGGCGGAGCAATTCGTAATCGGCGATGATATTGCCGATCTTGAGCTCGGGGACGCCATGCTGGCGGGTGCCGAAGAACTGGCCGGGGCCGCGGAGGCGAAGGTCCTCCTCGGCGAGGCGGAAGCCGTCGGAGCATTCCTCGAAGACCTTCAGCCGCGCCTTCGCCTCGTCCGTGCGAGGCGCGGAGACGGCGATGCAATACGACTGGAACTGCGAGCGCCCGATGCGCCCGCGAAGCTGATGGAGCTGGGAAAGGCCGAACCGCTCCGCGTTCTCGACCACCATCACCGTCGCGTTCGGCACGTCGAGCCCGACCTCGACGACCACCGTCGCCACGAGCACGTCGAGTCCGCGGTCGCGGAAGGCGCGCATCACGCGGTCCTTCTCGGCGCCCTTCATCCGGCCCGTGAGAAGGCCGACGCGCAGGTCGCGGAATTCGCCCGTCGACAGGCGCTTGTGCATCGCCACCGCGGCCTTGAGGTCCCCTGCCTCGCCTTCCTCCACCAGCGGATAGACGACATACGCCTGCCGCCCCGCGGCGACCTCCTTCCGGATGAGATCGAAGACCTTGCCGATGGCTCCGGGCGCCGAGCGCGAGGTCTTGATGGGCCGCCGGCCGGGCGGAAGGTGCTCGATCGTGGACGTGTCGAGGTCGCCGAACACGGTGAGCATGAGCGTGCGCGGGATGGGCGTCGCGGTCATGACGAGGCAATGCGGATGCCGGCCCTTTTCGCGGAGGCGCGCGCGCTGGACGACGCCGAACTTGTGCTGCTCGTCCACGACGAGGAGCGCCAGTCGCCGGAATTCCACGTCCTCTTCGATGAGCGCGTGCGTGCCGAAGACGATGTCCACCTCGCCCGCCGCGATGCGTTCGCGGGCCTCGCGCCGCGCCGCGCCGGTGAGCCCGCCCACCATCAGCTCCAGCCTCACGCGGCTGCCTTCGAGGAGCGCGCGGAAGGTCTCATAGTGCTGCGTCGCGAGGATCTCGGTCGGCGCCATCATTGCCACCTGGTAGCGGTTGGCGACGGCCGAGAGCATCGCGTAGAGCGCGACGACGGTCTTGCCCGAGCCGACGTCGCCCTGCAGAAGGCGGTTCATCGGGTGCGGCTTCGCGAGATCGGCGACGATCTCCTTGATCACCTTCTCCTGGTCGGCGGTGAGCGTGAATTTCACCCGCGCGCGAATCCGCCGGTCGATCTCTTCCGTCACCTTGACGGGGAAGGGGCACGGCTCTTTCTCGATCGACGCCCGGCGCAGCGCCATCGCGCATTCGAGGGCGAGGAATTCCTCGTAGACGAACCGCCGGCGGGCGAGGTCCTTCATCTCGAACGACTTTGGGAAGTGGATTCCCTCCAGCGCCTCGCGCACCCTCGGCAGGTCGCGCGAAAGGAGGAGCGCCGTGGGGATGATCTCCTCCAGGCTCGCGGCGTAAGTATCGAGCGCGTTACGCATGATCCGCCGCATCGACTGCTGGCGGAGGCCCTCGGTGAGCGGGTAGATGGGGACGATGCCGAGGAATTCCGGCCCCGGCGGGTCCTCGTCGTCCACCTCCATCGGCGGAATCACCTCGCTGTCGGGGTTGGCCATGTGAAGCCCGCCCTTCTTGCCCATCGCGAGCTTGCCGGTGAGGTAGGCGACGCCGCCTTCGGAGAAGCGAGGCTCGAGGTAGGCCTGGTTGAACCAGAGGGCTTCGAGCGTGCCGGTGTCGTCGGTGATGTTGACCGAGAGGAGCTTCCGGCCGAACTTGAGCCGTCGGAGCTTGCAGCCGGTGATCTCGCCTTTGACGGTGGCGGTCTCGCCGATTTTGAGGTCGGCGATCTTCGCGAGGTGCGTGCGGTCCTGGTAATCGCGCGGGAAGAGCATGAGGAGATCGCGCACCGTGCGCACGTCGAGGCGCCCGAGCATCTCGGCGCGCGCGGGGCCGACGCCCTTGATGTATTGAGGCGAATTGTCCAACTCTGTCGGCATTTGTGCTCCACACAGCCGTAACAGGTAACAG
>JBBIVY010000061.1:14345-16166 GCA_037439485.1 Planctomycetota bacterium | reverse complement strand
CGAATTGTCCAACTCTGTCGGCATTTGTGCTCCACACAGCCGTAACAGGTAACAGCGAGAAGCGCCAATTCCGGCCGTTACCTGTTACGTCTGTTCAAAAGTCTTTCCGCAATGCGGGCAGACGAGGCCTTTCTTCTCCTTCGCCGCCTGTGCTTCCTCGTGTTCCTCGCGCAGGGCCTCGACGAAGCCGGAGCCGAGGATCGCGGTTGGCAGGGCGAAGATGCCGACGCCGAGGAGCGCGACGATGGCGGCGAGGAACCGTCCCATCGTCGTCACCGGGAAGGCGTCGCCGGTGCCGAGGTTGGTCATGGTGGCGATGGCCCACCACATCGTCGCGGGGATGCTCGGGAACTTGTCGCGCTGGGCGTCGTGCTCGACGTAATACATGATCGACGCCGAGAAGACGAGCAGGATGGTGCTGAAGATGAGTGCCATGACGAGTTCGTTCCGGCGCTCGCGCACGACGCGGCTGAAGAGCGAGACGCTGCGCATGTAACGCGACAGCTTCATCACCCGCACGATCCGCAGGAGCCGCAGTCCTCGCAGGAACCGCAGGTCGAACGTCCGCCCGAAAAAGAGAATATTGAAGAGCAGCAAGTAGAAGGGCAGGATCGCCAGCAGGTCGACCAGCGCCATCGTCGAGAACGCGTAGCGCAGGCGTCCCCACACGGGGTGTGCGTACTTCGGGTCGGTCGTGCATGTCCAGAGCCGCAGGATGTACTCCGTCGTGAAGACGATGACCGAGAAGACCTCGAACCACCGGAAGAACCCGCCGCAGGCGTGCCGGATCTCGGGCACCGTGTCGATGACGATGGCGATGACGTTCAGCACGATCAGCGACAGGATGAAAAGGTCCGCGGAGCGCACGACCCAGTTGCCGCCGACGGGGAACTCCAGGATCTCGAACATCTTCTTCCGAAACCGGTTGAACATGCCATCCTCTCCAGAGTTGCAGGTCGCAGGCGACAGGTCAAAGCAAGGACCGTCGATCCTGGTCGCTACCGGTGAGCCGTCACTTGTCACCTGCCACCGCTTCAACCCGCCCCTCGGCCATCCGCACGAGCCGGTGCGCTCGCGCGGCAAGATCGGCGTTATGGGTGACGATGACGGTCGTGAGCCCCGCGTCGCGGTTGAGGGCGAAGAGGGCGTCGAGCACGCCTTCGGCCGTCGCCTCGTCGAGGTTGCCCGTGGGCTCGTCGCACAGCAGCACGGCGGGGTCGTTGATGAGTGCCCGGGCGATGGCGACGCGCTGCTGCTCGCCGCCGGAGAGCTGGCTCGGGCGGTGCTTCATGCGCGCCGACAGGCCAAGCTGATCCAGCAGGGCCTCGGCCTTGCGCCTGATCTTCCCACGCGCCGCGAGCCAGGCCAGGGGCCCGCGCGCAACCATCGCCGGCATCAGCACGTTCTCGATCGCGGTGAACTCCGGCAGCAGGTAGTAGAACTGGAACACGAACCCGAAGGCGCGATTCCTCAGCGCGTTCTGTCGCGCGGGAGGCAACGCGAAGACGTCCTCGCCTTCGTAGACCACGCGGCCCGAGTCGGGCGTGTCGAGCGCGCCGAGGACGTGCAGGAACGTGCTTTTCCCCACGCCCGACGCGCCGACGATGGCGACCAGTTCGCCTTTCGCCACCGCGAGAGTCGCCCCCCGCAGCACCTCCAGGCGCCCCGCACCCATCGGGTAGCTCTTCACCACGTCCGTTGCGACGAGCAACTCGTTCATGCCGACACCCCGCGTTCAGAACCGATTCGGCCTCTTGCCGCCTCTGTTGTTTCAAGCCCGCATTGCGGGCGTCTGGTTATAGCCTCGGGCGCAAGCCCGTG
>JBBIVY010000061.1:1863-14245 GCA_037439485.1 Planctomycetota bacterium | reverse complement strand
AGGAAGAATCGCGGCGGCCCCATCCTTTCCACGGGCTTGCGCCCGAGGCTGGAACCAGTCGCCCTGACGGGCTCCGGAAGAAGAAGCGGCAACGGCAAACACCCCGCCTCTCGCCGTCCGAATTTCGGGTTTCGAAATTCGAGTTTCGCTGTCACTCGTACCGCAAACTCTCCACTACGTTCAGCCTCGCCGCGCGCCAGGCGGGGAGGAGGCTGCCGAAGAAGCTGACCGCGACCGCGACGCCGACGATGACGAGCACCACGACGGCGCTGACTTCGTGCGGCACCGTCTTCATCCCGTAGAGCGTGATCGGGAAGACGTCGTGGCCGAGGAGCCAGGCGAGCGCCTGCCGGACCCAGTCGATGCGGTTGAGGATCAAGGCCCCGAGCGCGAGGCCGAGACCCACCCCCGCGAGGCTCGTCGTGACGCCGTAGAGGACGAACGTCCGCATCACTCCCGCGCGGCTCATGCCGAGCGCGCGGATGGTGCCGACGTCGCGGGTCTTCTGGAGGACGATCATCGTCGTCACCGCGACCACCGCGAACCCCGCGGCGACGAAGAGGCACCCGAGGACGAGTGACGCGAGGGCGCTCTGCAGCTTGAGCGCGCGGAACATCGTGCTCATCTCCTGATATCGCAGCGCCGTGAGCGGTTGCGCGTGCGTGCGCCGGTCGAGCGCCTGCTGAAGCCGCGCCTTCACCTCTTCTCCTCGGCCGGCGTCGCGGATGCGCACGCGGATCTCCGTCGCCTGGTCCGGCTCCAACCCGGCGAGCGCCGAGGCCACCGAGCGCGGCACGTAGCAGAACTCTCGGTCGTAGCTGTGCAGGCCGAACTCCACAAGCCCCGCCGGGACAAGCGCGGTCTTCCTCGGCGGCCCGGTGATGTAGCGCCCGGTGGTGACGAGTTGGATTTCCTTCACCTCGTCGAGCGACAGAGGGTCGATGAGCCCCGCGCCCGGGAGGATCCAGTCCTCGGCGCCCTGCGGGACGCGGGTGAGGTTGTCAACGCCCGTCACCGCGCGCTCGGCGACGGGGTCCACGCCTTGGTAGCGCACCCACTTCACGGAGAACGTCCCGTCCTTCGCGCGCACTTTCAGGAGGCCGAGGCCCGAGACGTCGGCCGAGCAGGCGACGACATCGGGCGATGCGGCCTTCAGGAACCGGCAGACATTGTCGGCCTCCGCGATGCGCGACCCCATCGGCATCACGATGATGTCGGAGAGCACCTCGCGGCTCTTGTCGTTGAACGCCCGCACGTAGCCGTCCATCACCCCGACCACCACGATAAACGCAGTCGTCCCGATCATCACGCTCATCAGCGCAAAGAGCGTGATCGGTTTCCGCAGCAGATATCGTAGCGCCAGTGCCCAGGCCAGCATATCAGCTCTCTTAATAAATAGGGACGCAGGCTATTTTCTCGCCTGTCAAACGCCTAAAAGCCCCGTTTCTGATGCGCAAAGAGGGCTTTACTTCTTAGAAAATAGCCTGCGTCCCTATTTTCTCGCATGTCAGTGCTCGATGCGTAGCGTTCGCACCGGGTCGGTGCGAGCGGCGCGGGCGGCGGGGTAGAGGCTGGCGGCGAAGGCCACCGCGATGCCCCACGTCCAGAACGAGAGGAACGCCCACCCGTTCATCTCCACCGGAATGCGCTCAAAGTAGAATACGTCCCTCGGCCAAGGGGTCCATCCCGTGAGGCGCAGCGTGACCGCCTCGACCGTGTCGATGTGATAGAGCACCAGGAGCGCCCCCACGAGCCCCAGCGTCGCGCCGATGATCCCGACGGCGAGGCCGTATTCGAGGAACGCGGCGAGCACGCCTCGGGCGCTTGCGCCCACCGCGCGCAGAATGCCGATGTCGCGCGTCTTCTGGATGACGGTGAGGCTCATCACCGCGAGGATGCAGAACCCCGCCACCGCTAAGAGCGCCGAGAGCACCACGATCCAGATGATGCGTTCGAGCGCCATCGCGTCGATGAGCACCTTCTGCGACTCCATCCAGGTCTGAACGATGAGGCCCTTGCGCCCCTCCAGCGCCGCGCGCGCGGCGGACTTGATCTTCTCCAGGTCCTCACCCGGCTTGACGCGCAGGTGCAGGCTCGTCACGCGGCCTTCGAGGTCGAGCAGCTTCTGCGCCGCGGCGAGCGGCACGTAAACCGTCGTGCGGTCGTGCTCGTAGAGCCCCGTCTTGAATTTCGCCGTGACGAGGAAGTCCTTCGAGCCCATCTCATCGAACGCGGTGGGCGTCGTCAGCGTCACCGGGTAGCCGATGTGGATGTTGGCCGTATCGGGCCCGAAGATCTCGCTGCCCAGGATGATCCCCGGCGTCCGCAGGTTCGCGCGCCAGGGGTCGGCGAAGCCCTTGCCGTCGATGAGGTAGCGGCCAAAGCGCGTGACCGAGTTCTCGGCCTCAAGGTCGATGCCGGCGAAGAGGCACGGGTAGTCGAACGGCCGGCCGTAAAGCCCGCCATAGACCGTCAGCACACCCTTGCCGGAGAGGTGAGGCGACACGGCCTCGACGCCCGAAATGCGGCGGAGCCTTTCGGCGACGGGCTCCCAGCCGTCGAATCCGCGGACGTCGTTCGACTCGACGATGACGTCGGCCATCGTCCCGCGGAGCTTGTCCTCGATGAACCCCGCGAAGCCCCGCATCACCGCGAGCACGACGACCAGCAGGAATACCGCCACCGCCACGGCAAGGACGGGCAGAAGGGCGATCCGCCGCCGGAGGAGATAGCGCAGGATGAGCTTGAGTTTGTACACTTCGCTGTCGCGCCCCCAGCCCGGAGAAGAAGGGAATCCGCATCGGCCGAGGGACTTATCATACCATGCGGAATCGCATTTGCCAACGGCGGGGCGCATTATCCCAGGGTCTTTCAGTTCTCATGTGGTGTCCCGACCTGTCGGGACGATTGCTGTTGGTGTAGCCCAGCCGTCCTCGGCTGGGTTCTTCTTCTTTCCACAGGCGAGGGTGCCTGTGCTACACAAGAAGCAGCAAAGACATCCCGATTGTGATCGGGATGCCACATAGGCCAAGAAAGAACTGAAAGACCCTGCGCATTATCCTTTGGCGGGGGCGGGCGGTTCTCGTCCTATCGGCAGAGCGCGATCAGATCGTCGATGCGCGCGGTGGCGAGGGCCATGACCGTGTCGGAGGCGCCGTAGTAGATGAGGCAGGTGCCGTCGCCCATGTCGATGAAGCCGGTGGGGAAGATCACGCGCGGACGGTAGCCCTCCCACTCGTAGGGGAACTCCGGCTCGGGGTCGAGGATGGGCTCGGGGCAGCGCCCGAGAATCTTCGCGGGGTTCTTCAGGTCGAGCAGCATGACGCCGGCGCTGTAGGTCTTACCCCAGCCTTCGGGGCCCGGCTCGCGGAGGCGCGCGCCGTGGAAGAGCGTGAGCCATCCCGCCTTAGTGCGAATGGGAGGCGCCGCGGGGCCGATCTTGTGCGAGCCCCAGGTCACGTCTTGCCAGCGCAGCAGCGCCTCGTGCCGACCCCAGAACTCCAGGTCGGGGGACCAGGAAATCCACAGGTCGTAGGGCCGCGACTTCTCATAGATGCGCGCGAACGGGCGGTCGAGCCGGCAGTAAAGGCCGTTGACCTTCTCGGGGAAGAGCACGGCGTTGCGGTTGTCGGGTTCGCTGAGGTGCTTGCGGACGACGGTTTTGAAATCGCGCGTGGAGGCGATGCCCATGCGGATGCCGACGGAGGTGTCGGCGGCGTAGCAAATGACGTATTCGTCGCCGATGCGCGTGATGCGCGGGTCATAAATCATGCGCTCTTCGGCGCCCTCGGGCGTCATGAAGGGCTTGGGGTCGACGGTCCACCGGATCCCGTCCGCGGAGCGCGCGAGGCCGAGGAAAAGATACGGCTCCTCCGGCGGCTTGATGACGTCGATGCGAAGGATCATCACGTAGTCTTTGTCCGTCTTCACGACGCTGGAGTTGTAGACGCGGGTACACTCGTAGGGCACGTCCTTCGCGGTGAGGATGGGGTTGCCGCGGTAGCGGCTGACGACGTTTCTGGGGTCCATTGGGCGGGGCCTTCCTGGTTGTTGTGTGCCTCCTTTCTATCACAGAGGGCGCAGAGAGAACAGAGAAAAACGGAAAGACGAACTCATCCGCGTCTCAAGAAAGACTTCTCAAACGAGGAGCCCTCACTTCCCCGCATCGACGACCGGCGTCAGCGATACGTCGTCGATGCTCAGTTCGCCGTAGGCGGTCGTGTAGACGAAGACGCAGATGCGGGCCTTGCCTTCGGGGACGTCCTTAGGCTGCTTCTTGAGCGCGGGGACGGTGACGGTGCCGGTTACTTCCGTCCAGTCGTAATCGGTGGCCTCGGGCAGGGCAATCTGCGCCCAGCCGTCGCCGGGGTCGCCCTCGAAATTGACCCACGCGCGGCCCTTCGCCCCGACGCCCTTGAACCAGCCGCGGAACTCGAGCTTCGCGCCCATGGGCACGACGATCGCCTCGGTGCAGATGCCAGCCCGGCCGCGCTTGCGGCAGACCAGGCGCGCGCCCGCCGCGCCCGTGTGGCCCTTGCCGAGCTTGACGTCGTAATCGCCGCCGTCCCAGAAGCCGGAGTAGCCCCAGTGCGCAAACGGGCTACGGGCGACGCCGTCGAAGAATCCATAGCCCCACGGCTCGCCGTCCTTGCGCGCTCCGGATCGCTCCTCGAAGGACGAGTTCTGGACGAGATTGCCCGCCGGAGCCTGGGCGAGGAGCGCCGCGGCGCAGGAGGCTAGGACGACAGACGAGAGGAGCAGGATTCGTTTCATGGTATTCCTCATTTTTCGCCGACCACGCGCTTCATCGCGACGACGGCATCGGCGATCTTGGCGCGGACGGTGAAGTAGTTGTCGCGGCTGTTGGAGAACGTGCCGGAGTCCTTAACAAGATCGTCGATCTTCATGAGTTCCTTCGCGGCGGCGACCTCGGGGGCGTTGAGCTTCTTCTCGTCGGCCTTCTTCACGAGATCGCGCAGCATCCAGAGGTATTCGTAATCCTCGAACCCGTCGCGCAGGACCTCGAGGCGCAACGAGGAGTAAGGCACACCGTCGGCGCCGGGGTAGATGAGGTAGCCGTCGCCGTTGTAGCGGCCGAAGGTGTTCGGGTCCCAGGGCTTCATCGGCCACTTCGCTCCCGCGCCCTGCCAGTTCTTGCCCCACGCGGTCGGGCTCCAGTATTCGAAGCCCTGGGCGTTGTATTTCCAGCAGAAGAGCGCAAGCACGCGGGCGTCGATAAGCGGGTACTCGATGAAGAGATTCGGGTGTTCCATCGGATAGCAGCAGACGGCGAGCCACGCCTCGGTGCCCTTGGCCTTCTGCATGGCTTCGACGCCGGTCTTGTGATACTGGGCGACGTAGCAGTCGAAGACGTCGACGATGCCGGCGAGCTCCTTGACACCCTCGGGCTCGTTGAGGCACTGGAGGACCTTGAGTTCGGGCGCGGCGGCGTGGATGGCCCCGGCGATCTTCTTCACCTCGGGCCACGCGCTCTTCGGTGCCTCGTCATACGTGTAAACGTAGGCCTTGTCGAGCCAGCCCTTCTCGCGCAGGTGGTCACCGTAGGCCTTGCACATCGCCGAGAACTGTTGGACGAACTCGGGGGTATACACCTTCTGCCCGGAGCGGCCGAGGTTCGGGGCGGTGCCCATGATGAAGCAGTTCATGCCCTTGGAGAAAAGACGATCGAGGTGCTTGTCGGGGAAGTCGTACTTGCCCTGTGCGTTGGGCGCGAGCGCCGCGACCTCGCCGCCGACGCCGAGACGGTGCTCCAGCAGGATGTCCTCGTAACGATTCATGAGCTCGCCGTAGCGTTTGCGGCCGTCGGGCGACCAGTCCATGTTGCCGTAGAACGCGCTGACGACGCCCATCCCCAGCCACGTCATCGTGCGCAGGTGGGTCTCGTCGGGGAGCGTGAAGTCAAAGACCCTCACCGTTACCGGCACGACCGTGGGAGCGAGCTTCTCCGGCACGATCGTGACCGTTCCCGCGTAGACGCCGGCGGGCAGGTCCTTGGGCGTCTTGAGCGAAATCCAGATCGGCGTGCGCGTGAGCTTCTTCACGGTGAACGGCCCGGCGGGCATGAGGGGGTCGGGGTAAAGCCCGATACGGTCGACCTGGTACTGCGGGACGAACGCGGTCTCCACGAAATCGACGCGCTGCCAAGTGAAGGCATCGGCCTTGAGTGTCGCGGGCCCGGCGAAGTCGGAGATCTTCACCTCCAACACCCTCACGTCGCGCCACGGGGCCTCGACGATGGCCTGGAACGCCTCGTACTCGTTGCGGGCCAGCGACATCGACGCGGTCGGCGTGACCTTCGCGGCGTAATCGGTGTCGGGGAAGACCTTGTCGAGCGACGTCGCGGTATCGACGCGGTAGCCGACGGAGCCCACGGGCTCCGGGATGGGCTTCGCGGCGGGCGGCGCCAGGGCGGGCATGTCGGCTGCGTCGGCCATCGCGTTGACGTCGAGTTCCGACACGACCACGTCGTCGATCCACACGGTGCCGGCGGCCTTGGTGTAGAAGAAGAGCACGATCGTCTGGTTGCCGTCCTTTGCGCCACGCGCGGAGACAACCGCGCGGTGCGTCACGCGCGTCCAATCGTAGGTGCCCTCTTTCATCTCACAGCCGCTCCAGCCGTCGCCGGGAGAGCCTTCGCTGTTGAGGAAGATGCGGCCGCCGTCGGCGTCCTTCGCCTTGACCCAGAAGGAGACTTCGAGGATGCTGCCGACCTTCATATTGAACGGTGAGCAGGCGATCCCGCCACGGCCCTTCTTCACGCAGCGGATCTCGCACGACCGCTTGCCGGAGTGCGACTCGTTCGACGCGGCGACTTCGTAGCTGCCGCCGTCCCAGCCGGCGCCGAAGGACCAGGAATCGAACGGCGAATCCTTTGTCCCGCCGTAGAACTCCTTGATATCCTTGGGCATCGCGCCGACGAAGTCGGCCTTCTTCGCCTCTTCGAACGACCCGTTGCGGATGAGGTTCTCGGCGGCGCCGGCCGAGGCGGCGGCAAGCAGAACGGACGCAACGGCAACGAGAAGTTTTCTCATGATCGGGCCTCCGGCATGGATGTCAGCGTGTGGAAGCCAGATGCTATCTCGGCGTTTTGTCCGGGGCAAATGAAAAAATGGGGGTACCTGAATAGGGCTTGTGTCCCCTGAATTAGCGCCGTATAATACCCCGGTCTTGGGTATCCGTAAACCCTCGTGGCTGCTGAAAAATGGGGTTTTCGGCCGGCGAATCGGTAATGAATCCGCGTCTGAATGACTCACGCAGAAAATCGCGCGGCCTCTTCCGCGCGCGTCCCGACAAGGAGCCGCAATATGGCAAGGCTGTCGAGAGTCGTCGTTCCGAAGGTGCCGCATCACGTCACGCAGACGGGCGTGCGGTCGATGGCGATCTTCCGCCACGACGGGGATTACCGGGCCTACCTCGGCTTCATGGCGGAGGAGACGGAGCGGTTCGGGGTGGAGGTGCTGGCCTGGGCGCTGCTGCGCGATCACGTTCACCTCATCGTGGTGCCGGACGACGAGCAGTCGCTCGCCCGCGCGATCGGCAATGCGCACCGGCGCTACACGCGTATGCGCAACTTCGACGAAGGCGTCCGCGGCTATCTCTTCCAGGGGCGATTCAGCTCGTGCGCCCTCGACGAGCGCCACCTCGTCGCCGCGGCGCGCTACGCGGAGCTCGACCCGGTCGTCTCGCGGTCGGCCAAGCGCGCGTGGGAGTACGAGTGGTCGAGCGCCGCGTTCCACGTCGGCGAGCGCAAGAAGGACCCGCTCGTTTCCGACCGGACGCTGAGGGGGCTGGCGAAGGACTGGCGGAAGACGCTCTCCGAGAAGGACGACGAGGCCGAGAAGCGCCTGATGCTCTGCATCCGCACCGGCCGTCCCGCCGGCAGCGATAAGTTCGTGGTGCGCATGGAAAGGCTCACCGGCCGCACGCTGCGCAAAGGCAAACCCGGGCCGAAGCCGAAGGACGAGGCGTGATTCGGAAGATTCCCGGCGTGGAGCGTCAGGCGGACAGCGACACGCGCGAGTTGGGGACGACGCCGCCGAGGTGGTCGACCCAGCGACCGTCGCTCGGGGGCTGCCGGAGGCCGACGACCCAGAACGGCGCCATGCCGGCCAGGTCGAGCGATTTGTAGCGGTGGAAGAAATGGTCGCCGGCGACGGTGAAGACGCGATAGCCCAGCGGCAGCTTGCCGGACGGGCCGAAGGGGCTGTTGTAGGCGACGCTCGGCGTCGTGATGAGCGCAACCCCGCCGACGGCGACCTCGCGGCTCCAGTGCGCGTGTCCGCTGAGGATCGCCTGGACGTGGAAGCGCGAAGCGAGGTCGAGGATGCGCCGGCGCGACTCGCGGCTGATGGGCAGATATCCCCCGGCGAACTCGTCCACGTGGACGGCGTAGGGCGTGTGGTGAAACGCGATGAAGAGGCTGCGGCAAGCGCCCGCGGCGGCCAGCTCGCGCTCGAGGAACTCCCACTGCGCCTCGACCTCGTCCGCCAGGCGCGGCGAGCGACGGGGACGCAGGGAGGACGCGCCGCGCAGCAGGAGCGAGTTGAGCAGGATGAAGCGGCAGGAAAAGGGGACAGTCCCCTCAACGGCGTCAGGGGGACAGTCCCCTTTTCCTCCCCCCACGGTGAACGCGCGGCGGTCGGGGCCCATCTCTGTGCGCCAGAGGTCGATCAAAGGAAGCGAACGGTCGGAGAGGCGGTTGCCGACGTCGTGATTTCCGGGCAGGCAGGCGATGGGCACGGGCGACCCGGCCGCGATGCGGCGGAACGCGCGGTAGTGATCGCGCTCGCCCTCGGTCAGGTCGCCGGTGAGCAGGATGAACTCGGGCCGCGGGCTCAGGCGCGCCACGTCCTCCAGCGCCCGCTCGAACGTCGCCTCGGCCTGCGCGTGGTGTCCCACGTGCGGGTCGCTCATGTGAACGAACGTGAGCGAGGCGGCCGGGTTATTCCTGTTCATCATGATCATCGGGGGCGTCCGGTCTACGGGTTGAAGAGCTGGTTGAACTTGTCACGCGCGGGCTTGTTCTCCCGCGCGGCCGGGGGCGGCTGAACGTCGGGGCGCGGCGGGCGGACCTCGGTGCGAATCGGTCGGCTTTCGAGCCCCAGCACCGTCGCGGCGGCGTGGCCGTTCCTGACCTTGCCGTTCACGTTGGCCGGGGTGTCGCGGAACATGAACTCCTCGCAGTAGTTCAGCGAGTCCCGGTCCCCCGTGCACTCCGCCGTCACCGAACTGCACCGGTCCGCCGACGGATTATACAGCCGGCAGTTCCGGCACGAGTGCAGGTAGGCCGTGCACTTCGGACACGTCGCCTTGAATCCCGGCTGCTCCTTTCGCGCCCACTCTTCGCCGCACTTCTGGCATGCCTTCATAAGGCCCTCTCAACCGTTTCGTTCCCGGGGTCCGGGCGTCTCAGCGTCCTGTTTGCTCCGGCTTCTTTCGTTTTCGTTTCCCGTTCTCCGCTACTCTGTTGCTTTGCTACTCTGCTACTCTTCTCCCCTCGCTTCGAGAAACCTGTGCGCCTCGTCGGCGTCGCGGCCGCGGGCGGTCGGGGTCAGATCGAGCCAGCGCTTGTAGTATTTCGCGGCGTCCGCGTCGTTCTTGAGCTGCCTCGACGCGATGGCGGCATTATAGTACGGGTCCGCGGCGTCGGGGGCGCCGTCGATCGCCTTCCGGTAGCAGTTCATCGCCTCGCGGAAGTCGTTGTCGCGCATCGCGACGCCGCCGAGCAGGTTCCACGCCTTCGCGTCGGACGGGTTCGCGTGGACGGCCTGTTTCCAGCACGCCACCGCGGTGGCCGGGTCTCCGGCCTTCGCGAAGAGCCGGCCGAGGTTCACCCAGGCGCGCGAGTCGGCCGGGTCGTCCTGCGTCGCGCGGCGATACTCGACGATGGCCTGCTCGAAGGCCCCGTCCTTTTCGAGCCTTACGCCTTCGGCGAAATGGTCCGCGGGCTTCGGCGGTTCGACGGCTTTGCTCGTCTTCCCGTCGAAAAAGCTGCACCCCGCCGCGAACGCCACGGCCAAAACAAGAATCATCGCCCGGCAGGCCGGTTTCATAGGCATCCTTGTCAGTCGGTGTTCCATTATCTATCGAAAGGCCGGAATTCGCACCCGGCAGGAGGCGGACAATCGCTTCCCAGACATAGATGCTATCGGCATTTTCGGCGTGCGTCATGACGTCCGACGCATCTTTCAGACCGGCTCTCGGCGGCCATAGAGCGGCCGTCCGCGCAGAGAACGCGGGCGAGACCCCGTTTGCGGACAGGGGCGCTCAATGGACGACGGATATCAGCCGGTAATCACGTCAGGACGGGCTCGCTCTCGCAGCGCGCGAGCTCCGGTTTCTCAAATTGCACCGCGAGGCCTATGCCGTAGCCGTGCCGCTCCACCCGCACGACCTTCGCCCCGCTGGGGGCCTGGTGCATCGCATACCCGCCATGGTCCTCGCTGCGGATGCCGAACGTCACGGCCACCGGCGCTCCGAGCGGAAGGTCGAAATCAGATGCGCCGAAAAGCAACATCCCGCCCATCGATACGTTGGCGGTGTGTCCCTGGAGGATGCGGCCCGAGCCGTTGCAGTCGATCCACACCGGAAAGCGCGCGGCGACGCGCTCGTACTGGCGCCGTTGACGAGATATCACGACCGATCCCCCGAAAGCCGGTCCTTAGCCCTTACGCGGCCCTCGCGGGCACCGCACCGGTCCGATTACCCCAATTGCCGGTACTAGTGCCAAATCGACAAACCAACGTTGTTACTTTAGCATACAACCGGGGTTACGTCAAGTTTTGACTCACCAAAACCTGAAATTTCAGACGAGCATCAATCTGCGATAACCACATAGTCATAATTGCCCAGCCTCACCTTCGTCTTGACTTCTCGCCCTAAGTCGCCTAAAATCGAGCCTTTCCGGTCGAATTTCACCCGCAGAGGAAGAGGCCATGAAAGAGCGTTCGCGCATCGAAGAGGAGCGTTTGAAGAAACTGGAGGCCATCAAGGCCCTCGGCATTGAGCCCTACGGCCGGGGGTTCCCGGACTGCCTTTCCGTGGGCGAGGCCGTGGCGAAATACGAAGAAGGCAAGAAGAACCGCGTCCGCGTGGCGGGGCGGGTGACCGCGAAGCGCCTGCAGGGCAAGGCGGGATTCTTCGACCTTCGCGACGGCGGCGGCCGCATCCAGGCTTACATCCGCAAGGACGCGGTGGGGGACAAGGCCTTCGAGGAGTTCGGCCTGGTCGACCTCTGGGACTTCATTGGCGTCGAAGGCACGGTCGACAAGACCCGCACCGGCGAGATAACGGTCTTCATCGAGAGCTACACGATTCTCTCCAAGGCCATCGCGGCGCCGCCCGAGAAGTGGCACGGACTGGCCGACGTGGAGATCCGGTACCGTCAGCGATATACGGACCTGGCCGCGAACCCGGACGTGATGAAGGTCTTCCAGGCGCGGGTGAAGATCATCCGGCTTCTGCGGCAGTTCCTCGATGCGCGCGGGTTCCTGGAGGTGGAGACGCCGATGATGCACTCCATCGCGGGGGGCGCCGCGGCGAAGCCGTTCATCACGCACCACAACGCGCTCGACATGCAGCTCTTCCTGCGCATCGCGCCGGAACTCTACCTCAAGCGCCTCCTCGTCGGCGGCATGAACCGCGTCTACGAACTCAACCGCAACTTCCGCAACGAGGGGGTTTCCACCCGCCACAACCCCGAGTTCACGATGATGGAGATCTATCAGGCCTACAGCGACTGCGACGGCATGATCCGTCTCACCGAGGAAATGGTCGACTTTGTCCGCCGCGAGTTAGGGCTGGGCGAGACCATCGAGTGGAACGGCATGCAGATCGATTTCAAGCTCCCCTGGCGGCGGGCGAAGTACTGGAATCTCTTCCGCGAGCACGTGGGCATCGACCCGGCCGACTTCGCGGCGCTCAAGAAGAAGGCCGTGGAGCGGCACCTGCCGATCGTGGGGACGGAAAAGCCGGTGGAACTGGCGAACGCGCTCCTGGAGGAGTTCGTGGAGCCGCACCTCGTCAACCCGACGTTCATCACGCACTACCCGGCGGAGTTGTGCCCGCTGGCCAAGACGGTGAAGGGGGACCCGACGCTTGCCGACCGGTTCGAGCTCTTCATCGGCAAGATGGAACTCGACAACGGGTATTCGGAACTGAACGACCCCGTCGAGCAGGATCGCCGCTTCCGCGAGCAGCTCGTCGACGCCAAGGGCGAATGGGCCAAGCTCGACGAGGACTACGTCCACGCGCTGGAGGTCGGCATGCCTCCCGCCGGCGGCCAGGGCCTCGGCATCGACCGCTTCGTCATGCTCCTCACCGGCGCCAAGTCGATTCGAGACGTGATCCTGTTCCCGCTGCT
>JBBIVY010000061.1:0-1763 GCA_037439485.1 Planctomycetota bacterium | reverse complement strand
TGTCCAACGAAGCCTTCTGGGTCCTGAGAACGTTCATCGCCGTCGCCGTCGTCATCGAGATGGTGGCGCGGACGAGGCACTTGCGCCGGAAGCGGGAGGCGAACAGCCGGTATTACGAGACGAACAAGCCGTCGTTCTTCGACGTGCTGTGGATCTTCGTTGCGGGCGGGCTTCATTACGCCTCGCTCATCGTGTTCGTCGGGGCGCCGGATCGCATCCACTTCGCGCAGCTTCCGCTTGTGCCGGTGCTCATCATCCCCGGGTGCGCCCTCATGGCGGCGGGCCTGGCGCTGCTCCTCTGGAGCCACCGGGCGATGGGGCTGGCCTTCTCCGTCTCCGCGGCGCCTACGCCCGGATGCTCGCTCGTCACCTCCGGGCCCTATGCGTGGGTGCGGCACCCCATCTACCTTGCGCTCGTCATGAAGGCCGTCGGCGGCATCCTCGCCACCGCCAACCTCGTCGTCGCCGCGGTGTCGGTCATCATGCTCGTCGGCATCGCCGTGCGCATCCCGTTCGAGGAACGCAAGCTCCGCGAGAGCTTCGGCGCCGAGTGGGACGCCTACGCTTCGCGCACCCCGGCGCTCTTCCCGGCTGGACCACTCGGGCCGCCTGCGGAGTGAAATCCATCGGCCTGCGTCGGCGCGAATTGGCCCGATCGTCGGTAAGTCGCGCGGCTGAAGCAATCCCTGCGTGCGAAAAAAACCGGATTTCCCCGATTTTCCCGCGAAATCGTCCGTCTAACGTATTAGACTATATGTAGACGGGCCAAGGAGGGGAAACGATGCGCAGCGTCCCGTGCAATGTCTGTGGCGAGACCCAGGAGCTTCAGGAGGTCTTCTCCCAGAAGGCCGATAACCTCCGCGTCGTCCACTGCAAGAGTTGCGGCCTCACCTTCGTCAACCCCACGTTTACGCCGCAGGAGCACCTCGCCTGGTACACCACGAAGTACTGGGCCGACATCCCCAACGACGGCAAGGGAAACTACGCCGCCATCCCGCAGGACCGCATCGACCGATGGAACCGTCGCGCCAAGGGGCAGGTCGACTACATGGCGATGTTCTGCGACGCGATGAAGAAGCCGAGCCTCCACGTCCTCGAAATCGGCTGCGGCTATGGCGCCCACCTCGAAGAAGTGCGACGGCGCTGCCCGCAGGCCAGGGTCTACGCCGTCGAGCCCAATTCGCGCATCTACGCGAGCCTGAAGCAGAGGATGCCGGACCTGCAGATCCTCGGGCGCACTCTCGAAACCCTCGGCGGCGTGCGCATGATGTTCGATTGCCTCATCATCTCGGCGGTGCTGGAGCACACGGTCGACCCCGCCGCGCTGCTCAAGCGCGCCTATACGTTGATGCAGCCGACGGGCCTGATGCTGCTCGTGACGCACAACGCCACGGGTCGGACGGGCCACGTCTACGACCTCAACCACCTCTACTACTTCACCGAGGGCACCCTCCACCAACTCTGCGCCGGCGCCCACCTCGGCATCGTCCGCACCGACCTCCGCGACGAGTTCGGCCAGCCCGGCTCCGATTGCATCTACACCGTCCTCCGCAAACGGTAGGCCGTCCCGACGCGTCGGGAACGTCATCCGCTCAAGAACGCGGCTTCAGGTTCTCACTTTCCCAACTTATCCCTGTTTCGGGCGCGACTCGACATTTTGTCTACCTGTTGGGGTCATTTTCGCAACATAGCCCCAATATATAGACTTTTTTCGCGAAGCCCTTTCGACGCCGGGTTTTCAAAGAGCAAATGGCCGCAGCTTG
>JBBIVY010000060.1:3079-23496 GCA_037439485.1 Planctomycetota bacterium | reverse complement strand
TACAGGATGTGGTTCCGCCGGACATCGGATACAAAATTGACTTCCAGACCACCGGGCCCCAGTGGAGGTGAAATCACTGGAAGTCCGGAACCTGTGGTTTTTCGGCCATTTTCGGCATGTTTTTCGGCGACGGAGGTTCCGGCACTGGAACCTCTGTTCTTCCTTCTTCCCGCGCGGCGAAAGGCTATAATATCCCGGTCACGGGCGCACACCGGGGAACACGACCATGGCGACGACCGAGGGAATCGCTGAGGCGTTGCCTCTGGAGGGGAAGAAGGGCCGCAAGTTCTACACCGTCGGGACGCTGCGCTACACGGGGTTCGGCCTCATCATGATCTTCGTGTGGCTGTTGTGGGGTGACTTCGTCTGGCAGGTGTTCGACAACGGCATCCCGGCCATCCTGCCGCTCAAGCTCCACGAACTGGGCGCCGGCGACACGACCATCGCCTTCCTCAACAAGACCCTCGCCTACGCGATCTCGTTCTTCTTCTCGCCGATGGTCTCCTTCCACTCCGACCGCTACCGCTCGCGGCTGGGCCGGAGGATTCCCTACCTCCTCTGGTCGACGCCTTTCGTCGGGCTCTTCCTCATCCTCATCGGCTGCTACGACAGCGTCACGAACGTCTTCATCGGCCAGGCGTCGTCGGCGTCGATCCTGGGCATCGACGTGGGCCGCGCGACGCTCACGCTCGTCGTCTTCGGCGCGCTCTTCGTCGGGTTCGACCTCGCCAACATCTTCGTGAACAACGTCTACTGGTACCTCTTCAACGACGTCGTCCCGTCGCAGTACCTCTCGCGCTTCATGTCCTTCTTCCGCATGACCGGCACCCTGGCGGGCGTTTTCTACAATCTCTACATCTTCCCGCAGGCGATGGACAACTTCCGCGCCGTCTTCGTCGCGGGCGGCATCATCTACGTCATCGGCTTCATGATCATGTGCGCCATGGTGCGCGAGGGCAAATACCCGCCTCCGCCCGAGCACGTCGACAAGGGCACGGGCTTCCTCTCGGCCATGAAGACGTTTGCGAAGGAGTGCTTCACCCACAAGTTCTACTGGTACTTCTTCATCACCAGCACGTTCACGTTCCTGTCCTACCAGTCGGGTCTCTTCGGCCTGCTGAGGAGCACGACGACGCTCGGCCTGACGCTGGCGCAGCTTGGGCTGATGGGGGCGCTCATCGCGCCGGCGGTCTTCGCGCTGCAATACCCGGCCGGATGGATGGCGGACAAATACCACCCGTTGCGGGTCAACCTCATCGCCTCGGCGATATGTCTCGTATCCACGGCGGCCGGGTGCATCTTCATGTTCTGGGATTTCGGGACGTGGGGCAACCTCGTCGCGATGTACGCGATGTCCATCGTCTTCCTGCCGTTCCGCATGGTGGCGGGGGCGGCGGAGATCCCGATGTATATGCGCGTGCTGCCGAAGGAGCGGTACGGGCAGTTCTGCTCGGCGAACGACATGGTGCGGTCGTTTGCGCTGATCTTCGGGGCGCTCCTGGCGGGCGTGTTCATGGACTACGTCGGTTCCTTCCCGTGCCGGAGCTACGTCGCGTCCACCGGCGAGATCCAGTCGACCGCGACGTGGAAGCCGGACTGGAACGAGCAGCCGGTCGGCCCGTGGGCCGCGTCGTGGGAGAACTCGACGGCGGGGGCGATCACGGTCACCGTGCCGGGCGCGACCGCGGTCAAGATCTATTTCAGCGAGATCAACCCCGGCTCGAAGCTCGACCGCGTGACGACCGACGCCGTGGACAACGGCACGGACTCGTGGACGTCCCCGGCCAGGGAAGTCTACAGCCGCGGGCGGAGCGGTCCGACGATCACGATTTTGCAGCGGAGCAAGTCGCCGGCGACGGGCAGCGTTGTCATCAGCCGGGTGGACTGGCAGGGGACGCGGACGGGGGAGATCGCGTTCGAGGGCGGCGCAAAGCTTGCGACGTTCCCGCTGTCGGGCGTGGTGACGAACCGGGAGACCGGCAAGGGGCTCCCCGGCGTGAAGGTGACCTTCAAGCGCGAGGGGTGGCTGCGGCGGATGTTCTCGTTGTCGCCGGATGCCGTCGTCACCGACGACAGCGGATGCTGGCGGCAGACGGGCTTCCTGAACGGCACGCGCTATGTCGTCGAGATGTCGAAGCACGGAGAGGGCGGGGCGTGGACGTTCGACCGGGACATCCGCGAGGTCGGCTGGGCGCTGAGCGGCGACAACGTCGCCGCGGCGTGGAGGCCGGATTGGACGGAGGAGTCCGTCGGTCCGTGGCGGGTGAATTACGTCGACAGCATGAGGCTGGACGGGACGATCCGCGTGCCGGGGGCGGCGAAGATCAAGGTGCTCTTCAGCGAGGTGGCCCCGGAACCGGGCGGGTTCGACAACCTGACGACGGATGCCGGGACGCCGGACAAGCCCAACCGCTGGAGCGGCGAGCGCTGGAGGGACGTATGGAGCGCCGAGAAGACGGGCGACACGATTGCGATTTCGCAGGTGGCCGGCCGGCCCGCCACGGGCAACTTCGTGGTGAAGAAGGTGGCCTGGACCGCTCATGCGACCGGGAAGATGACCCGCGAGGGCGCCCTCTGGCGCCCGTCCGACCGGTTCCCGCTCTCGGGCCGCGTCGTGAGCACGGCCGACGGGAAGGGCGTGCCGGGCGTCGCCATTTCGTTCCGACGCGACTACTCGTGGTGGATCAATTGGGCCCTTTCCGCGCCCGCGTCGGTGAAGACCGACGATAACGGGCGCTGGAAGCAGACCGGGTTCAAGAGCGGCTCCGAGTACCGCGTGACGTTGTCGAAGGAGCAGGAGGGGGGCGCGTGGCTCTTCTCTCCGGCCTCCGTCGGCGCCACCGGCGCCGCGCGCGGCATCGCCATGGCGACGTGGGTGACCCCCTCGGAATGGACCGAGGAGAGCCTGCCGACGCAGCTCATCAACTATGCCGGAAAGTTCGACCGCAAGGGCTCCATCATCGTGCCGGGCGCGAAGGACGTCATCGTCTACTTCAGCTCGATCACGACGGAGCCGGGGGTGGACCACCTGACGACGGACGCCGGGGCGTCGGACGACTGGAGCGGCTCCTTCAGCGGCATCTATAGCAACGTGAAGCCGGGCGACAACATCACGCTGCGCCTGGCCACGGGCGAGAAGGGGAAGGGCACGCTGATGGTGTGGAAGGTGCTCTACCGCGGCAAGCGCACGGGCCCGGTCCGCTTCGAGGGCCCGCTCTGGGGGTTCTGTCTGTCGGGCAAGGTCCGTCCGAACGGCGAAGACCGCGGCATGCCGGGCGTGACCGTGTCGTTCCGCCGGGTCGGCGGCTCGGGGGCCGTCCCGCCTCCGGTCGTCACCGACAAGGACGGGAAGTGGAAGCAGGAGGGCTTCGAGCGCGGCAGCTCCTACCAGGTCGACCTCGCGCGTCGGGAGGCCGAAGGCTCCTGGGAGTTCAGCCGGCCCACGATGGGCGACTGGCACTACCGCTGGTTCCCCGTCTGGACCATCATCTTCCAGGTCCTTGCGCTCATCAGCCTGTTCCTGCTCTACCGCGAGTGGAAGAAGCTCGGCGGCGACGAGAACTATGTTCCGCCGGCGGCGTAGTTTTCTCCTTGAACGACGGATGTCCGTCGGCTATAAAACAGGCCTTGTCTCCTGCGTCCGCCGGTCCCTTGGGGGGAGAGAATGAGCGAATCCGCCGGCGAGTCGACCCCGTCGAGTCCCCTCGGCGCATCTCCGAAGCGCATCTTCAGCACCGGGACGCTCCGCTACACCACCTTCGGCCTCGCCGTCGCGTTCATCTGGCTCCTGTGGGGCGACTTCATCTGGACGCTCCTCGACGGCAACCTCCCCAACATCCTTCCGTTGAAGCTGAAGGACATGGGCGCCTCCGACACGATGATGGTCTTCGTGAACAAGACCATCGCCTACGGCATCATCTTCTTCCTGGCCCCGCTCGTCAGCTTCAGCTCCGACCGCTACCGCTCGCGCTGGGGCCGCCGCATCCCGTTTCTCTTCTGGTCCACCCCCTTCGTCGGGCTCTTCCTCGTCCTCATCGGCTGCTACGACGACCTCACCCAGTTCGCCATCGGCGACCGCCAGGACCTCGCGATTCTCGGCTGGCACTTCAGCCGCGCCGCCGTCACCCTCGGCGTCTTCGCCGCGATCCTGGTCGGGTTCGACTTCGCCAACATCTTCGTCAACACCATCTACTGGTACCTCTTCAACGACGTCGTCCCGCGCCAGTACCTCTCCCGGTTCCTCTCGCTCTTCCGCATGACGGGCATCCTCGCCGGCATGGCCTACAACTACTGGATCATGCCGATCTCGCTGTCGCATTTCAAAATCGTGTTCGTCGTCGGAGGCATCGTCTATGTCGTCGGCTTCATGCTGATGTGCATCTTCCTCCGGGAGGGGAGGTATCCCCCTCCGCCGGAGAACGTGGACAGGAAGACCGGCCTCATTTCCTCCATCAAGACGTTTGCGAAGGAGTGCTTCACCCATCGCTTCTACTGGTACTTCTTCCTGGTCAGCACGTTCTTCTTCGTGTCGTGGCAGGCCGGCCAGGTGTTCCAGATCCTGCGCAACCGAGACTCGCTCCACCTCACACTGGCGCAACTCGGCATGCTGGGCGTGTACACCGCGCCCGTCAGCTTCGCGCTGCAATATCCGGCGGGCTGGCTGGCGGACAAGTACAACCCGATCCGCGTCTATTTCTGGATCACGTTCGTCTGCTTCCTCAGCGGGGCGTGCCAGCTCGTCTGGGCATTCACCGACTTCGGCACCGCGGGCAACCTGACGGCGATGTACGTGGTCTCGTTCATCTTCATGCCGTTCGGCGCCCTGCAGGGAGCGGCCGAGATCCCGATGTACATGCGCCTGCTCCCGCGCGAGCGGTACGGCCAGTATTGCGCCGCCATGGTCATGGTCCGCTATGGCGCCATGATCTTCGGCAGCTTCCTGTCGGGCCTCTTCATGCAGTACCTGGCCGACATGCCGAAGAGCGACTACTACGTCGGCACCGGCGGCATCACCGTCTCCTCGGCGTGCAAGGAGGCGGTGGCGTGGCACGAGGAGGAGGTCGGGCCGTGGAAGGTGGTCTACGGCAACGATCGCTCGGAGAACGGCACCATCACCGTGCCCGGCGCGACGGCGGTGAAGGTGTGCTTCAGCGAGGTCAAGACCGAGCCGGGGTTCGACCACCTCACCACGGACGCCGACATTTACGACGACTGGAGCGGCGAGTTCCTGGAGGCCTCCAGCGGCCGGAAGACGGGCGACACGGTGCGCCTCGCCCTCACCAGCGGCCTCTACGTCACCTCCGGCGGGAAGCTCGTTGTGCGCAACGCCTCCAACGCCTCGTCCACGGGGTTCATCGTCGCGAAGGTCGCCTGGCAGGGCGCGAAGACCGGGCCCGTCACACGCTCCGGCGCCCTCTGGGAGACGTCGAAGGCGAAGTTTCAGCTCTCCGGCCGCGTGACGAGGAAGGTCGGCAAGGACGACGTCGGCCTGCCGGGCGTCGTGGTCTCGTTCGCCGGGGCGAAGCCCGGCGTCGTGGTTCCCGCTCCGGTCCTCTCCGACGCCCATGGCAACTGGGCGTGCGACGGCTTCGACAACGGCCTCGCCGTCAAGGTCTCGCTGGCCCGCGCCGACATCGGCGGCCGGTGGACGCTCCCGGCGCCGGAAGGCGAGTTCACCAGGGACGCCGCCGATATCAAGACCTCCGCCGCGTGGACGCCCGATCCGAACGCAAAGTGGACCGTCGAGGACGTGGGCGACCTGCCCGAGCACGGCGCCTTCCGGACGTGGGCGGGGAAGTACTTCTTCTGGCTCGGGATGGGCCTTTCGAAGGACCTCGTCCCGTGGACGGTGGAGTACGCCAACCGCTGGGACCGCACCGGCACCATCACCGTTCCAGGCGCCGCCGCCGTCAAGGTCATCTTCGGCACACTCAAGACGGAGCCCGGCTGGGACCACCTGATCGCCGACGGCTCGCCCGCGATCGACTGGAGCGGCTCCTTCGACGGTGACAACAACTCGGCGGCGTCCGGCGACACGATGACGCTTCGTCTCACCAGCGGCATCTACGCGAAGAGCGGCGGCAGTCCCGTCGTGCGCCTCCCGAGCAACATGTTCGATGTGAAGTTCACCATCGTCAAGGTGGCCTACCTCGGGAAGAGGACCGGGCCCATCACGCGCAGCGGGTCGCTCTGGGACGTGAACCCGAAGAACTTCGAGCTTTCCGGCAACGTCGGCGGCGGCACGCCCACGGTCGGCGCGAAGGTGTCCTTCATCCCCCTGAAATCCGGCGACGCGGCGCCGCCTGCGGTCCTTACCGACGCGCGCGGCAACTGGGTCCAGTCCGGCTTCGTCGAGCTGACCCACTACCGCATCGAAGTCTCCAAGTCCGAGCCCGGCGAGAAATGGGACTTCGGCAAGACCACCATGGGCGACTGGCGCTATCGCTGGTACCCCGTCTGGGCCGTCTTCTTCCAAGTCTTCGCGCTCTTCTTCCTGGTCCTTCTCTACCGCGAGTGGAAGAAGCTCGGCGGTGCCGAGAGCTACGTCCCGCCGGCGGCATAGTTGTTCGTAGGGACATCCCGACTCGTCGGGATGCCCGTCTTGTTGTTCCTTGCGGAGGTCCTGAGTCGGGGGCATGTCTACCTGGAAAGAGCGGGCACGGCATGCCGTGCCCCTACTACTTATCTTGATGACCGCCGCCACGGTGATGCTGGTCATCGTGGCGGCCTTCTTTTCGGGTTCGAGCGAGGCCGAGAAGACGGACAGCGAGGCGCAGGGGCTCTTCCGGGCCGGAAAATTCGAAGCCGCGATCTCCCTCTGGCGCGAAGGCCTGGCGAAACACCCGGATTCCCCGCATCTCCACTTCGGCCTCGGCACGGCGCTCGCGGTTGTAGGGGCACGGCATGCCGTGCCTGCTACAGAGGCAATTGAGCATCTCGAAACGGCCGTCCGCCTGAAGCCGTCTGAGCCCCAGTTCCGCCGCGAACTGGGCATCTGCTACCTCCAGCAAGGCCGCGACGCGGACGCCGAGCGCGAGCTGAAGAAGGTCGTCGCCCAGGCCGACTGGTTCCCCGACGCGCACTACTATCTCGGCCGCATCTACGAGGCCCGCGGCCTTCGCGACCAGGCCCTCGCCGAATACCTCCACGAGCTGAACGTCAATCCCTCCTCGACCTTCGCCTGGGCGAAGGTCGAGGCGTGGGACAGGAAGCCGGACGCCGGTGAGGGGAAGAACATAAAGTAAAGCCGTGAAATGAGTTCGGGGGAATTCGCACCCATAGGGGATGGCCCTGAGTCCGTGAAAGGCTCTCCATGACGCAGAGCGCGCTCCCGGCATCCCAGGCTCCGCCGCTGAAGGAGTTTCTCCTTCACGGCCTGACGGCGCGCGGGCTTATCTACGGGACGCTGTTCAGCATCGTCATGGCGCTGGCCGACCCGTACATCTACATGGTCTGCTCCGGCCTGCTGGCCGCCAACGCCACCCCCGTGGGCGCGGTGTTCATCTTCGCGATCGCCGTGTTCGTCTTCAACATGGGCCTGCGGGGGCTCGACAACCTCTTCGGCGGCGGCACGCTCTTCGGCGTCCTCAAGATGTCCTCCTCCGAGCTGGTCGTCGTCTACATCATGGTGCTCGTGACGCTGGCGATCCCCACGCTCGGCTTCACGGAAAGCTTCATCGCCGTCCTCACCGGCCCCGCGCACTTCGCCACCGACACCAACAACTGGAACGAGAAGGTCCTCCCGCACCTCAACCCCGACATTCTCCCGTTCGACGTCTACGACGAGAAGGGCAACCTCGTCGAGAATTCCACCGTGCGATTGAGGCGCATGGCCACGGCCGAGAAGGGGGTGCAGGACCTGGAGCCGAACCACATCAAATGGCTCTACGAGGGGATGCCCGACATCGAAGGCAAGTCGTTCACCCAGCGCGTGCGGATGATCCCCTGGCGTCCGTGGCTGAAGCCGTTCGCGATCTGGATGGTCATGATCTTCGCCGTCTACTTCGCCTGTCTCTGCCTGGTGAGCCTGCTGCGCCGGCAGTGGATCGAGCGCGAGAGGCTTCAATACCCGCTCGTCCAGCTTCCCATGGCCATGGTGGAGGAGGCGGACGCGCCGAAGGGCATTCCGGCGTTCTTCCGGAGCAAGCTGCTCTGGGCCGGGTTCGCGGTGCCGGCGTTCCTCGTCACGTGGAACCAGCTCGCGCATTTCTACCAGCTCATCCCGGCCATCCAGACCACGCGCGAGTACACGGTCCTCAGCAATTCGATGAACGTCTCCTTCGCCCTCGACCTGCCCATCATCGGCTTCACCTACCTCATCAAGCTCGACGTGGCGCTGTCGCTCTGGTTCTTCTGCATCGTCGGCGGGCTTGTCGGGGCGGCGTTCTCGAACCTGGGCATCAAGGCCGGCTCCAACGACATGTGGCTCTGGCGCGGCCAGACGCACCCCTGGACGACGCACGCCTGCTTCGGCGCGGTGCTTGTGCTGGGCCTCATGACGCTCTGGTCCGCGAGGCGCTCTCTCGGCGCGGCGGCGCGGAAGGCCTTCGGCGGCGGGCGCGACGTGGACGATTCCAACGAGATCGTCCCGCACAAGGTCGCCTTCTGGGGCCTTTTCATCGCGCTCGGAATCATGGTCGCGTGGATGTGCCGCTACACGGGGATGGACCCCGGTTGGGCGATCGTCACCGTGATCGTCTCGATGCTGGGGCTTCTCGCCGCGACGCGGCTCATCGCGGAGGGCGGGCTCGTCTTCGTCCAGTTCCCGATGATGGTCCAGTCGTTCCTCTTCCGCACGGCGGGGCAGAGCACGCTCGGGCCGGCGAACCTGCTCGGGCTTTCCTGGACGGGCGTGTGGGTCGGCGACATCCGCGTCATTATGATGCCCGCCTTCGCCAACTCCACCCGGCTGGCCGATCACGTGAAGCTGCGGCAGCGGTCTCTCCTCTGGCTCTTCGCGATCGCCATCGTCGTTGGCATCGCGGCGAGCACGTTCTCGGTGCTCTACGTCGGCTACACGCGGGGCGGCGAAAAGACCGACTCGTGGATCTTCGGCGCGGTGGGGAAAGACTGGTTCGGGAGCATCGCCGCCGAGAATATCCCCACGACCGAGCAGGCGCGCCAGGGCCAGCGCGCGGGCGACGAGTACAGCGTCTCGCGCGTCTGGGCCTCGGGCGCGGGCGCCGCGTTCTTCATCTTCCTCGCCGTCATGCGCGCCCGGTTCCTCTGGTGGCCCTTCCATCCGCTCGGATTTCCCTTTGCCGTCATGCCCGCCATGGACCGCATGTGGTTCGCCGTCGCCGTCGGCTGGGCCGTCAAGGCCGTCATCCTCCGCTATGGAGGCGCCGTGCTCTTCCGCAAGCTGAAACCGTTCTTCTTCGGCCTCATCCTCGGCGAGTTCGTCACCGCCGGGCTGTGGTACGTGTTCTACTTCGTGTCCGTAACATGGTTCCACGGGACCGGCAACTGCATCTATGACTGACGGCACCATGAGACGCGCGCTCTTCATCCTGTCGGCGTCGCTGGTCCTCGCCTCCGTGGCATGGGGCGAGGACCTTGCGGACAATGTCTCCGCCGTCGTGTCGGTGGAGGGCATCGCCCGTACGGTGCGCGAGTTCGCCGGGATGGAGTCGCGCATCCTGGGCTATCCCGGCAACGCGAAGGCCGCCGACGCGATCGTCGCGCGGCTCGAGTCGCTCGGATTCAGGCGGTTCGACCGGGAGGCGGACAACGCCGCGACGATCCCCGACCGCGCGCTCATGATCGACACCTTCCGCGCCCCCGTGCCCGTCGACCGGGGCGCATCGCTTGAGCTTCCCGGACTCCTCGACAAGCCCGTCACGATCTATCCCCTCTGGCCCAACCTGGTGCGCACGCCCCAGCTTCCGCGCGCGGGCGTCACGGGGCCGCTCGTCTACGTGGGCACGGGCACCTACCGCGAGATGGACGGCAAGCGCATCGACGGCTCGGTCGCGCTGATGGACTTCAACTGCGGCAAGAACTACGTCAACGTGCGCGACCTCGGCGCCCGGGCGATCGTCTTCATCGAGCCGGACGAGCCCGCGTGCTTCAGCGAAGCCCGCGCGAAGATGCTCGAAATTCCCGTCAGCATCCCGCGTTTCTGGATCCGGCGCGCCGACGCCGAGCGCGTGATGTCGCTCGGGATCAAGTCCGCCGCGCCCGCCCGCGTCACCTGCCGCATGCCCTGGGAGAACGCCGAGGGCCGCAACGTCTATGCCCTCATCTACGGCTCGGACCCCGAGCTTCGCAAAGACCTTATCGTCGTCCAGGCCTACTACGACAGCATCAGCGTCGTGCCGTCGCTGGCGCCCGGGGCGGACACGACCGGCGGCATCGCGGGCCTGCTGGCCCTCGCCGATTACTTCAAGGCCCATCCGCCGAAGCGGTCGGTCCTGCTCCTCGCCACCGGCTCTCACTTCGTCCAGTGGGAAGGCGTCCTTGACTGGGCGCTCCGCCATGCCCCGCGGGGCGGCACCGAGGTCAATCAGGATGCGGCCGAGGACACGACGGGAAAGGGGGCCTGGTCGGATGGGCTCTGGATCTTCTTCGCGGCCCTCGCGGCGGGTCTCGTCGCGCTGATCGTTGTCTCCACGCGGCGCATCGGCGCGCTGAAGCGGCTGGGGCCGGACGATGCCGCGGCGGTTCGAAAGGCCGAGGGGCAGTCGAGCCTGCGGTTCGTCGCGGCGCTGCTGCTCGTGCCCTCGGCGCTCATCGTGTCGCTGGCGCTGCTCGAGCGGCCGTTCTCATTCACGACGGCTGAGCCGCTGAAGTTTGCCCGCGGCGAGCGGATGAAGTTCTTCTTCTCGCTCGACCTGTCCAGCTCCTCGAACAAGGTGGGGCTCTTCTTCGTTGACCCCGCGCTCCGCGACAACGAATGGGACAGCAGGGTCGAGCCCTATATGGACCAGTATGCCCGGCGCCTCGTGGAGATCGCCGGGGCCGAGAAGGTGGCCGAGAAGCACGGTGCCCACGTCGAGAACTGCGTCTCGCCCTCGGGCCGGTACGCCGGCGACTTCCTGCCTGCGAGCGACGTGATGTTCGACGGCACGGTGATCCTCCGCACCGGCAACCCCTGCCTGACGCTCTACACCATCGAGGACCTGCGCGAGCGGGTGGACACGCCCCACGATCTGCCCGAGCGCGTGAACGTCGCGAACCTCACAGCCCAGATCCGCGCCTCGATCGCGATGATCGCGACCGCCGTGGACCGGCCGGACTTCCTCCGACAGGACACGAGCCAGACGGTCCTCGACCGCGCGAAAAGGATCACGACGCGCGTCGTCGAGGGGAACTACCGCGAGAGCTTCGTGGCCGACACGCCCGTCGTCGGGGCGCTCGTGGTCTACCGGCAGGGGTGGGACAACTGGATCCCGGCCTCCGGCATGAACCATACGGGCGTGCGCGGGTTCCGCTTCGCCATGACCGACTCGCGCGGCGTCGCCGTCGATCGTTTCGTGCAGGCGGCGGGCTCGAACGAGACGACGTCGCAGCAGGTGGAAGTGCGGCCCTACAAGCTCGGCGACGACGACGGCCGCATCGTCTACGCCCCCGACCGCGGGGAGCAGGGGGAGAAGTCCTACGCCATCCTCATCTACCCCGCGCATCCGGACTTCCGGCACCAGGTCGTCGCGTTTGCGTGCGAGCCGCTCGATCTTTATCAGCTCACCAATCCGCGTTACCTGCGCGCGGTGGGCTCCGGTGGGGAGGACCCGCCCACGGTCTTCAACGCCGACGACGCGGCGCCCGAGGAGTTCGGCTGGGACCTTCTGCGCGACCAGGACATGCGCGTGGCGAAGACCGAAAACGTCGCCGTGGTCTACGTCAAGAAGGCCGCGCCCGGCACGAAGCCCGGCCGCGTCAAGTTCATCGCCGGGTCCATGGTCTTCGGCGTCGAGTACCTCGCGACGAACACCTCCGAGCCCGATGCCTCCGGGCGATTCCTGCCGCAGGGCGTCGGCTACGCGGCCGTCCCGGACCATTGCGTGCCGAACTCCGCGCTCTCCTTCGCCCGCGACGTCATCCGCCTCGACGACTGGCGCGTGAAGACCTATGAGAAGTACGGCGTCGTGCGCGCCTACGAGCCGTCGAAGGGCGCGGCCAACGAGCGGCTGGCGCAGATTCATTACCGGGCGGAGGAGAACCTCGCCGCGGCCGAGAAGGCCCTGGCGGATCTGCGCTACAGCGATTTCCGCGCAAAGCTCGACGAGGCGCTCGGCTACGAGGCCCGGGCTTACCCGGACGTGAAAGGCACCGCCAACGACATCGTCAAGGGGTTCCTCTTCTACTGCATCCTGCTCCTCCCGTTCGCCTGGTTCTGCGAGCGGCTCTTCCTGGGCTTCTCCGACATCCGCAAGCAGCTCGCCGGGTTCTCGGTCTTCTTCCTGGCCATCTTCGGCCTCATGGCGATCGTTCACCCGGTCTTCCGCATCACGGAGGCGCCCTACGTCATCCTGCTCTCGTTCGTGATCCTGGTGCTCGCCGTGTCGGTCCTCGCGATCATCATCGCGAAGTTCAACGACCAGATGGCCAAGATGCGCCGGCAGGCCGCGAAGGTCCACGAGGTCGACGTCGGCCGTCTCGGCGCGACGGGCACCGCCGTGCTCCTCGGCATCTCCAACATGAAGAAGCGCAAGCTCCGCACGATGCTGACCACCGCGACGCTGGTGCTCTTGACGTTCACGGTGATGAGCTTCACGTCGGTGAAGACGGAGACGGTCTACAACGTCATCCCGCAGCCGCACAAGGCCAACTATGCCGGCCTCCTGCTCCGCGACATCGGCTGGTTCGCCCAGGAGCAGCAGGCGATCGACGAGTTCCGGCGGCACTTCGAGCCCGCGGGCAAGGTCCTTCCTCGCTCGTGGCTCGCCTCCACGGACCCGTCGGCCGATCCGCCGCACAATATGAATTTCACCCTCGCCTCGTCGGGCGGCGAGCCGGTGGACTGCGAGGGCCTCGCGGGGATGATGCCGGACGAGACGCGGGCGCTCGGGCTCGACTCGCTCCTCGTCGCGGGGCGCTGGTTCCGCTCGGACAACGAGGCGTCCGTCATCCTGCCGAGCCGCGTGGCGTTCGATCTTCTGGGGCTGAAGAAGGAGGACATCGACGCCGGCCGTGCGGTCGTGCGCGTGCGCGGGCTCGACCTCGCGGTGGTCGGCGTGCTCGACAGCGCGCGGCTCGATCAGTCGCGCGACCTTGACGACGAGGCTTGGACCCCGCTCGACATGGCCACCAAGACCTCCTTCGGCGGGCGCATCAAGTCGGGGTCGTACTCCGAGAACATCGTCGAGATCGTCAAGCTGCCGCACCTCGGCTATAACTCCGTTGCGATCGTGCCGTACCAGGTCTGCATGGGGCTCGGCGGGCGCATCGCATCGGCGGCGGTAGTCTTCCCGGAGGGCTACGACTTCGAGACGGACCTCAAGAGCTTCCTCGAGCGCGTGGGGATGACCGTCTTTTTAGGGCATGACGGCCGCGTGACGGCCTATTCCTCGATCGCGCGCTCGTCCGTGGGCTCCGTCGGCAACCTCTTCGTGCCTATCCTCATCGCCGCGCTCATCGTGCTCAACACGATGATGGGCTCGGTCCACGAGCGCGCCCGCGAGATCGGCATCTACTCGTCCGTGGGCCTTGCGCCCTCGCACATCGGCTTCCTCTTCCTCGCCGAATCGTGCGTCTATGCCGTCATGGGCGCCGTCGCCGGGTATCTCCTCGGCTCCTTCGTCGGCAAGGCCGTCTCCGTGCTCGACGTGCCGGGGCTCACGCTCAATTATTCGTCGCTCAGCGCGGTCTTCAGCACCCTGGTCGTCATGGCCACCGTTGTCCTCAGCACGCTCTACCCGGCCAAGATGGCCGCGAACATGTCCGTCCCCGACGTCACGCGGCAGTGGAAGTTCCCCCGGCCGACGGGCGACGTGTGGACGTTCGACTTCCCGTTCACCGTCGCGTCGAAGGGCGTCGTCGGCCTGTTCGTGTTCCTCGATAACTACTTCGCCAGCTATCGCGAGGAGAGCATCGGGTCGTTCTACGCCGACCACATCCGGTTCTACCCCGCCCAGGGCGAGCACGGTTCGGGCTGCGTCGTCGAGCTCGACTGCTGGCTGGCGCCGTTCGACCTCTCCGTGAGCCAGAACGTGCAGCTCCGCGCGCTTCCCACGGAGGACGAAGGCATCACGCGCATCGAGGTGTGCATCACGCGCCTGAGCGGCGAGATGAGCAACTGGCAGCGCCTGAACCGCGGGTTCCTCACGCTCATGCGCAAGCAGTTCCTCATCTGGCGCACCGTGCCGCCGGAGGTGAAGGAGCAGTACAACGCGGAAGGGCGGGAGAAGCTGAAGCTGGAGGGCTCGTCGCATGTCTGAGGCACAGCAGAAACCCATGGACCCGGTCGAGCCCGTCCTGTTCGAGCAGGACGAGTATCGCGACGGCTTCGGATGGAAGACCCTCTGGGGGGCGATATTCGTCGGCATCATTGTCCTGCCGGGCGCGATCTACATGGGGCTGATCACCGGCCAGTCGCTCGCGGGCGCGGCGCAGTGGGTGACGATCATCCTCTTCGTCGAAATCGCGAAGCGGTCGTTCGTGAAGATGCGCAAGCAGGAGATCATCATTCTCTACTGGGTCGCGGGGGGCCTCGTGACCCTGGGGGGGACGCTCGGCAGCGGGGCGGACCTCTTCGGCGGGCCGTTCGGCTCGCTCATCTGGAACCAGTGGCTCGTCCGATCGCCCCAGGCCGAGGGCTTCGGCCTCACGCACCTCATCCCGCCCTGGGTGGCGCCGCCGCCCGATTCGCCCGGCATCACCGGCCGCACGTTCCTCGCCGTGGGCTGGATCTTCCCCATCTGCATGCTCGTCGGCCATGTCGTGATGTCGCGCATCGCCGCGCTGTCGCTTTCCTACACGCTCTTCCGCGTCACCAACGACGTCGAGCGCCTGGATTACCCGATGGCCGCGGTCGCCGCCGCGGGAAACCTCGCCTTGGCCGAGACCTCGCAGAAGACGGAGGGCTGGCGCTGGCGCATGTTCTCCATCGGCTCGGTCATCGGCATCGCCTACGGCGCCCTTTACGTCTCCGTGCCGACGATCACGGGCGCCTTCGGCGGGACGCCCATGGAGATCATCCCGATCCCGTTTTACGACGTCACCGAGCGGCTCGGCAACGTCCTGCCGACCGCGATCCTCGGCGTGTGGACCGACCTCTCGTTCTTCCTCGCCGGCTTCGTGCTGCCGTTCTGGGTGGTCGTAGGGCAGTTCGCCGGCTCGGTCCTCGTGCGCATCATCGTCAACCCCATCCTCTATCACTACGGCATCCTGCACACTTGGAAGCCCGGGATGACGGTCATCCCCACGACGATCTGCAACTCGCTGGACTTCTACATCAGCTTCACCATCGGCAACGCGGGGTTCATCGCGCTCGTCGGCATCGTCTCGGTGATCTTCGTGCTCTGGCGCCGCTCGCGGAAGAGGGCCGTCCATTCGCCCGAAAGCGACGCAGCCTGGCGCCGGGCGTCCCTGGGTCGGGGCGACATTCCCATCAAGCTCGCCGTCGGCGTCTGGCTCGTCGCCACGAGCATCTACGTCATCGTGTGCTACAAGCTCGTGCCGCTCTTCCCGCTGCCGATACTGCTCTTCTTCGCGTTCGTCTGGTCGCCGCTCTTCAGCTACATCAGCGCGCGAATGCTCGGCATCACGGGGGTCGCCGCGGGGATCTCGTTCCCGTACCTCCGCGAGGGCACGTTCATCCTCTCCGGCTACAAGGGGGCCGACATCTGGTTCGCCCCTGTGCCCATCTGGGACTTCGGCTACGAAACCCAGGCCTGGAAGGAGATGGAGCTTACCCGCACCAAATACGTCGGTTACGTGAAGATGAGCTTCGCCGTCATCGCCATCGTGCTCGTCTGCTCGTTTGCCTTCTGGAGCATCATCTGGAAACTCGGCAGCCAGATCCCGTCGAGCGCGTACCCCTACGTGCAGAAGTTCTGGCCCTTCAACGCGCTGATGCAGTCGATGTGGGTCTCCAGTACCATCGGCGACCACCGGTCGTTCATCCTCGACGCGATGCGGTGGGACTACGTCGGCGTTGGCGGCGGAGTCGCCGCGGGGCTCTACGGGATCACGCGGCTTGTGGGCGCGCCGATAGGTCTTTTCTACGGCTTCATCGCGGGCGTGGGCATGTGGCCGCACTACGGCATCCCGATGTTCGCGGGCGCCCTCATCGGCCGCTACGTCTTCGCGCGCCGGTTCGGCGAGAAACGATGGAGCTCGTGGGCCCCGATCCTCCTCGCCGGATACGCCGCCGGCATGGCGCTCATCGCCATGGCCTGCACCGCGATCGCGCTTCTGGCGAGGGCCATCAACGTAATCGTGTATTGAGGCGCGGGGAAACGGCCACAGATGAGCAGATGAGCAGGTGAGCAGGAGAGCAGCGGAACAGGTGAAGAAGGAAGGGCGAGGAACGGCGCAGGGCTCTCTAGTCTCCCCTGCTCTGCTGATCGCCTGCTCTCCTGTTCAGCCGTGGCTGCTTTGGGAGGCACGCAAGCACATGGACGCGCAACAATCATTCTTTGGCTGGTACGGCCTAACGCTTTCGCACCCGGTCGCGTGGGAGTTGGCCCGTGTGACGGGGTCGAGGCGGGCGGGCTATGTCTCGTTCGACGACGGCGAGCGTGTGCGGATGGAGCTCGACTGGAAGCCGGTGAACTCGAAGGTGACGCTGGAGGCGTTATGCGAGCGGCAGCGATCGGCGCTTGAAAGGACCGCGAAGCGCCGCAACATTGCCTTCGAGTCGAAGCCGATGGGCAAGATCGCGGGCCTGCGCGGCTGGGAATACGAGGCGTGGTCGTGGGCCGCGGACGTCTCGGCGCGCGAGATGTTGGCGCGCTGCCAGGGCTGCGGCCGCACGGCGCTCGTGCGCGTGCTGGGGCCGAAGGAGAAGCCGCCGGCGGACGAGGCCGCGCTCATCTTCGGGTCGCTGGCGTGCGAGTGCGGCAAGGACTCGGAGCGTTGGGGCGCCTTCGGCATCGACGTCCGCGTGCCGGTGCGCTTCGAGCTGGAGCGAAGCTCGCTCAAGGCGGGCCTGTGCGAACTCGTCTTTTCGGACAAGAAGTCCGAGCTGAGCGTCCTCCGCGCGAGCCTCGGGCGGATGATCCTCGAGAAGACGAAGCTCGTCGGCTGGTTCGCCGGCGTCGCCGCCGCGGCGCTGAAGCCGTTCGACGTCGAGTGGAAGAAGGACGACTTCCGCGGCCACCTCGGGTATTCGTGCGACGCGTCGCTCAAGTCGAACCGCCGGCTCCTCGGCTTCTTCCGGAGCAAGCGCGCCTTCGCGGCCCGGGTCTTCTATTGCGAGCCGTCCGACAAGATCTACGCCGTCCATGCCGACGGCGCCGACGACGTCGCGGCGGTTGTGAACGAGGTCGCGGATAAGCTCGTGTGTCACCCCTCCGACTAGGGGCGGCGAGTCGGAGGTGTCAGCCCCGTCAGGGGTGTTTGGTTTTGGCCTCGGGCGCAAGCCCGTGGAATAGCGCGTTCCGCCGCAGGTATTGTTTCTTTGGCTGGTTGAGCCCCCGAAGGGGGCGATTGAAGCGCGTGAGCCTGGGTTCAATCGCCCCCCGCGGGGGCTCGACAGAAGAAGGGATGGATGGTGCTGTCGTGCCCCACGGGCTTGTGCCCGAGGCTGGAATCAGTCGCCCCGATGAATCGGGGCTCAAGAGAGAGAAGGCGATAATGGGGTTCTTCAAACGCGAGCATCCGCTGCAGATCACGCGCGAGCAGGCCATGTCGGCCCGGCCGGTGCGGCATCCGGCCATCGAAGCCACGCGCGACGAGAAGGGCGAGATATCGCTCAAGATCCCGCGTCGCAAGACCTGGTTCGTGAACCTCCTCGCGAGGTTCGGCGGCATTCCCGAGCATCGCATCGTGACGCTGGACGCGGTGGGCACGGGGGTGTGGGACCTCTGCGACGGCAGGCACTCGGTGAAGGACCTGATCGCGACGGTGGCCGAGCAGCACAAGCTTTCGCGCAAGGAGGCCGAGGTGAGCCTCGTGACGTATCTGCGGCAGCTCGCCGCGCGCGGCCTCATCGCGCTTGAAGTCGAGGAAGAGAAGAAGGGCAAGGCCTGACGACATGACCGACTCGAAGCACATCCTGCTCGACCGTCCCGCGCGGGGCAAGATCGGGAAAGCGATCCGGCTGCCCTTTTCCAAGGCGGTGGAGATCGCGCTCAAGAGCCTGCGGGTGAGGTTCTGGCGGAGCATGCTCACGGTCAGCTCGATCATCCTCGCCATCGCGTTTCTGACCTACGTGTGGGCGTCGAGCCGCCTTGAAAGCGCCGTCGCCCTCGGCATGAGGGCGGACGCTCCGAGGGTCATGGCCGTCGCGAAGACCGTGGACGACGCGTGGAAGCCGTTCGAGCGCGAGCTTTCTGCGCGGTTCGACGGCCGGCGGACGGACTATAAGGATGAGACGGACGCCCTTTACTCGGGCGACACCGCCGAGTTCAAGCGATTCTGCGAGAAGGCCGTCGCGGATCGCGCGACGCCCGTCAAGCTCGCGGGGCTCCCGTGCGACAATGCGGCCCTCGCCGACTTCGCCGCGCGCGCCCGGTCCATCGGCCTTGAACCCGACCTTCGCGGCTGGTGCGAGCCGGGCCTCGCCCTCGCGGGAATCAAGGGCGTCGTCCAGCGCGAGGTGGACCGCATCGGCGGCATCCAGATCGCGCTTCAGCGCGCGGACTTCGACCCCGCGGCGCCCCCGGAGAAGCTCGTGCGCATGAAGCCCGCGGCGGTGTGGCTCATCATCATCTCGCTGCTGGTCTGCGGCGTCGGCATCACCAACGCGATGCTCATGTCCGTGACGGAGCGATTCCGCGAGATCGGCACGATGAAGTGCCTCGGCGCCCTGGACTCGTTCATCGTCAAGCTCTTCCTCCTCGAATCGACCCTGCAGGGCGTCGCCGGCACCGTTATCGGCATCGTTCTCGGCCTCGCCGGCATGTTTGCGAAATGCCTCTTGTCTTTCGGCGCCGCGGCCTGGACGCACTTCCCGCTCGTCGACACGGCCCTCGTCGTGCTCTGGGCCATATTGATCGGCGCCGGTCTTTCCATCGCCGGCGCGATCTTCCCGGCATTGCGCGCCGCGCGCATGGCGCCCGTGGAGGCGATGCGCGCCGATGAATGATCTGTTTCACCCCTCCCCTTCCGGGGGAGGGCAGGGTGAGGGTGACGCCTCGCGTGCCCGACGAGACGTTCGACGAACCGGCACGTAAGGGTTGCCGAATGGCGCAGGCGCGTTATAATGACGGCCAGTCAAGGAGCCGCTCGATGACCACTCAGGCTGCCGACAATGTCGTTCGGACGAAGGACGTCCGCAAGGTCTACATGATGGGCAAGGTGAAGGTGGAGGCCCTGCGCGGGGTGTCGCTGGAGATCCGCGCGGGGGAGTACATCTCCATCATGGGCCCGTCGGGGTCGGGGAAGAGCACGTTCTTCAACATGATCGGCGGGCTCGACAAGCCCTCGTCGGGGCAGGTGTTCATCGAGGAGGTGGACGTCGCGCAGCTCGACGCCTACGAACTGGCGTGGCTTCGCTGCCGGAAGATCGGCTACATCTTCCAGACGTTCAACATCATCCCCGTGATGACCGCGCTCGAAAATGTGACGCTGCCGATGACGTTCGCCGGGCTTACCGCCGACGAGTCGCGCGACAAGGGGATGGCGCTCCTGAAGAAGGTCGGCCTGGAAACCCGCGCGAAACACAAGCCGTTCGAACTCTCCGGCGGACAGCAGCAGCGCGTCGCCATCGCCCGCGCCATGGCCAACGACCCCGCGATTATTCTCGCCGACGAGCCCACCGGCAACCTCGACCTCGCCACCGGCAAGGAAATCATCGAGCTGTTGCGCGAGATGAACGAGGACAAGGGCGTCACGATCATCACCGCCACCCACGACATGAAGATGCTCGCGGCGAGCGACCGCGTGGTCTGGATTCGCGACGGCAACATCGACCGCATCGAGAAACGCGAGGACCTGAAGATTTCCGTCGGCACCATCGGCGGCGACGAGCAGGGTGGCGTTTTGTAGGGGGGGGACCCATGTGTCCCCCCGCGTTTCTTCTTCTCTGTTTCCCCAACCTTCGAGATTTGCCAAAACGTCCCAGAATTCCTCCAGAATTCCCCACAATTCCCAGAATTCCTCGACTCCCACCCCCCCAGTCAATTTCGTGGCATCCTCCCGGCATGGCCACAATAGGTTGTGGCAGGGATTGTCTGATCGGGAAGCCCATCTATCCTTCGCGTTTCTCTTCCTCTGCAGTCAGCCCGTCAGGGCGTCTGGTGGTTGCTTCGGGCGCAAGCCCGTGGGGCCCGAGGGCAGCGCGCCTCCTTCGCTTCCTCATTCTTCTTTGG
>JBBIVY010000060.1:0-2979 GCA_037439485.1 Planctomycetota bacterium | reverse complement strand
GAGGGGAGAAGAAGAAGCACGGGGGGACACATGGGTCCCCCCCTACAAAGAAAGATGCTGCCGGAGGAAGCGGCCGGTGTGGCTCGTCGGATGCGCGGCGACTTGTTCGGGGGGGCCTTCGACGACGATCTGGCCGCCTTTGTCGCCGCCTTCGGGACCGAGGTCAATAATCCAGTCGGCGCACTTGATGACGTCCATGTTGTGCTCGATGACGAGGACCGTGTTGCCCTTGTCGACGAGGCGGTTGAGGACGTGGAGGAGCCGGTGGATGTCGGCGAAGTGGAGGCCGGTCGTCGGCTCGTCGAGAATGTAGAACGTGTTTCCCGTGGAGACCTTGCCCAGCTCCGCGGCCAGCTTGATGCGCTGGGCTTCGCCGCCGGAGAGGGTGGTGGAGGATTGCCCGAGCTGCACGTAGTCGAGGCCGACGTCGCAGAGCGTCTCGATGATGCGCTTGATCTTGGGGAAGTTCTCGAAGAACTTGAGCGCCTCCTCGCAGGTCTGCTCCAGCGTCTCGGCGATGTTCTTCCCCTTGTAGCGGATCTCCAGCGTCTCGCGGTTGAACCGCTTTCCCTTGCACTCCTCGCAGACGACGTAGATGTCCGGCAGGAAGTGCATCTCGATCTTCTTCGTGCCCTGTCCCTGGCACGCCTCGCAGCGCCCGCCGCGGACGTTGAAGCTGAAACGTCCGGGCTTATACCCGCGGATCTTCGCCTCGCGGATGCGCGCGTAGAGCTGGCGGATGAGGTCGAGGAGGCCCGTGTAGGTGGCGGGGTTGGACCTCGGCGTGCGGCCGATGGGGGACTGGTCGATCTCGATGACCTTGTCGATGCGTTCGATGCCGCTGACGCGGTCGTGGGCGCCGGGCTTTTCGCGCGAGCCGTGGAGCTTGCGCATGAGCGCGCGGTGAAGGATCTCCGTGACGAGCGTGCTCTTTCCCGAGCCGGAGACGCCCGTGACGCAGACGAGCGCGCCGAGCGGGACGCGGACGGTGACGTTCTTGAGGTTGTGCTCGCGCGCGCCCCAGACGATGATCGAGTTGCCCTTGTAGACCGGCCGGCGCTTCTCGGGGACCTCGATCTTCTCAGCTCCGGACAGGTACTGTCCCGTGACGGAGCGCGGCTCCTTGAGGATATCGTCGACCGTGCCCTGGGCGACGACCTCGCCGCCGTGCTTTCCGGCGCCGGGGCCCAGGTCGAGGATATAGTCGGCGGAGCGGATGGTCTCCTCGTCGTGCTCCACCACGAGCACGGAGTTGCCGAGGTCGCGCAGGCGCAGGAGCGTGTCGAGGAGCCGGCGGTTATCGCGCTGGTGGAGGCCGATGGACGGCTCGTCGAGGACGTAGCAGACGCCGACGAGCCCGGAGCCGACCTGCGTGGCCAGGCGGATGCGCTGGGCCTCGCCGCCGGCGAGCGTGCGGCTGACGCGGTCGAGCGTGAGGTATTCGAGGCCCACGTCGAGAAGGAACTTGAGGCGCGAGCGGACCTCCTTGAGCACCTGGTGCGCGATGATCGTGCGCTCCTCGGAGAGCGACAGGCTGTTGAAGTAATCGAACGCGTCGGCGATGGACATGCGCGAGGCGTCGACGATGTTCTTGCCGTTGATGGTGACGCCGAGCGCCTCCGGCCGCAGGCGGGCCCCCTTGCACGCGGGGCAGGGCAGCTCGCTCATGTAGCCGAGAAGGCGTTGCTTGACGTATTCGCTCGACGTGCGCTCGAACCGCCGATCGAGGTTCGGCATGACCCCCTCGAATTCCCGCCCGAGCCTCTCGGCCTGCTTGCGGTTGGTGCCGTTCAGCAGGATCTGGCGCGATTCCTTCGGCAGGTCCTCGAACGCCACGTCGCGCGGGACGTTGAAGTCGGAGCAGAATTCGCGCAGCACGTGCGAGTAATAGATCGCCATGCGCTTGCCGCCGCGCCGCCAGGCGTCGATGGCGCCGTTCGCGATGGAAAGCGACGGGTCGGGGACGATGAGGTCCGGGTCGAATTCGAGCTTGGTGCCCAGTCCGTCGCACGTGAGGCAGGCGCCGTAGGGCGAGTTGAACGAGAAGAGCCGCGGGCTGAGTTCCTCGATGCTGACGCCGCAATCGGGGCAGGCGTAGCGTGTGGAGTAGACGCGGTCTTCCCACGTGCCGGAGATATCGACGGAGACGATGAGGAGCCCTTCGCCGAGGGTGAGGGCGGTTTCGATGGAGTCGGCGAGGCGCGGGCGGACGCCCTCCTTGACGACGAGCCGGTCGACGACGGCCTCGATGGTGTGCTTGAGCTGCTTGTCGAGCGGCTTCACCTGCTTGACGTCGAGAACCTCGCCGTTGACGCGCACGCGGACGAATCCCTCGCGCTTGATGCGCTGGAAGATCTCGTGATGCTCGCCCTTGCGGCCGCGGATGAGCGGGGCGAGGACCATGATGCGGGCGCCTTCCGGCAGCTTGAGCGCTTCGGTGATGATCTGCGCGGGCGTCTGCTGGCGGATGGGCTTGTCGCACTGAGGGCAGTGGGCGTCGCCGACGCGCGCGAAGAGGAGGCGCATGTAGTCGTAGATTTCGGTGACGGTGGCGACGGTGGACCGCGGCGTGCCGAGGCCGGATCGCTGCTCGATGCTGATCGTGGGGGGCAGGCCCTCGATGTATTCGACCTCGGGCTTCTGCATCTGCTGGAGGAACTGGCGGGCGTAGGCCGAGAGGCTTTCGACGTACCGCCGCTGGCCCTCGGCGAAGATGGTGTCGAAGGCGAGCGAGGATTTTCCCGAGCCGGACAATCCCGTGATGACCACGAGCTTGTCGCGGGGGATATCGACGCTGACGTTCTTCAGGTTGTGCTCCGCCGCCCCGCGGATGGAGATGACGTTCGACATGGGCCTTTCCGCTCAATGAGCTTGTGAGTGTTGTAGTGTAAAAAGAGACCAGTTCATCAAACCATTGAGTATAGCGTCGCGCCATCCCGCGTCAAGCGTGAGGGTGCATAAATGTTTTGGGGACGCGGA
>JBBIVY010000059.1:0-23691 GCA_037439485.1 Planctomycetota bacterium | reverse complement strand
TCACGACGCACCCGAGCCATCTCGCGCTCACGTTTCCCGCCCTTCCCCGGATGCCATTTCTCACCGCGCCGAATGTTCGGCAAGCATCTGCCGCAGTTTCGCTTCGCTCACAATCCGGCCACGGCCGTCGACGAAGATAACAGCGCACCCGGCGCCGTGACCCGGGGGCTTCTCGTAGAGGAGAACGCGCTCGGCCGGGTCGCCCGGGTCGTCGCGCCTCAATCCTTTCACGAGCACGTAGTCGCTCGCGTCCTCGAGGACCTTGAACGCGTCGGGACCCGCGTCCTTCCAGTCCTTCGGCAGGCCCTCCGGCACAACGGACCATTGCGCCGGGCAGAAGAACACCTTCGCCGTGGACAGGTACGGCTCTTTCAGGAGCGCCCCGAGCGAATCGGGGAACCGGCCGTCATGGTCCGCGGCGTACTGGCGGAGCACGACGTCGAGGATGATCACATTGCCCTGGCAGACCGCCCCCGGCGCACGATGGCCCCGCATCGGGACGTCGGCCGTGAACGCCAGGCCGAGGAGGACCGCCGCGTGGAGGAGCACAATGATCGCCGCGCGCCCGGGGCGGATGCCCCTCGAAAGGACCGCCTTCAGCCGGGGCGACGCCGAGCCCGCGATGAAGACCGCGATCGCCCCGCCCGGCCCGAGAACGAAGAGGGCGAGGAGGACCCAGCCGGTGACGCGCTCGCCGAGAAGCATCCAATCGCCGCGCGAGTGGCCCGAGAGGAGCGCGAAGTAGAACGCCACCGGCACGAGCGCCGCGACAATGACGATCCACGCTCGCACGCGCTTCCTCAACAGCGCCGCCGCAAAGACTCCCAGCGCCGGCAACCCGACGACCACCGCCACGAGCGCGCCTGTCGAGCTGATCGTCCGCATGAAATTCAGCATGATCTCGGCCTCCTCCGGCGAGACATGCCGGACGCGATAGTCATCTTACCCGCCAGGGGGCCGAATTCCACTGCATCTTGGCCGCTTTGATTTCCGGAGGCCCCGTCGGTCCCATTCGCTCCATGTTGCGCTTCAAGGACGGAGTATGATAGAATAATGGGATCGAACCGTGACGCGAGATACCCATGCCGCCCGACGCAGTGGAACAACCCGGCGCTTCGAAAGGCCGACCGGCGCGGCTGGGGGAGGTCCTGCGCGCGTTCTTGAAGCTGGGGCTGACGTCGTTCGGCGGGCCCATCGCGCACCTGGGCTATTTCCACCGCGAGTTCGTCGAGAAGCGCCGGTGGCTGGACGACGCCGCCTATGCGGACACCGTCGCGCTGTGCAATTTCCTCCCGGGCCCGGCGAGCAGCCAGACGGTCTTCGCGCTGGGGATGCGTCGCGCGGGACTGGCCGGGGCGATCATCGCCTCCTTGTGCTTCACGCTTCCCTCCGCGGCGCTCATGATCGCGTTCGGCTACGGCGTCGCGCACTGGCACATCGAGAACGCCGGATGGCTTCACGGGCTCAAACTCGCCGCCGTCGCCGTGGTCGCGCAAGCCGTGTGGAGCATGGGTGTGAAGCTCTGCCCCGACCGCGAACGGCTGACGATGTGCATTGTCTCGGCCGCGGTGCTTCTCGCGCTGCCGATCGCCTGGGTCCAGGTCGCCGTCATCGCCGCGGGCGCCGGGGTCGGCTGGCTGATGTGGCGCCGAATTCCGCTCGAACCCGCCGCCGCATCGCAAGGGCCGGCGACCGGGCGACGCGGCCCGGCGCTCGCCGCGCTGATCCTTTTCGCCGCGCTGCTCCTCGCGCTTCCGTTCGTCTCCGCCTCGACGGGCTCGAAGACGGCCGCCGAGTTCGACAGTTTCTACCGCTCGGGCTCGCTCGTCTTCGGAGGCGGCCACGTCGTCCTGCCGCTCCTGCGCGCCGAGGTCGTCCCGCGGGGCTGGGTCACCGACGACCAGTTTCTCTCGGGCTACGGCGCCGCGCAGGCCCTGCCGGGACCGCTCTTCACCTTCTCAAGCTACCTCGGCACGGTGATGACCCCGGGCCGATGGGCGTGGGCCGGCGGGCTCTGGTGCCTGTTCGCGATATTCCTTCCCGCGTGGCTGCTCATCGGCGGCGCCCTGCCGTTCTGGGAGCGTCTGCGCTCGAAGGCCTGGGCGCAAGGGGCGCTGCGGGGCGCGAACGCGGCGGTCGTCGGCGTGCTCCTCGCGGCGCTCTACAACCCGGTCTTCACGACGAGCGTGAAAGGCCTTCCGGATTTCGCCGCGGCACTCGTCGCGTTCGGGCTTCTCGTCGCGTGGAAGACGCCGCCCTGGGTCGTGGTGATGCTCGCCGCGGCCGCGGGACAGTGGATCCTGCGTTGAACCGGGCCGACATGCCACGCGGGCAAACTGCTTGACTTTCCGCGCCCCCTCCGCAAGACTGGTCGAACCGGTCTTCGCACGATTCCATTCCTTCCCAGGCAAGGAACCCTCTTGAGGTACGCGAACCCCGTCATCCCCGGCTTCCACCCGGACCCGAGCGTCTGCCGCGTGGGCAAGGACTTCTACCTGGTGACGAGTTCGTTCGAGTATTTCCCGGGAGTGCCGGTCTTCCACAGCCGGGACCTCGTCCACTGGGAGCAGATCGGCCACTGCCTCACGCGGGAAAGCCAGCTTCCGCTCGCCGGCGCCGCGTGCTCGGGCGGAATCTACGCGCCCACGATCCGGTTCCACCGCGGGCTCTTCTACATGATCACGACGAACGCCTCGCATGGCGGCAACTTCATCGTGACCACACCCGACCCGCACGGCGAATGGTCCGAGCCCGTAAGGGTCGACGTCCCCGGCATCGACCCGTCGCTCCTGTTCGACGACAACGGGAAGACGTACTGCTCCGGCACCGGCAAGGGAGGCGGCGTCTGGCAGTCGCGGATCGACGCGAAGACGGGCCGGCGGCTCACGCGGCCGAGGCTCGTCTGGCCGGGCACGGGCGGCAGGTATCCCGAGGCGCCCCACCTCTACAAGATTCGGGGGCGCTATTACCTGATGATCGCCGAGGGCGGCACCGAGTACGGCCACATGGAGACGATCGCGCGTAGCCGCAGCCCCTGGGGCCCGTTCGAGCCGTGCCCGCGCAACCCGATCCTCACGCACCGCAATTACTTCACCAGCCCCATTCAGGCGACCGGGCACGCGGACATCTTCGAGGACGGCAAGGGCCGCTGGTGGGCCGTCTGCCTCGGCATCCGCCCGAAGGGAGGCTCTTTCCACCACCTCGGCCGCGAAACGTTCCTCGCCCCGATCACGTGGGACAAAGACGGCTGGCCCGTCATCGGCAATCGCGGCACCGTCGAGCTCCGGATGACGGGGCCGCTTCCGAAGCCGCTTCCGGTCGATGCGCCGGGCGTCCGCGACGGTTTCGACACGCCCGACCTGCGGCTATGCTGGAACTTCCTGCGCAACCCGCACGCCGGCGACTGGTCGCTCTCGGAGCGCCGCGGGTGGCTGAGGCTCAAGGGCTCCGCCCTCACGCTGAACGACCTCGCCTCGCCCGCTCTTCTTGGCCGCCGGCAGGAACACTTCGACTGCCGCGCCTCCTGCCTCGTCGAGTTCGACCCGGCGAAGGAGAACGAGGAGGCCGGGCTCGCCGTGCTCGCGAATGCCTCGCACCACTACGAACTCGCCCTCGGCCGCCGCGGCAGGCGCCGCGTCGCGTTCGTCCGCCGGCGCATCGGCGACCTCACGTCGGTCGTCGCGGAAGAGCCCGTCGCCGCGGGCCCCGTGGAGCTGACCGTCGTCGCCGACGAGGCGAAGTATGCCTTCTCGTTCCGCGCCGGCCGCTCCCGGCCGAAAACGCTCGCGACCGCCGCGACGCGCTATCTCTCCACCGAGGTCGCCGGCGGATTCACGGGCGTCTATTTCGCCCTGTACGCCACCGGCAACGGCCGACGCTCCGCCGTCCCGGCGGATTTCGACTGGTTCGAGTACCGTCCCCTCTGAGACGAAAGGAGCCCCCATGGCAAAGGACTTCATCGCAAGCCGCGCCGAGATGGAGGAGATCCTCCGCCGCGAGACAATCGGGTGGCTGGGGATGAGCGTCGACGGCGCCCCTTACGTCGTCCCGCTCAACTACGCCTACCTCGACGGCCGGGTCCTCTTCCACTGCGCGCTCGAGGGGAAGAAGCTCGACGCGATCCGCGCGAACCCCGAGGTCTGCTTCGCCGTCGGGCGGCAGGAAGGCGAAGTTCGACGTCACCGGGGCAGCGGCGTCTGCCACCCGGACAACGACAGCGTGCTCTGCTTCGGCCGCGCGCGGATCCTCGAGAAGTCCGAGGAGAAGGCCCTCGCGCTCAACGCCTTCAACCGCGCCTTCGAGCCCGAAGCCGACGACCTTCCCGAGAAGGCCATGCACCGTTGCGGCGTCGTCGAGATCGTCGTCCGCGAGATGACCGGCCGCCGCGAGCTTGCCCGCAAGCGCACGCTCTGGCGACACGTCTTCTGAGCGCCAAGGCGGAGCCCCGCATGAAGATCTGGGTCGATGCCGACGGCTGCCCCAAAGCGGTGAAGGAAGTCGTCTTCCGCGCGTCGGAGCGGACGGGGACGCCCGCGGTGCTCGTCGCGAACGCGCCGGTGCCGCTGCCGAAGTCGGCGCTCGTCTCCCAGGTGCTCGTGCCGCCGGGGCTCAACGTCGCCGACGCGCACATCGCCGAACAGGTGGACGCCTCGGACATCGTCGTCACCGCCGACGTGCCGCTCGCGGCGCTCGTCGTGAAGAAGGGCGCCATGGCCATCGACCCGCGCGGCCGGCCTTACACCGAGGAGAGCATCGGCTCGCAGCTCGCCACGCGCGACCTCCTGCAATCGCTCCGCTCCCGCGAGGTCATCCGCGGCGGCGGCCCCGGCGCATTCTCGCCCAAAGACCTCCGCTGCTTCGCCTCGGCGCTCGACCGATGGCTGACGAAGAGGCTCAAGGCGTGAGTCCGCTCAGTCGTTCTCGCCCTTGTCGCCGGCCTCTTCGAGGTCGTGGACGAAATCCTCGGGCACGGGGATCTTCTTCTCGCGGCAGAACTTCACGTCGGCCCAGGCCTTGTCGTATTCCTTGAGGCGATAATACGCCCGCGCGCGGTTGAGGTGCATCAGGAGCCACTCGTCGTCGGGCCGGCCTTTCTTGTCGAGCAGCTCGATGCCCTTCGTGAAGTTCTCCACGGCGAGGTCGAGTTTGCCCTGCGCCGAGTAGACGCGTCCGCGGTGGTTGTAAGGGAGGGGCAGGTCGGGCTCGATCTCGATGGCCTTGTCGAGGTCCGCGAGGGCCTCGTCGTAAAGCCGCAGCCCTACAAGCAGGTTGCCCCGCATGTTCAGCGCCCAGGAGTGCTTCGGGTCGAGTTCCAGGCACCTCGTCCAGTCCATCCAGGCTTCCTGGCCGCGGCTGAGGCAGAAGTACTGGAAGCCGCGGTCATAGTACAGACCCGCCTGGCGGGGATTCCGGCGGATGGCTTCGGTGTACCACTTCGCCTGCTCCGCGCGCGACCGGCCCGGGCCGCGCCCATACGCCTCGTCCGCCGCCTTCTTCTCCTCCGCATCCAGCTCCGGTGCCTTGAGCCTCGCCGCCTCCACCTGCGGGTCGCCGTGTCCCGTGCCGAGAGCGGCGAGGCCGTACGGCCGCTCCCCGCGAAAGCGCCTCGTCATGAGGTCGGAGCGCAGCCACAACTCCAACTCGTGCGCGCTCACGCAATAATCGCCGTCGATGTCCGCCTTGCCCGCCAGGCCCTTCGCCAGCACCGCGCTGAACGTGCTGCGCTCGGCCGCGTCGTCCGCCTCCGCTACCCACGCCGGCCGCGAGCCTGTCGCCAGGATCACCGCCACCTTCGCCGCCGCGGGCGCGGCCTTTACAGCCGACGCCTCGATGCCTTTCGCCTCCTCATCGGCGCACGAGGCATCGACGACGACCATCTTCGACGCCGCCGGGGACTTCGAGAGCGTCTCGACAACCCACGCCAGCGACACGCCCTCGCGACCGGCGCCGCGCATGGAGACGAGCGTCACGTCCTCTTTCGCGGCCGCCGCGCGGCACGTGATATAGACGAGCAGCCGATCGTCCGCCCCGGCCGATTTCGCCGCGGCCTCGATCCGCGCTTTCACGTTCGCCAGGGTCGGCTTGTCCCGCTCCGACGACGCGTCCATCATCACGGACGTTTTCGCGACGGGGTAGCCGCACAGGTCGGTGAGCAGGCCCTCCAGCGCCTGCGCGTCGGCTTCGGCCGTGGCGACCTTTCCCCCCGCCCCGTCATCGCCCACCGCGACGATCACCGCGACGCCCTCGCCCGCCTGCGCCGGCACGGCGAACGCAACCAGCAGCAGCGACGACACCATCCAACGCCGGACGTCCATGTCCGCCTCCCGCCAGAGCGCACAGCGTTTCCGAGCCTGACTATCGATTGATTATAGTATAGTGCCCGCCCCGGCGCGATCAAGCGACGAATGGGTCGCGAATCTCGGCGGTCAGATGAGCCGGGCATCGATGACGTCCTGCATCGCGGGAAGGACCTGGATATCGCGGGAGCCGCCGGAGGCTTCGATGCGGACGGTTGCGGGGGTCTCTTTCGGGGCGTCGCTGTAGCGGACGCAAAAAGCGGCGGCGAGCGCGAGCGCGTCTTCGTCGGCGGGGCCGCGGAAGAGTCCCGTGGGGCCCATGACTCCGAGGGCGAAGAGCTTCGCGTCGCCGGGGCGGAGGAACGTCTCCAGCGCGTCGTTCTCCGACTCCTTGCGGCCGAGGATGAACTTCGTCTTCGCGCCGAGGCGGAAATGCCGACCGAGCGAAAGCAGCCTCACGTCGTCGATGTCCGGGTTCGGCTCGTGGTCGAGCAACTCGCGCAGGCGCTTCGAATAGGCCGGGTCCGTCAGCAGGCATCCGCCCGCGGGCGACGGGTAGCGGTCGATGCCGTACTTCTTCGCAAGCTCCATCTGCGGCTTGCGCGACCGGCCGCTCAGGTCGAGGAGCCTCTCGCGGTCGATGAGCCCCTCGCGCTCCGGCTTCGTCGGCTCCAGCATCTTCGCCGAAAGCGGACGCAGGATGAGGTCCCGGAACCCCGAGTCCTTCGCGACGATATCCAGCGACGGCCGCGTCTGGCTCATCGGCCGCTCGTTGAGCACCTCGCCGGTAAAGAGGAAGTCAAACCCCTCCGCCTCCAGGATGCGCCCCGCCGTGCGGAGCATCAGGGCGTGGCAGTCGATGCACGGGTTCATGTTCTTTCCGTGGCCGTGCTTCGGATGTTTCACGACCTCGAAGTGGACCTCGGTGATATCGACGGCGCGCAGCGGCACGCCCAGGAACTCCGCCGCGCTCTCGGCGCGCGCGCTGCCGAAGAAAGGCGTGACGAACGCGACGCCGAGGATGTCGACGCCCTGGTCCTTGAGGACGCGCACGGCGAGCATGCTGTCGAGTCCGCCGGAGAGGAGGCCGATGCCGCGGGCCATGACTTCCTTTCAATGGGGCGACTCCGCGTCGCGCGGATCGCTTGCGGCGGGCGATGTTCCGGGTTGAAGGTTGAATGTTGAAGGCTAAGAAGCCCCCGCCCGCATCTCTTTCCGTTAACCTTCAACTTTCAACCTGCAACATGCAACGTCTGTTCTCTCAGTCCCCGAGATGCGCGAAGAGCGGCGTGGAGAGATATCGCTCGCCGCAGGACGGGAGGATGACGACGATGCGCTTGCCCTCCATGTCGTGGTGCTTGGCGATCTGGAGGGCGGCCCAGAGGGCGGCGCCCGAGGAGATGCCGCAGAGGATGCCTTCGGAGACGGCCATGCGTCGGGCGGTTTCCATCGCCTCCTCGTCGCCGACGGCGATGACCTCGTCGATGAGCGACACGTCGAGCACCTTGGGGATGAACCCGGCGCCGATGCCCTGGATGCCGTGGTGTCCCGGCTTGCCGCCCGAGAGGATGGCGGAGTTCTTCGGCTCAATGGCGACGATCTTCACCTTCGAGTTGCGCTCTTTGAAGACCTGGGCGCAGCCGGTGAGGGTGCCGCCCGTGCCGACGCCGGAGATGAAGACGTCGAACTTCCCGTCGGTGTCGCGCCAGATCTCCTCGGCGGTGGTCTTACGATGGGCCTCGGGGTTCGCGGGATTCTCGAACTGCTGCGGCATATAGGCGCCCGGCGTCTGGCGAACGAGTCTCTCGGCCTTCTGGATGGCGCCGGGCATTCCCTCGGCCGCGGGGGTCAGCACCAGCTCCGCCCCCAGTGCCCGCAGGAGCTTCCGCCGCTCCACGCTCATCGAGTCCGGCATCGTCAGGATGCAGCGGTAGCCGCGCGCCGCACAAACGAACGCGAGCGCGATGCCCGTGTTGCCGCTCGTCGGCTCGACAATCACGGTGCCCAGGCCGATCTTGCCGGCCTTTTCGCCCGCCTCGATCATCGCCAGCCCGATGCGGTCCTTGACGCTGGACAGCGGGTTCATGAACTCCAGCTTCGCCAGCACCTCCGCCCCCGGCCCCGACACGAGCCGCTGGATCTTCACCAGCGGCGTGTGCCCGACGACCTGGGTGATGCTGTCGTGGATATTCGCCATGGCGATTCCTCCCCTCGCATACGCGCCTGATAACGTCCTACCCCGCCCATCACCCCTCGTCAAGCAGTTTTCTAATTAGGGACGCTACCCTAATTCAACGTAAGTCGTTATTTCGGCGAGTAAGGGTAGCGTCCCTAATTAGAATCCAAAGTCAACGTGATCGAGCAGTTCCGGGAGCCGGGGGGCCATCGCGGCGAAGCGGTCGCGCCAGGAGGAGAATTCACCCTCGACGCGGGCGAGGAGGTCGTCGATGGAGAGTCCCTCGGCCTCGAGGCGGGCGAGGTAATCCCAGAAGACGACCCGGCGCCGCTTGTCCGGGGTCTGCCAGAAGGGCCGCGGGAACCACTCGAACCGGTCGCCGAGATCCTCGGCGTTCGTCCCGCGCGTCATGAACTTCGCGAGGACGTCGACGGTGTCGAACATCCCCGAGCCCGAGTTGCGCGCGACGATGTCCCAGGCGTCGAGGAAGGACTTATGCGCCTCCTTCGCCGCGGCGAGCGTCTCGTCCCAGCAGCCTTCGCTCCGGGCCTTGCGCAGCCTCTCGCCGCAGGAATCGAACCTCGCCAGCTCGCGCATGTAGAGGAAGCTCTCGCGCAGGCGCGCGTAGCGTCGGGTGAAAAGATCGCCCTCGCCGCTGAAGGCGGGGCCCATGAGCTGATCGAGGCTCTTCCATTCGGCCTCGGTGAACCGGCCCTCGCCGCGGTCGCGCAGGCGCTCGAAGAGGTCCAGCGCGCGCATCGAGTAGCCGCCGAAGTATTTCACGCAGAGGTCGGGCCAGATGCCGCGCCAGTTGCTGTCGAGGTTCCAGGCCAGGCGCGAGAAGAGCTTGTAGTTGAACGCGTAGCTGCCAAACGAGTGCGTGTGCGCCTGCACGACCACGCCGTCGAGGCCCAGCCGGCGATAGGTGGTCATGTCGCGCGTGATCGCCTCGGGGTTGAAGATCGGCTGCGAGACGCGGCCGTGCGGGGCGTAGTTCTCGAAGACGTAGACCTGCCCCGTCGCGATCGACTTCCACTCGCGGAGCACCGTGAGGAGGTACGAATTCGCCGTTTTGCCCTTCGACGTGTTGTGGACGTCCGGGTTCCGCACGGGCACGTCGCAGGCGTCGCTGCCGAGCTCGTGCCAGGGGCAGCGGATGAAGGTGTCGAACATGAGCCCGACGCCGAGCCGGCATTCCGCGTCCGGCACGAGCGGATCGTAGCGGTAGCAATAGGCCCGCGAGGAGAACGGCCGCTCGGGGAACTCGGTGCGAAGCGCGGCGAGCGCCGGGTAGAGGAACTTCGAGAACTGCTCCGCCGGAGACATCGAGCGGCAGCCGTCGCACTCGCACCAGCCGCGGCCGTCGTTGGACATGAGCGAGACCACGTCGGCCTCGGGATGCTCGCGGACCCAGGCGAGGAGGTTCTTCACGTAAAGCGCAATGCCTTCGCGGCTCGACGCGCAACGCTGCACGAACGACCGGCCGACGCGTGCGCCCTTGGGGACTGTCCCGCCGCTCGGGACCGTCCCCTCCGGCTTCGACGGCGCGGCCTCGTGGATCAGCGGAAAATACTCCGGATGCCCGTCGAAGAGATCCATCGGCAGGAACAGGTTGTGCGTGAGGATCTCGACCTCGAGCGTGATGCCGCGCAGGCGGCACTCCTCGACGAGGACCTTCTTGAGGCGCTCGTAGGAGTAGTTCGCGTAGACGACGACGTGGTTGAGCCGGTTGCGCGCCATCCATTCGAAGTGCGCTCGCACGTCCTCCTCGCGATACCACTGGGTGTTCTCGGTGACGTGCATCCCGCGGACGGCGAAGGCCGGGATCTCGACGGTGTCGAGCGGCCACCACGGACGCACCTCGCGGCGCGGCAGGATCTCGCCGATAGGACCGGGCTCCATGCGCGTGAGGCGGAAGAAGCTGCCGGTGAACGAATAGACGGCGTTCAGCACGCCCTTCTCGGTCTCGGCGGAGAAGGTGGTCGTGGTCGCGTCGGCGACGGTGCGGAAGCCGTCGTCGCCCAGCGGGCGCATCACCTGATTGAGGAAGGTGCGGAAGACGAACGAGGTCCGCCGCGTGCCTAGGCGGAAGCGGTAGGCCCCCTCGGCGCGTTCCGGCTGCTCTTCCCACCCCAGCACCGCGCGGACGTAGTGCGACAGTTCCCGCGCCCCCAGTCGCAGCGTCGGCGACGCGTCGGGAGGAAGCTCGATATAGAAGGTCTTCGTCGGCATAACGTGGATTCTATCGCGGAGGGCTCAGCGGTTCAACTCTCTTCTCTTTGTAGGGGGGGCCTATGTGTCCCCCCGTGCTTCTTCATCCCGAAAGAGAAGACCGCCAAGAGAGAAGAAGAAACACGGGGCCACACATAGGTGACCCCCTACTTAAAGAGACCGGAAATGAGAAACCCCGCCGCCATCGACAGGCCCGTGACGGCGAAGAGGAGGATCGTAAGGGCGTTGGCGACGAACTTGCCCGTGGGCTTCGGCAGCTCGCGCGCGGCGTATCGGAGCGTGACGGCCAGAAGCGGCGCGGTGGCCATGAAGAGTATCCCCGCCACGCGCATCGGCGGCACGAGCCACGCCGCAAGCCCCGCCGCGACGTAGGTCCCTCCCATCGCGACGTAATAGGCGCGCGCCGCGCGGTCGCGGCCGAGGATCACGACGAGCGTGCGCTTTCCCGTCGCGCGGTCGGCCTCCTCGTCGGGGAACTCGTTCACGAAGAGGATGAGCGCTACGAGCAGCCCCGAGAGCGCCCCGGGGATGAGCGGCCAGACCGCAAGCGCGCCGGTCTGCAGGTAGAACGCGCCCATGACGGGCAGCACGCCGAAGATGATCGCGAACGCGCACTCGCCGAAGCCGCGGTATCCGAGCCGGACGGGCGGGGCCGTGTAGAGGAACCCGCCGGCGAACCCGGCAAACGTCACCAGCCAGAGGAAGGCGCTGTTGAGCCGGATGGCGAGGACCGCGCCGATGCCGACGCCCGCCGCCCAGAGGAGCCCCGCCTCGACGATGACCGCGAGGGGCGTCATGAGCCCCTGCTGGATGACGCGGCTGCCGCCCGAGAACGGGGTGAGGTTGTGATTGGCCTCGTCGTTGCCGGAGAGGTGGTCGAAGAAATCGTTGGCGACGTTGGCGCCGGAGTGGAGGAGCATCGCCCCGAAGAGCGCCGCGACGAAGTAGCCCCACTGGAAATGCCCGCACGAGGCGTAACCGGCGGCCGAGCCGACGATGACGGGCACGGCGGAGGCAACGAGGAAAGGCGCGCGGATCTCCCGGAGCCAGATGAGAGGCTTCGGGGGATGCGCGGCGCCTGATGAAGACGCTTCGACTTGAGGTGTTGCGCTAGAGGACATTCAATCCCACAAGCGATTCGAACGGACTTTTCACCGCGTGCCCAAACACGGCGAGCAACCGGTGTCCCGACCTCTCGGGAGCGCCCGTCGTCGTGGGGGACGCGACGTGTCCATCGTAACCGCTCGGGGAAGAACTGGCAACAGAAACTCCGGATTCCGCCGGCGTCACGGCGCCGGAGGCCGACGAGGAGACGCTGATCGGCTCCGGATCGCTCACGGCCGCCGGAGACTCGGACGACTGGGCGGACGCGCGCGTCGCGGAAACCTGCGCCACCTGCCCCAGCGGCGCGGCCGCGGCCTTCTGGACGCCCAGCGAATACGTCGTCTTGTAGGTCCCGGTGTTGTTCGCAAGGCTCGTCTCGGCGATGGAGCCCGTCGGGTTGATCACGGCCATAATGGAGTACTCGCCGGAGACCAGGCTCGACGGAAGCTGGAACACCGCAACATAGTAGCCGGAGACATGAGGCGGCAGGACGATCCAGTAATTGTGGAGCGTGCTGAGGAGCGTGTCGCCCGTGCCGTTGCCGAGGATGCCGTCGGTGGAGGCCCAGACCTGGATGTCGGACTGGCCGTAGGTCCACGCCGAGCCGGCGTTGTCGACCTTGAGGACCGTCACGACCCACGAGCCGGGCGTCGTCAGCGGCAGGACCACGACGGGGATGCTGATGGTGAGGTCGGGGTTCTGCACGACGAGGCTGTCGGCGATGGAGGTCTGCGCGGCGGAGGTGTTGGACTTGAGGATGTCGCCCGACACATCGATGGTGGCGACGAGGCTGTAGGTCCCGGCGGGGATGTTGCCCGCCAGGACGTAGGAGAAGTAGTAGGTGCCGGTCGAGCCGGCGGTCAGGTAGACGTAGGGGCGGATCTCGGCGAGCTTGAAGTCGTCCGCGCCGCCGAGGACGCCGTCGCCGGAGGCCCAGAGCTGCATCGTGGCCAGGCTCGATGCGGTCGCGTTGCCCGTGTTGCGCACCTGGAGCTGGACGAGGTTATAGCCGAGCGGCCCGGTGGGGTCGGGCACGTAGAGCGGCGAAAGCGTGCCGCTGAGACTGACCGTCGGGGCCGTCACGGTGACGCGGAAGGTGTCGGTCGACGTGTACTGGCCGTCCGTCACCTGGATCGTGATATCCGAATAGCCGATCCATCCCGCCGTGGGCGCCAGGCTCAGGTAGGCGCCCGAGACGATCGAGACGCCGCAGGACGGGTTGGTGTTGCCGATGATGGTATAGGTCAGCGACGGCGACGCGGTTTCCGGGTCCGAGGCGTAGCTCGGCAGGTAGACCGCGCTCGGGTTCTTCGTGTTCTCCGGAAGGGTCTGGTCGGGCAGGCCGGAGATCGTCGGCGGCTGGTTCACCGCGACGACGGTCACGCGGAACGTGTCGGTGGAGGTGTATTGCCCGTCGGAGACCTGCACGGTGACGGTGCTCACGCCCGACCAGTTGTGCGTCGGGCTGACGACGATCCAGCGGTTGCCCGAGATGGAGACGCCGCAACTCGGGTTGGTGTTGCCGACGATGGTGTAGGTGAGCTGTCCGCTCGAGGTCTCGGCGTCGGAGGCGTACTGCCAGAGGTCGACCTGCGAGGGCTCGGTCGTGCCGCCCGGCTTGCGGTCGAGGGCCTCGACGGAACCGATGTACCAGGAATTGGAGCCGTAGAAGTTCTGGAGATACCACTTCCCGCCCGAGAGAGAGACGTCGTAATAGCGCAGGCGGTCGGCCGGCGAGTCGCTGGACTTGTCGTCGTCGGAGTCGGTGACCCAGATGCCGTAGTAGTTCGTCGGGTTGGACGGGTCGTAGTTGAACCCCCAGACCGTGATCGCGTGTCCGCCCACGCCGTAGAGGCCGATGGTGACGCCGTAGCCGGCGCGGGTCCACTGGTCGATGGAGGTCATCGCCTGCGAGGGGGTCTCCTGGTCGTGGAAGTAATTGGAGATGGAGTTGCTCGGCCAGAAGTCTCCGCCCGCGGCTTCCACCTGCGACCAGCCGCTCCAGCCCGCGGACGGGTTCGCGCCGGAGAACCACCAGTCCCAGGCGTATTCCATCATGCCGCCCTGGTCGGTCCAATGGGCGTTGAGGTACTGGAAGATCTGCTGCGAGCTGGTGAGCCCGGCGACGCTGCCCCAGCCGGTCCATTCGAGCATGTTCGACGCCGCGGCGGCCCAGCACATCAGATCGTCGTCGGTGTTGCTCAGGGTCTTGTTGGCGTCCCACCAGGTGCCGCCGAACGTCAGGTCGGAGCGGAACATCGCCCCCGCGGGCGTCGCGTCGCCCAGCGGGCTCGAGGCCGCCGCCACGAGCGAGACGTCGTCCGCCCCGAGCTTCATGGCGTTCTGGCCGGCGGTCGGCTGCGTGCCGGTGGAGCTCGACGGGAAGGTGGTGTTCTCGTTGATCGTGATGTCCGGAAGGCTCGAGAGGATGGGCGCGGTGTTCGCCGGCGTGGAGTAGTAGACGTCGACTTCGAGGCCCGTGAGCGTGCCGGCGTCGAGGAGCGCGGTGTCGCGGACGCGGAGGGACCACTCCTGGTCGGCGGCGTCGCTGATGAAGGTCGTCGTGTCGGTGCGGGTGTCGTTGATGGTGGTGCCGTTGCCGCCCTCGTTGCTGCGCACGATCCACGTGTGCGCCCCGTCGTAGAGCTCGACCTGGACGTCGCCGATGTAGGGGTGCGTGATGACTTCGTGGACGACGACGCGCGTGACGGTGACGCCGGCGGGAAGCGATCCGGCCGGGAGGCAATCGACGCCGACCCAGGCGCCGCTCGGCCCGTCCGGAATGGCCATCGAGCCCGACCAGGTCCAGGCCACGTGGTCCGACGAGAGCGACGCGTTCACCGACGGGGTCGAGGCGTCGCCTGTGGAGACGAAGGAAGTGAGTCCGAGCGAGGTGTCGGTGGCGGACAGCAGGACTCGCGACTCCAGCGGCTCGAAGGCGGGCCGCCTTGCAGCGGGGGTGCGCATCGACAACATCTGAGCCTCCTAGCACAACCCCCCACCGGGCCGAGGACGCCGCGCCACGGGCGCCCGGCAACAGCCTGAAACATGCTCCCCTGCCACATACTAAAATCGGAATCCCGCGAGGCGGGACTTGAGAAATCAGGAGTTCTCCGCGAGGCTCAAAAGGGCCGTAAAGTGCAGAATTTTGGCAATACGATGCGTTGGGGTTGAGGCCGATAATCCGAGCTCGAGCGCCTCATACAGGGGGCGATATCCGGGCGGGAAAAGGGGTCCGGCGAGGCGGCAAAGCCGTAGTGCCAAACATTTGCACCATTTCGCGCAGAATTAACGGAGGCTCATGACGCCTCTAGCGGGATGTCGAGCGCCGCGAGCGACCCGAAGAGGTCGCGCGACGGAACGTGGCCGGCGATGAACGCGGGCTCCTTCGGCCCCTTCTGTAGGGGCATCCCGACGCGTCGGGATGCCCGCGCTGTCTGGAGCGGGACCGATGGCGGAATCGCCCGCGGGGTACTCGGCGCGACAGCAACGATGGGTGTGATGACATCCGCCGCCACAGACGAGGCCGGTCCTGCCGTCAAGACGGGCACGGCATGCCGTGCCCCTACAACGGGGGCCCCCGTCACCGGATAGACGCTCGCCGAGGCCGCCGTGTTGTTGAACAGGTTCGTCTCGGCGAGCGCGTTCGACGAATTGACGACCGCCATGATCGAGTAGCTCCCCGGCGCCAGTCCCGTCGGAAGCTGGAACACGGCGGCGTAGTAAGCCGGAACGCCCGCGATCGGCGGGAGGACAATCCAGTAGTTGTGGAGCGTCGCGAGGAGCGTGTCGCCCGTGCCGTTGCCGAGGACGCCGTCGGACGAGGCCCAGACCTGGAGGTCGGCCGGGCCGTAAGCCCATGCCGTGCCGATGTTGTTCACACGCAGGACCGCGACGCCCCACGAGCCGCGCGACGTCGAGGGGAGGCTGAGAGCCTGGAAGGCGACCGTCAGGTCCGGGTTCTGCATGACGACGCGGCCGGCGATCGACGCCTGGTTGTTCGACTCGTTCGACTCGACGACGTCATTCGACGAATCGACCACGGCGACGAGGTTGTAGGTCCCCGCGGGGATGTTGTCGGGAACAAGGTAGGAGAAGTAGTAGTATCCGGTCGTGCCCGAGGGCAGGTAGACGTAGGGACGGATCTCGGCGAGCTTATAGTCGTCGCCGCCCGAGCCTAGCACGCCGTCGGCCGAGGCCCAGAGCTGCATCGTTACGAGGCTTGACGCCGTGGCGCTGCCGGAGTTGCGCACCGCGAGCTGCACGAGGTGATACCCCATCGGCCCCGTCGGCGTGCCCATGACGATGGGCGTCACCGTCCCGACGAGGTCCACGACGGGGTTCGACACGGTGACGCGGAAAACGTCGGTCGCGATGTACTGGCCGTCCGAGACCTGGACGGTCACGTCGGAGTAACCCGTCCATCCCGCGGTCGGCGCCAGGCTGATGTAGGCGCCGGCGACGATCGACGCCCCGCATCGCAAGTCGGTGTTGCCGACGATGGCGTAACTGAGCGCCGCGGAAGCGGTCTCCGGGTCGGAGGCGTAGCTCGGCAGGTAGACGGCGTAGGGCTTCGTGGAGTTCTTGAGAAGCGACTGGTCCGGCAGGCCCGCGATCGTCGGCGGTTGGTTCACGGGGTTCACGGTGACCCGGAACGTATCGGTGGCCGAGAGCTGCCCGTCGGAGACCTGCACCGTGACGTAGCTCACGCCCGACCAGTCATGCGCCGGGGCGAGGTCGATGTAGCGGTTGCCCGAGATGGAGACGCCGCAGTTCGGGTTCGTGTTGCCGACGATGGTGTAGGTAAGCTGGTCGCTCGGCGTCTCGGCGTCGGAGGCGTACTGCCAGAGGTCGACGTCGCTCGGGTTGACGGGCGTGGGCGTGCTGCCGGGCTTGCGGTCGAGGGCCTGCACGGCGCCGATGTACCAGGAGTTCGTGCCGTAGTAGTTCTGCAGGTACCACCGGCCGCCGGACTGGGCGACCTCGTAGTAGCGCAGGCGGTCCGGGGGCGAGTTGCTCGACTTGTCGTCGTCGGAGTCGGTGATCCAGAGGCCGTAGTACTGCGTCGGATTGGACGGGTTGTAGTTGAATCCCCACACCGTGATCGCGTGGCCGCCGGGGCCGTAGATGCCGAGCGTGACGCCGTAGCCGGCGCGGCAATACTGGTCGATGGCCGTCATGGCCTGCGCGGGGTCTTCCTGGTCGTGGAAGTAGCTCGAGATGGAATAGCCCGTCCAGAATCCGCCGCCCGCAACATCGACCTGCGACCAGCCGTACCAGCCCTGAGACGGGTTCGCGCCCGAGAACCACCAGCTCCAGCCGTACTGCATCATGCCGCCGTCGTCGGTCCAGTGATTCTGATAATACTGGAAGATCTGCTGCGAGGTCGAGAGGCCCGTGACGCTTCCCCAGCCGGTCCATTCGAGCATGTTGGAGGAGGCCGCCGCCCAGCACATGAGGTCGTCCTGCGTGTTGCTGAGGGTCTTGTTGGCATCCCACCAGGTGCCGCCGAATTCGAGGTCGGAGCGGAAGGTCGTGCCCGTAGGCGTCGCATCGCCCAGCGCGCCCGAGGCCGACGAGAAGCCGGAGGTGTCGCCGTCCCAGCCGAGCTTCGCGGGGGTCGAGGAGGAGGGGACTGTCCCGCTGTCTGGGACCGTCCCCTCCGCGGTCGTGCCAGGAGGGACAGTCCCTCCAGACGGGAACGTCGTGTTCTCGTCGATGGCGACATTCGGGACGCCCGAGATGATCGGCGGGTTATTGACGGACGTGGCGTAATAGACCGTGAGCTCGACGAGGTCGAGGGTGCCGGTGTCGCGCTCCACGGTGTCGCGGACGCGGAAGTGCCAGTCCTGCGCGGGGGTGTCGCCGACGAAGGTCGCCGCGTCGAAGCGCGTCTCGTTGATGTTGTCCGCCGAGCCGCCTTCGTTGGTGCGCACGTACCAGGTGTGCGTGCTGTCGTAGAGCTGGACCTGCAGGTCGCCAATGTAGGTGTGGGTGATGGCGTAATGGACGGCCACGCGCGTGACCGCGGCGCCGGTGGGAATGGTGCCGGGCGTCAGGCAGTCGACGCCGACCCAGGCGCCGCCGGGGCCCTCCGGAATCGCGATCGTGCCGGACCAGGTCCAGAACTTGTTGTCCTCGCCGCTCGTCGGCGTCACCGACGGCACGTCCGCGTAAGGATCGGAGACCGACAGGAGCCAGCGGGGCTCCAGCGTTTCGAAGCACGGCGCAACGGCAGACATGGCGTGTCGGCGAATCATGACGCCTTCTCCGTGACGGGGGAAGGAAGCTCGACCGGTAGTCCAAGTATGCCCCCCGTTCCGGCGCCTGTCAAACCGTTTCGCCTCCGCGCTCCGGCCCGTTCGCTTTCCGCTTGCCTCCCCCCGAACGCCTGTCTATCATCATCAGCCTTTCCGAGACCCCGATTCGGCACAGGAGAAACTCATGAGCGACGCTCTGAAGAAGGAATTCGTTAACCCCGGCAAAGATTATCGCTCCGCCCCATTCTGGTCGTGGAACAACCTCATGAAGCCCGACGAAATCCGCCGGCAGATTCGTGACATGAAAGAGCACGGCATGGGCGGCTTCTTCATGCACTCCCGCGTCGGCCTCGAAACGCCCTACATGGGCCCGGAGTGGATGGAGTGCGTCAGGACCGCCTGCGACGAGGCGAAGAAGGTCGGCATGAACGCGTGGCTTTACGACGAGGACCGCTGGCCCTCGGGTTTCGCCGGCGGGCTCATCGACAAGAAGAGCGACGAGTGCCACGTCAAGGTCCTCGTCATGCGTACGCACGACAAGTCCTACGCCCCCGCGGGCAAGGAGGTCGCCGTCTTCGCCGTGAAGCTCGACGGACACAACCTCCTCTCCTCGCGCCGGCTCGACGCGAAGAGCCCCGCCACCCCCGCCGCCGGCGAGGTCATCCTCTCCTTCTCCGGCGAGACGCGCCCGGCGGACGCCTGGCACAACGGCGCCCACTACGGCGACAACCTGTCCGCCGAGAGCGTGCGGCACTTCCTCGAAAGCACCTACGTCCCCTACGCCGACGAACTCCAGGAGTTCATCCCCGACGTCGTCCCCGGCATCTTCACCGACGAGCCGAACGCCGCGGCGTACTTCCCGGGCGCCGAACGCGTCACGATGTGGACCTCGCTCTTCCCGGCGGAGCACCGGAAGCGGCGCGCCGCGGACTTCCTCGACCACATTCCGTCGTTCTTCTTCGACGACTCGCGGTCGCCGAAGGTCCGCCACGACTACTGGCGGACGATCACGGAACTCTTCAGCGAGAACTTCTCGAAACAGCTCGGCGAGTATTCGGCGAGCCGGGGTCTGACATGGACGGGGCATTTCAACCAGGAAGGCTCGCTCCTCATCCAGATGCAGGAAGCGGGCGCGGCCATGCCCAACTACCAGTACCAGGGCGCCCCGGGCATCGACATCCTCACCGAGCAGGCCGGCGAGTTCCTCACCCCCAAGCAGACCTCGTCGGTCGCGCGCCAGTTCGGCCGCAAGTGGGTCCTCAGCGAGCTGTACGGCTGCACCGGCTGGGAGTTCACGTTCGAGGGCATCAAGTGGGTCGGCGACTGGGAATACGCCCTCGGCGTGACGCTGCGCTGCCCGCACCTCACGCTCTACACGCTCAAGGGCTGCGCCAAGCGCGATTATCCGCCGAGCTTCAATTACAACAACACCTGGTGGAAGTACAACAAGGTCCACGAGGACTACTTCTCCCGCCTCGGCCTCATGCTCACGCAGGGCGACGCCGTGCGCGACATCCTCGTCATTCACCCCATTTCGAGCGCCTGGTGCGAATTTGACTACAAGCGCACGGACGCGGTGAACCTCTGGAACAACCGTCTCGAAGCGACGCAGCGCGCGCTCCTGGGCCTCCACCGCGACTTCGATTTCGGCGACGAAATGATCATGGAGAAGCACGCCCGCATCGAGGGCTCGAAGCTCTTCGTCAACCTCGCCGGCTACCCGCTCGTCGTGCTGCCGCCGATGAAGACCGTCGCGTCGTCGACGGTGAGCCTGCTCGAGAAGTTCCTCGCCCAGCAGGGCCGGATTGTCGCAATCAAGCCGCTGCCGACGCTCGTCGACGGACTCGATTCCCCGTCGCTCGCCGCGCTCTTCTCGCGGCCCGGCGTCACCGTCGTCGAGTCGCCCGCGGAACTGGGCCGCGTGCTCGAGACGGTCTCCCCGGCGAAGCTCCGCCTCCGCGGCGTCACCGGCGACGAGATCGACGCGCTCATGACGCAACTCCGCACCGACGGCGCCAGGCGCATCCTCTTCATCACGAACCTCGACCGCAACTCCAGCTACCAGGCCGCGGTGTCGCTGGCCGAGGGCGGCGCCGTCGAGGAGTGGGACCTGCTGACCGGCGAGGTGCGCGCGGTCGATTCGCACTACGACGGCAAGGCCACAAGCTGGCGCGCGACGCTCGGACCGGCGGGCTCGCGGATCTACGTCCTCGACACCTCGAAGGTGCCCGCCGTCGAAGCCGCCGAGACGCCGCTCCTCTTCCCCTTCCGCAACACGTGGGAGAAGAACGACACGCCCGACCTCTCCGACGACTTGCGCGCCGACCGGACGATCTACCTCGGCCCGGTGTGGGACTTCAGGCGCACCGACCCGAACGCCCTGACGCTCGACGTCTGCCGCTGGCGCGTCAAGGGCGGGGCGCTCTCGAAGCCGATGCAGCTCTGGAAGGCCCAGATGCAGGTGCGCGCGAAACTCGGCCTGCGCGTCAATAACGACAACGGCGCCCACCAGCGATGGACGTGGGTGCATGATCCCAAGAACATCGGCCCCGCGCCCACGGAATACCACTTCGAGTTCCGCGTCGACGTCGTCCCGAAGGGCAAGCTCTTCCTCGTCCTCGAGGAGGCCGACCTCTTCACCCTCACGCTCAACGGCAAGAAGGTCGCCGCGAAGAAATCCGGCTGGTACCTCGACCGCAACATGGCGAAGGTCATGCTGCCGAAGCTGAAGGAGGGCCTCAACCGCCTGGTGCTTTCGTGCAACACCGTCGACACGATGCAGGTGGAGGACTGCTTCATCATGGGCGACTTCGGCGTATGCGCCCATTCGCGGGCGATCGTCGCGGAGCCCGAAACGCTGCGCACCGGCGACTGGACGCTTCAGGGATATCCGCACTACCCCGGCGGGATGATCTACCGGAAGTCGGTGAAGCTCGCGAAGAAGCCCGCGAAGGCCTTCCTCTATCTGAGGAAGTTCAGCGCCACGGTGATCGAGGTGCGCATCAACGGCGCGCACGCCGGGTTCATCCCCTGGCGCGCGGCGGACGGCCTGGACGTGACGAAGCACCTGAAAACGGGGGCCAACCGCATCGAGATCGAGGTCATGGGCTCGCCCAAGAACATGATGGGTCCCTTGCACAACTCCATCGGCAAGACCCCCTGGACCGGCGCCGGCGAGTTTCTCCGCGACGACTACCGCTACACGCCGGATTACATCCTCTGGCCCTGGGGGCTCATGGACCAAGTGCGGCTGGAACTCTATCGCAAGGCGTGAGGCCGCTTCTCCTCCCCCTCTCCCCTTGGGGGAGAGGGGGAGGGGCACTTTGATTTTGGATTTTAGATTTTGGGTTTTGGATTGCAGCGCCGGAGAAGAAGAGCCGCAGGCGGGATCGCTCCCGTCTGCGGCTCCTTCTGTTTACGCTGCAATCCCCGTGCGGCAGTCGGCACTTGAGCAACGCGCAGGTGATCTACTCTGTCTTGCGTTTCTCGATGACGTGGCAGCAAATGCGTCCGCAACGGGAACAGCGGCCGATAGTGCCTTTCTTCTTTGACGCCACGCCAAGCCGAATGCCGTAATTGCCTCACGGCTCAGTGAACCCGCACCGTTTGCATCGCACGACCCATCCCGGAGCGCGACGCTCGTATTCTGCCGGTCTGTTCTCGTCTGATTGTTCGGCCATTCGGTCCTCGAACGCAAGGGAAACGCGAAATCGAATGCAGTGGCCTCACGGTGGATTCCACCCGTGCCGCTCGATGCCCCTCCGTCTGCGACTCTTTCCGTTTCCGCCGCAATCCAAAACCCAAAATCGAAAATCTAGAATCCCTTGAGCGCCCTCGCGGCCCTTCTGAGGTCGGTGGTTTTGAGGATGATCGCGGCCTTCTTCCCGCCGACGGCGGTGCCGTAGACGTAGTCGATGTTGATCTTCTTGGCGCCGAGCTTGCGGGCGATGCCGGCGAGGACGCCGGGCTTATTGGGCGCGGAAAGTTCGAGGACGTCGGCCGAGTTGAGGGTGAGCTGCCTCCCCGCGCTGACGACCTGCTCGGCGAGCGCGGGCTTATCGACCACGAGCCGCACGATGCCGACCTCGGCGCTTTCATGCACCGAGATCGCCAGGACGTTCACCTTCTTCGCCGCCAGCGACTCGCACAACCACCCCAGCGCCCCCGGCCTGTTCTCCAGCGCCACCGTCAGTTCTTTCCGCACCTTCATGGCGAATCCTCCATGCCCTTGCAGGCCCGACTGTGATGGGATCATTGTCACACCGGCGGAAATCTCTGCTCAATCAACTCCATCTGGTGAATAACACTCTCGACGGCCGTAGAGCGAATCTTCCTATGCTGCCATTCCATAAGGAGAAAAGCTGCTCCAACGACCGCGGAAGCTATCGCGATGATCCACTGAATATGAATGCTTTCCTGAGTCGAAGGGGGTAACGTCGCCAGCACATTGGCAGTAAGGGCTGTAATTGCACAAGTGACGCTGGCCCCCAGGAAAACGGATCCTACGGTATTGAACCACGGCCAGCCGGAATCCAAGTCGGAAAGTTGCTGTCGCACATCAGCCCATTCTCTGACTGGAATCCCGTAGCCCTTTTCCTTGACAGGGGCCATGACTTCCAGGTCTTGCGACATAGTGAAGGAGGGCTTATCCTTCATTGGGTTTCTCCGAGGAGACCCCCGCCGTCTCTTCCGGAGGCTTGTCTGTCGGCTCCCCCTGGGGCTTCTCCGAATCAGGCGCAATCACACCGGACAAGACGGCGCTAACAAATACGGTATTGCCGCAGTTTGAGCAGGTCACCGGAATAACGGGCATGACTGAAGATGAGCCAACAACAAGACTGCCGCCATGGTACTCGCGCAACTCGAATATCTTGCCGAGGACATTCCATCTTGCCACGCCACACAAGGGACAAGGTCTCGTGCCCCATTTCTCGCTGAGAAAAACAATTAGCTTCTCTTGTTTTGCCTGATCCATGTGACGGACCTCATGCTGAGGGGCGTTCCCTTTGGTGGCATCTTACATTCTTGACGTGCCTGTCCACCGGCTTAAGGAAGATTCACCGTTTTCGATTCACCGCCAGGATCCTGTTCGTTACATTCAGGCGAAAAATGATCATAAAGATACTTTTCCACGCCGTCGCGGTCAGCTTGGGTTGACACCTCAGCGAATTCAAAGCCAGAGATGTGGTTCTCTATGTGGTTCCTGATGCAAGCATTCGGCTCTGTCTTGGACAAGTGATCTAACAGCCTCTGCCTCAAGTCCTGTGCCTGACCCACATAATAGCAACGCCATTTGCCGTTCTTCAGCTTGACCCAGAGGAGATAGACCCCAGGTCTGGACGGTGCCAAGGACCGAACGTTGTCCTCTGTAAGTGTCCTGAATGGCATCCACTCTAGGTTCATGTGGCCAACCTCGATTCGCGATCTTCTGGATTCTGGTTCAACGGAGTCTTCCAAGCAATTGTACATCGCCTGGGATGGTGTCAAGAATTATTCGGGTAACTCTACGGGAACCGTGCTAGCCTGCGCTCCCGGAGGAATCCCAAGACAATGCTTCAAACGTTTCAAAACGGCTTGAACGAGCTGCGCTCGATGATGCCGTGCTCGATGGGCTTGTTCTTGA
>JBBIVY010000058.1:0-23728 GCA_037439485.1 Planctomycetota bacterium | reverse complement strand
TGGTATCTTTGGTATGTTTGGTATTTCGGTGAGATTTGGCGAAACGGTGGGGTTTTCTGCCATATTGGGTGTCTCGTATATGTCGGGGAGGCCATAGACGGCGAGTCCGGGGCGTGGGGCGTGAGAGATGGAATCGGAGGCGGACGAGGATTTTCCGGGAGATTTGCCGATACTTCCGGCGCAGGGATGCGTTAACAGGAGTGGCTTGGAGGCTCTGTACCGGATAACGGGGCTCATGCCACAACTCAAGTCACGCCAAGGGTTTGCGTGACGCATTCCGCCCGAGGAGGTTACGATGGTCCGCCGTCTTATGCTCGTCTCGCTTGCGCTTCTTCTCGCCGCCGCGATGTCGGCGCCGGCGTCCGCTGCCCTTTCCGCCGGCCAGAGGATGGCCGTGGACGCGCTCATCAAGCAGTTCAGCGCGGCCGACTTCGACCAGCGCCAGAAGGCGGTCGACCGGCTGATCGAGATCGGGCCCGACGTAGCGCCGGCGGTGAGGAAGGCCCTCGCCGACACGCAGGACAACGAGGTCAAGCTCCGTTGCGAGATGGTGATCAAGGGGCTGAAGGACAAGTTCGGCGCCGCGGCGATGGGCGAGGACGCGAAGACGACGGCTCCCGCCGGCCCAGCCCGGCCCGCGACCTCCGTCGCCCGGGCGACGCCCGGCGAAAGAGGCCCGGGGAAGTTCGGGTACGACCCGTCGACGGTGACGCTGAGCGTGAAGGACGGCGACCTGGAGCAGGCGCTCGCGCAGTTGGCCGAGCAGTCGGGCAACACCAAGGTCCAGATGCCGAGGGACTGGGAAGGCAAGGGCGTGACGGTGGACGTGAAGGACGCCGGCTACTGGCAGACGCTCGACAAGGTGGCGGCATCGCTTGGATATTATTACACGTATGATCTTCAGAACCGCGAGTTCCGGATGGCGCCGCTGAAGGAGGGCGCGGACGTGAGCGCCTACGCGGGCCCGGCGGTGGTGAAGCTCGGCACGGCGACGGTCACGAAGATCTTCCGCCCGGCGGCGACGGTGGGCTTCCCGGGGCCGAAAACAGGCCTCAGCATGACCTTCACCTACTTCGTCGAGGACCGCCTGCAGCCGCTTGAAACCGACACCGAGGTCACGAAGATCGTCGGCTCGGACGGCAAGGAGATCGCTCTCGACAAGCCCGCCGCGGACGCCGCCGTCGATCAGCCCGTTCGCGGTCGCGCCGCCCGAGGCCAGGGCGGAGCGCGCGGGATGTTCGGCGGATTCGGCGGATTCACCGGCCCCAACGCCGGGGTCGTCGATGTGACCGCCGCGGCGCCGGGCGCGGGAGTGGACAAGCTCGCCTCCGTCGAGGGCACGGTGCGGATGACCTTCGGCACGGGCAAGAAGACGATCCAAGTCGAGGACGCCCTCGGCGGCGACAACAAGTCGGGCGCCGCGGGGAATGCAAAGGTCACCGTCACCCGCGTTCAGCGGATGGGCGGCGGCGCTCCGGTCGCGGGCGCTCGCGCGGCGCGCGGCGGAATGCTCTTTCTCACCGTGAGCTACAAGGTGGACGACAAGGACGCGGAGTTGCCGAGCTTCGGGCGCAACCCGGACTACGGCGTCACGCTCGTCGACCCGAACGGCGAACGGCATCGCGGCAACACGGGCAGCTTCGGCGGCATGATGGCCTTCATGGGCGGTCGCGGCCAGGCCCCGGCAGCCCCCGCGGCCCAGGTGGACGCCAATAACGCGACGATGATCTTCACGAACGTCCCCGACGTCGACGGCGCCTGGATGCTGGAGCTGACGGTGCCCGATCAGACGACGGAGAAGGAGTATACGTTCCGCTTCACGGATGTGACGCTGCGATAAGGACTTGCGCCAATTCCCCGGTGCCCGTCCCAACCCGGCGGGCATCGGGGGATGAGGCCGTTTCGCCCACGCTTTTTCCACCCGATTTTCCCTATGCAAATCACCTCCGCGCCGTATATATGCTCAGTCTCGGGGTGCGTACCTGCCAGGGCGAGGGAAGATCGAATCGGAAGAACCACGGGCGATAGGGAGAGGGACATGAAGGGCGCTCTTGCGGCAATCCTGAGCCTTTCGCTTCTCGGTGGCGCGGCGTTCGGCCAGGGGACGACGGCAACGAAGGCCGCAACCCCGGACGACAAGGCCGACAAGCTCGGGCTCGACGCGTCGAAGGTGACGGTCAAGCTGAAGGACGTCCCGCTCGATGAGATCCTGCAGGTCATGGCCGAGCAGTCGGGCAACTCGCACATGCAGATCCCGGACAACTGGGAGGCGCAGAACGTCACGTTCGAGGCCGTCGACATGACTTACTGGCAGGCGCTCGACAAGCTGTGCGCGCAGCTCAAGCTCTGCTACGTCGTCCAGACCACCGGCCAGGCCCGGGATCGCAAGACGGAGCTGGCGCTCGTCGACGGCAAGGGCTTCGAGTGCGTGTCGAGCTACTGCGGCCCGGTCGTCGTCAAGCTCGCCGGTGTCACGACGACGAAGCGATACCTGCCCGTTCCCGCGGGGGCCGAGTCGAACGCGCTCGAAGTGTCGCTGGCCTGGTTCTGCGAAGACCGCCTCCGCCCGCTCGACGTGAAGGCCGAGGTCACGAAGCTCGTCGGCGCCGACGGCAAGGAACTCGCCCTCGCCTCCGCCGCGGCCGAAGGACAGGGCCAACCCCAGGCGATGATCCAGGGCGCCGTCATCGTGCAGGGCGGCGTCGTGAGGTTCACCGACGCCTCCGGCATCCGGGGCGCCTCCCCCGCGCTCAGCACCGCCGGCGCCGTCACCGCGAAGGTTGCCGCGCTTCCGAAGGACGTGCGAGCCGTCAAGTCGCTGGAGGGCGTCGTCAGGATGACCTTCGCCCACGGCATGAAGGAACTCAAGGTGGCGGACGTCTTCGGCGGCAAGAACGATGCCGCCGAGGCCGGCAAGGACAAGCTCTCCGTCACCGTGGCGCGCCGGCAGATGAACTGGAGCAACCTCACGCTCGAGTTGACCTCCGACGGCAAGGCCGTCGACCTCGCGGGCCTCTCCGCCACGGCTCCCTATGGCGCCAAGCTGATTGATCCGAACGGCGAGGCGCACGCGCCGACGAACCTGAGAACGATCCCGATGATGGGACCGCGGGGCGGCATCCAGATCCAGGGAGGCGCCAACGTGCAGGTCCAGGTGCAGGTGGGCCCCGACGGCGGCGCCCCGGTCCCCGCGGTCAAGGCCCCGGCCGAGGGAGGCGCGCAAAGCAGCCCCGTGTCCGTGATGTTTGCAGGCCTTCCCAACGTCGACGGGGAGTGGACGCTCGTCGTCACCGTCCCCGAGACGCGCGCCGCGAAGGATTTCACGTTCACGCTGAATGACATCGCCCTGCCGTAAGGGGCGGAGGCCCGACTCGCGAATCTTGAGGATATCCCGTTACCGCAGCCCTCTCGTAGAGAGACAAGGAGGAGCCGTCATGAGGAAGTTCGCGTGGCTGTTCGCGGCATCGGCCGCGCTGGTCTGGTGCGTCCCGGCGCAGGCGGATCTGACCGCGGGACAGAAGATGGCCGTCGAGGCGCTCGTCAAGCAGTTCACGGCGGCCGACTTTGACGCTCGGCAGAAGGCCGTCGACCGGCTCATCGAGATGGGCGTCGACGTCGCGCCCATCGTCAGGAAGGCCCTCGCCGACACCGCCGACAACGAGGTGAAGATGCGCTGCGAGCAGGTGCTCAAGGCCCTGCGCGACAAGTTCGGCGCCGCCGCCGTGGACGGAGCCAGGATCGAGGTTCCCGCCGGCGACAAGTCCGCCTGCGAAGCCTCCCGCGTCACCTTCGACTTCAAGGATGTGCCTCTCGCCGAGGTCGTCGACAGGCTCGCCGAGTTTTCCGGCAACAGACCGTTCCGCGTCGACGAGAAGCTCAGGGACAAGACGCTCACCCTCTCCGTCAAGGACGCCACCTACTGGGAGGCCGTCGACCAGGCGGCCGCGAAGCTCGGGCTCGTCTACAGCGCCTACTGGACCATGGGCATGGGTCGCGGGGGCAACGGCGAAAGCAGCCTGCAACTCGTCGAGGCCGAGAAGGACCTCAAGATCACCGGTTACGCCTCGCCGGCCGTCGTCAAGGCCGATTACCTCTCCAAGATCGAGTTCCTCCGCGTGGCCAAACAGCCCGCGTGGGGAATGCCCGGGCAGGAAGGCCTCAGCCTCGGCCTCACCTGGTTCTGGGAAGACCGCCTCGGCCCGCTGACCGAGGAGATCGAACTGACGAAGGCCGTCACGCCCAAGGGCGACTCCCTCCTTCCGACAACGCCCGAGGGACGCCGCAAGGCCAATCCAATGGGTTTCATGGGCATGCCCGGCTTCAAGCCCGCGCCCTGCGCCACCGTGCAGTTCTCCCTGCCCATGCCGGCGCCCGACGCCCGCACCGTCGCCGAGCTCTCCGGCGTCGTCCGCCTCGAATTCGCCACCGGCGAACGCGAAGTCATGATCGATGACGTCTTCGCCAAGGTCGGCAAGGAGGTCAAAGTCGACGACTGGACCATCACCGTGAAGAAGGTCGACGGCCAGAAGAACGCCCTCCTGGTCACCATCGAGGCCAAGTACAAGGGCGAGCCCGTCGACCTGCCGTCCTACTGGACCGCCGGGACGTACGGCTGGTACGTTCAAACCACCGAGGGCGGCAAGCGCACCCGGGGCTTTTCCTACGGAAGCGGCCGCGCGACGGTCGGCGTCGCGTGGGGCCTCGACGGCGGACGCCTGAACCCTCAAGCCCGGGCGCAGCCCGTGCAGAAGGGCGAAAGCGCCGTCTACTTCCAGGGCGAATATGAGGCCGGCGTCACCAACGTCGTCCTCGTCCTCCCCAAGCTCCACGAGACCCGCGAGTATCCGTTCACCATCAAGGATATCCCGCTGCCGTAACCACGTCTCAGATTGAGAAGGAAACCGCCCCGGCCGTCTTCAGGCTGGGGCGGCCTCGTTTTCCCAGGTGAAATTCCTCTCGCCGAAGGCGATTGGATGTCTATAATTACGCGTGACGTGCGCGTGGCATGGGTTTGGCCGAAGGCGTGGAGGGAAATGCTATGAAGATTGCGCAGGCGTTGCTGCTCGCGCTGGTCGTGGCGTTGTGGGGCGCCGAGGCGCCGGACGGCGGCAAGCCGGATGATAAGATCGCCCCTCTCGTCCAGCAGCTTTCCGACGACACCCCCGCGGTGCGGGACGCGGCGGCGAAGGCCTTGACGGAAATGGGGATCCAGGTCCTGGAGCCGCTGGACAAGACGCGGAAGGAGACGAAGGACGAGGACCTGAAGCTGCGGCTGGAGATGATCCTGAAGAAGATCGCGGAGACGACGGGGGTGACGGCCCAATCGCTCGCGACGGATCGGGAGTTGAAGCTGCCGTCGTCGCGGGTGACGCTGGAGTTGAAGGATGAGACGGTGGAGAAGGCGTTGAAAGAGATCGCCGCCCAGACCGGCAACCGGGTCTATGAGTGCCAGGATGCGCAGTTGATGAAGCGCCGGGTGACGCTGTCGCTGAAGGACGCGCCCTACTGGGAGGCGATGAGGAAGGTGATGGAGGCGGGCGGGCTGTATCTGGAGCCCAACTGGAACCGGGGGATGATCACCGACCGGATGCTCTTCACGGAACTGAGCGCGGTGGCGGGCCCGATGATCGTGACGGCCCAGAGCGCCAGCCGGAGCCAGTCGACGAACCTCAACTTCCGCCGGCCGAAGGAGGCCCCGCCGGTCGCCGAGATGAACCAGCAGCTCTACATCAACTTCCAGTTCATGACGGAGGACCGCCTGCCGGTGCTGAGCGTCGCGGCCCCCATCACGTCGGTCCGCAACACGGCCGGCACGGAACTGCTCCCCAGGCGCGACGACGGCCGGGGAGGCGAGGACTGGGGCTATTACCGCAGCTACGGCAACGGCAACAACGGGGCGGGCAACACGAACGTCTCCCTCGGCCAACAGGCGGCGACCGAGCCGGGGCCGGTGAGCGTCTCAGGCACGGTCAACCTGCGCCTGGCCCTGGGCACACGCGCCGTCCGCGTCGAAAAGGTCTTCGGCAAGGACGCCCCCGCCGACGTGGTCTCCGGGCCTTACACGCTCAAGGTCAGGAGCGCCCGCCGCGAAGGCGGCAACGCCGTGGTGGAGATGGACGTCACGGCGCGCTCCGGGGCGCCGGTCTTCCATGAGGGGGCGCGCAAGGCGCGCTTCGGATTCTCGCTGGCGTTCCCGGCAAAGGCCGACACAAAGACCGACACGAAGGCTGACACGAAGGCCGATGCGAAAGATGATTCTTCTGCTGGAGGTTTCGCCGGAGCCGACACGAAAGCCGACGCGAAGGCTGACACGAAAGATGCCGCCGAAACGCGTTGCTGGAGCATCGGGAGCTACGAGATCCGGAGCGAAGGCAACCGCTCCTCCGGCCGCGGCAACGAGGATACGACCTTCGACCTCGGCTGGATGGGCCGCCGGGGCGGCGACGGCCCCGTGTCGGTCAGCTTGACGCTCACGTTCACGAACATCCCCGACGGCGACGACGCCGCGCTCGTCTTCGTCGGGCCCGATCACGTCGAGCAGAGATCGTATCCGTTCACCATAAAGGACATCCCGCTGCCATGAAGACCCCGTCCGCCGTCATTGTCCTGCTTCTGGCCTCGGCCTTCGTCTGGGCACAGGCCGCACCCGAGGCGAAGCCGTCCGTCGAGTCGCTCATCAAGCAGCTTTCCGACGACGCCCCCGCCACGCGCGAGGCGGCGGGGAAGGACCTCGTCGACCTGGGCGCCGCCGCGGTGGAGCCGGTGGACCGGGCGCGCCGGGAGTCGAAGGACGAGGACCTGAAACTGAGGTGCGACATCATCCTCAAGCGCATCGGCGAGAAGACGGGCGTGACGCCCGAGTCGCTGGCGGCCGACCGCGAGCTGAAGCTGCCGACGTCGCGCGTGACGCTGGAGTTCGACAGAACGCCCGCCTCCGACGTCCTCGCCGAACTCGCGAAGCAGTCCGGCAATGCCCCCATCAAGCTCATCAACGAGCCGATGAGCAAGAAGAGGATCTCCCTCTCCGTGCGCGACATGCCCTATTGGGAGGCCTTCGACCGGATCTGCGACGCGCTACGCGCGATCCCGCAGTACGCGGGGCCGGAGGGGATGATGCTCATCCCGCGGGGCAAGGTGGTGGACCTCGGCGCGTACGCGGGCCCGGCATCCGTCAAGCTCCTCTCCTGCTCCCGGCGCACGACGCACACCTCCACGCGCCACTTCCGCCTGCCCGACGGCGGCGAGAACGCGCAGACCGAAGACGAGCGCACCGTCGACATCAATTACTCCTGCTCGCTGGAGGACCGCCTGCCGATCCTGTCGAGCCGGGTAGCGTTCGACCACGCCCGCACGCCCAAGGGGACCGACTTCGCACAGCAGGAAGCCCCCGCGCACGCGCCGGAAGGATTCAACGGGGAGGACATCGGGGACGAGGAAAGGGAGGCCGAAGGCGGCATGAGCATGGGAGAGTGCAGCGCGTCTTTCAACGACAAAGACCCGGCCGACCCGGGCCCGATGACGCTCACGGGCGCCGTGACGATGACGCTGGCCGTCGGCAGGAAAGAGGCGCGCATCGCCCCGATAGCTTTCGGAGCCGCCGACGAGCATAAGCCGGTGGTGTCGGGGCCGTACACGATTGTCCTGAAAGACCTCACGCGCAACGCGGGACTGGCGACCGCGACGCTGGAGATCACGATCAAGGGCGGTGCGCCGCTCATCCACCAGCGCGCGCCGAAGGGACAGTACGGACTGCGGCTGGTGGACCCGAAGGGCTTCGCCTATGCCGAACTCCAGGAGTATTCCTTCAACTCGCAGAACAGCTCGACGAGCGGCAGCGGCGAGAATTCCGAGTTCCAGTTCCACCAAGTCCCCGACCCCGAGACGCCCGGGCCGGAGGCGGTGACGCTCAAGGTGACGTTCAGCCACGTCGGCGGCGAGGAAGGGAACTGGTCGCTGGTCCTCGTCCATCCCGAGCGCATCGAGGCCCGCAGCTACCCGTTCACCATCAAGGACGTGCCGCTGCCGCAGTGAGGTCCGGGGCTGAGAACATTAAGGAGAGGCCCTCATGCGATGCTCGCTGATCCTGGCGATCCCCGCGCTCCTGCTGATGGCCGCCGGGGCCGGGGCGGATCTGACCGCCGATAAGAAGACCGAGGCCGAAGCCCTCATCGCGCAGTTCGGCGCCAAGGAGTTTTCCGCCCGCCAGGCCGCGGTGGACAAGCTCATCGCGATGGGCGCGGACGTGCGTCCGCTCGTAGAGAAAGCCCTCACCCGGACGGCCGACGCCGAGGTGAAGCTCCGCTGCGAGATGGTCCTGAAGGGCCTTCAGCCGAAGCCCGCGGCCCCCGCCGCGCCCCCCGTGCTCAGGGAGAAGTTCCTCCAGATCATCGGACCCGTCGCCTATGGCAAGGCCGACCAGAGCTGGTATCGCAACGACGACGGCTCCAGCCAGATCTACCGCCATCCCGTCCCCGGCGCCGGGAAGTTCCGCGTCACCCACGGAACGTGGGAGAGCGGCGAATACGACGAAGTCCTTTTCACGATGATCTCCGCCGAGGGCGACGGCTCCTCCTACTGGGCGAAGCGCGACGGCAAGAAGTTCATGGTCATCAACCACGTCGAGCAGCCGGTCTGGGATCGCTGCGGCTTCGCGGTGCTCTCGCGCGACGGCAAGCGATTCCTCTACTGCGGCTTCAAGGGCAAGGACGTCTACGTCGTGGCCGACGGCAAGGACTTCGGGCCCTACTCGTCCGCCCAGACGATGGGCTTCACCCCCGACGACCGCCACGCCGCGTGGATCGCCTCCCGGCCCGACGGGGGCCAGGCGGTCGTCCTCGACGGCCGCGAGGGCCCGAGGCACGAGCACATCTGCGCGCTTCACGAGGCCGTCGCCCCCGGCGAGGTGTCCTGGCCGCTCCTGGGCCGCTACTTCGTCACCGACAAGGGACGCGTGCGGCTCGTGGAATACGAGTGGCCGAAGACCTCCGCCCTGGGCGGTGCGACGCCCGCCGACGGCGCCGGGGGCGACGCGCCCGTCGAGCGCGAACTCCGCGTGGCGGCCGTGCTGCCGAAGAACGCGGACGCGGAGGGCACGCACTACGTCAGCCACGACGGAAAGCATTACCTCTCGTTCGGCGAGATCGGCCGGACCGTCTACGTCGACGGGAAGAAGATCGGCGCCTGGGACAGCGTCTGGCAAGTCCTCACCTCCGGCGACGGCGAGCACTACGCCTTCCTCGCGAAGCGCGGCGACAAGTCGCTCGGCGTCTTCGACGGCAAGGAAGGCCCGGCGTTCGAAGAGGTCGACAGGCTCTGGCTGCCGCCGGCGTCCGGGCACTTCTCCTACATCGGCCGGCGCGACAACCGCTGGTTCGCCGTCATGGACGGCCGCGTGGACGCCCGGGGCTACGAATCCATCGGATGGCGCTGCTTCGCGAACAGCGGCCGTCACATCGCCTACGTCGGCCACGACCAGGGCGAGGACATCGTCATCCAGGACGGCGTCGAGATCGCCCGGCACGAGAAGGTCGAATCCATGAGCTACGACCCGACGGGCGACAAGCTCCTCTACGTCGCCATGCGCTCCAAGCGGTGCTTCGTGGTGATCGGCGGCCGGAAGGGACCGGAGTTCGGCGAGATCCCCCTCACTCCCCATTTCTCGCCCGACGGCCGTCACGTGTGGTACGGCGTGCTCGAAGGCGGCGTCTCCTTCGTGGTCTGCGACGGCATCCGCGGACGCGCGCACGACGCCCTCGACGATGTCCGGCGCAATGCCGAACGCAAGGACGTCTTCCGCCACATCATCCTCGACAAGGGCAACGACTGCCTCGTCGAGGTCGCCTGGCCCGAAGGCGTGGACTGGACGAACGGCCTCGAGCCTCTGGAGTGACCGGCCAAAATCCGCGAAAGAGCGGGCGCGTTTCACCCAACTAATAGGCGCGGGGATTTCGTGCCTTATTTCAGGGGTCTCGGCGCCATGAAGATCGCGTTCTCGCTGGTCATTTCCGCCGCATTCGCCGCGGCGGTCGCCTTTTCGGGGGCCGCTTCCGCGGACATGTCGGCCCAGGACAGGGCCCTGGCCGACTCGGCCGTGCTCAATTTCGGCGCTCCCGAGTTCCAGACCCGCCAGGCCGCCGTCGAGCAACTCGTGCGGCTCGGCCCCGACGTCGCCCCCATCGTGCGCAAGCTCTACGGCGAGACGACCGACGCCGAGGTGAAGCTCCGCTGCGAGATGGTGATGAAGGGCATCGCCGACCGCTGGGGGGTGATGTTCGACCTGAAGAAATCCGACGCGCCCATCCCCACGAACCTCGGCCCCTCGAAGATCACGCTCGCGCTGCGCGACGTGCCCCTGCGCGATGTGCTCGACGACCTCGCGCGCCTCAGCGGCAACGCCCTGCTCGTCCCCGGCAACTCCGTCAAGGACAAGCTCGTCACCCTCGAGGTCAAGGACGCGACGTACTGGGAAGCCGTCGGACAGCTCTGCCGCGCGAACAGCCTCCTCCTCACCCTCGACGCCGCGACGTCGAAGCCCGCGATCGTCGAGCCGGACGGCGCGCTCGATCCGGGCGCCTGCGCGGGGCCGGTGGCCTTCCGGATCAACAGCGGCTCCGTCTCGCGCCCCTTCCGCGTCGCCAAGACCCCCTGGTCCAGGGGCCCCGGCATCGCCAACGTCTCGTACACCGCCGGCATCTGGTGGGAGGACCGGCTCAACATCTCCACCGTCGTCTTGCAGTTCAAGCAGGTCTTCGTCGCCGGCAAGGACATCCTGCCCGGAACGCCCCAGACCGTCGCGCAGACCGTCACCCCCGGCGCCCGCACGCGCGGATACGCGCCCGCGTTCCTCAACATCGCCGGCGTGAGCGAGGGCGCCCGGAAGTTCGACGAGATCCTCGGCGTCGTCAGGGTCAGCACGCGGCTCGGCGAGAAATCCGTGAAGCTCGACGACCTCTTCGCCGCGCCGCCCGGCCTCACGGCGGCCGCCGGAGGCGTCTCGCTCGCGCTGAAAGGACCGGTCGACCGGCGAAAGACGAACGTGGTCATCCCCGTGACCCTGAAGCACGAACTCGGCGACGAGCAGATCTCGTTCGCCCCCGAGGCGGGACACGCGACCTTCGCGCTCGTGGACCCGAAGGGCGCGAAATACCAGGCCACCGTCGAAGGCGGCCGGTTCGGCGCGAAGAAGACCGGACGCAAGACGAAACAGGGACTCGACGAGACGACGGAGGAAGCGGACTTCACGCTGAGGTTCTTCAACGTCGCCGAGGCCGACGGGAAGTGGGCGCTCGTCCTCACCTGGCCGGAAAAGGTCGACACGCGCGAATATCCCTTCCAGCTCAAGAACGTGCCGGTGCCGTGAGTCGGAGAATCAGGCATCTCCGCCGACGGCGGGCCGGGCACGGACACCATCGACTACATCGGCCACGGCAACGTCTTCGACACGGGCGCGGCCCTGGTCCAGACGAGCTTCGAGGTCAGCCTGCAAGGGCCCGACCGTCACCACGACCGCGGGCACGGTCTACACGACCGGCGGCCTCACCGTCATCGACGCCGGACTCACCGTCACCGACGCGGACAGCGCGACCCTCGTCTCCGCGACGGTCAGCATCACGGTGAACTTCCTGACGGATGAAGACGTCCTCAGCTTCACCAACCAGAACGGCATCACCGGCTCGTATAACCAGACCGTTGCCGGGACATGGGCCGGGCTCCTCAACCGCCTCGGCCCACGGACGGGTATCCCCTGCGCGTCGGGACGGATTTCGAGAGGTTCCACTACCGGAACCTCTCGTTTCGCAAAAAGGGGTCAAAAACGGCCGAAATACTGGAGGTTCCGGGGTTCCACTAATTGCACCTCCACTGGTGCCCTGTGGACTGGAAGCTGTTTTTTGTGCTCGCCCGCCACACTAACCACAACCTGTAGAGGTGGCATCCGCCGCCGGAGACGCGCGAGGCGGGAGGTTAAAGAACCGCGCCCCGACCTGGGGCCGGGGCGCGTGGATAAGGCTGAAGGCAAAAGCCGTGCTTACTTCATCCGCCGCCGGCGGAGGAAGCCGACCGCCGCGAAGAGCCCGGTGCCGAGGAGCGTCATCGTCGCCGGCTCAGGAACCGCAGAGTAATAGGTCACCTCGACGACGGCCGAAGCCGAGGTCGTGAACTGGAGCTGAAGGTTGCCCGCGCCGTTGCCGCTCGACTGGCCGATTGCATCAATCGGCAGGACGATGTTGCCCCCGCCGACGAAGATCGACAGATCGCCCGGCAACGTGTAGATCGTGAAGTCCGTCGCATCGGCCGACAGGTTCGTATAAGTCTTGCCCGACGTCCCGGCGAAGTCCGTTGCATTGTCATAAGCCGTCACGGCGTCGCTCGTGGCCGCCACCGGCAGCACTTGGACGATCAGGGTATTGTCGGGCTTCGTAAGCTTCAGGAGCGCCTGGAGGTTCATCGTCACCGTGGTCGGCTGGGGATCAAGGCTCTCGAACTTCGCCGTGCCCTCGACGTGGCCGTTGAGCACCAGCTTCACGCCCACGAGCGTCCCGGGGCCGTTGAACTGAGGGATCGTCACGGTAGTGGCTTCCCAGTTCGTCTTGGACAGCGGCACCGTCTGCGTGTAGGTGATCTCGGCAGCCTGCACGGCCGCGGCGAGAGCAAACACGACGCCGAACGACAAGCACACAAGTCCTGCTTTGCGCATGAGTAGAGCCTCCGGGGTCTCGGAACAGCCGGTCGGTCTCAGTCTCCAATGCCCTGGACCGGCGAAACCGGTTGTTCGACACCGGGTAATAGAGCAAACCTCGTGCCGGAAGTTGTTGAATCTCCTGTACAACTGCTTTCGTCGACGCATCCCATTTCACGCGAACGAGTTACGCCAATCGACACGGTCAATAACTGTTGTTTGTTCAACAAACTATCGCGATGCTGCGTTGTATTTTTTCAACTGCACCCCAGGACGCAGAAGAGCAAGTTGCGACGCAACCTCCACGCAGCCAACATGTTACGCCATACCGCAGGGAATGTCCGTTTTGCGCAACGTGTGGACGCAGGGGTCTCGCCTTCCGGTCGCTTAAACGACTCACGCCCCGACCGTTATGGCCGGGGCGCGAGAGGGGGCTTCGAGGACTTTCAGGCTCACAATCCACGCGGAGAACGGCCCGCGGCGACGGCGTCAGATCTTCACCGACTTGAACTGCGGCAACCAGCGCTTGTGCTGATTGAAGAGGTCCTGCGTCATCGAGCGGATCTCGGCGAGCGACAGCACCGCGGCGGACAGCGGGTCGTGGCAGATCGCGCGGTAGACCATCGTCGGGTCGCCGGCCGTCGAGGCGCCGACGACCATGTCCTCGATCTGCGCCTGGAGCCCGGTGAGCGCCGCGCACTGGGGCGGCAGCGCGCCGACGTGGCAGGCGCTGAATCCCCTTCGCGACGCGAGGACCGGGACCTCGACGCAGCAGTTCTCGGGCAGGTTCGTGACGATGCCGGTGTTGAGGACGTTGCCGTTGAACTGGAAGAGATTGCCGCCGAGGCGCGCGTTGATGATGCTCGCCGCGTATTCGTGCCCGCGGGCCAGGGAGAAGTTCTTGTGGTCCTTGAGCCAGGCCTGGATGCTCTTCTTCCAGGTCTTGTCGCGCTTCTGGTATTCCTTGAGGATGTAGGCGTAAGCCCCGGGGTTCCAGCCGGTGCCGGTGGTGCAGTACTTCCTGATCAGGTCGCCGCGCTTGCGGAACCAAGCGTTGTATTCCGAGTTGTGCCCCGAGGACTCGGTGACGTAGTAGCCGAAGGCGAGGAACATCTCGTTGCGGACGTGCTCGTGATTATAGACCTCCTTGCGCTTCATCGCCTTCCGGATCGCGGGGTAGGCGTCCTTGCCGTTGCGCTCGTACTTGATGAACCAGGACAGGTGGTTGATGCCGGCGCAGGTGTAGGTGATCTCCTCCATCGGGGCGCCGATCCAGCGGGCCAGCATCTCCGAGGTGCCCTGCACCGAGTGACACAGGCCCGTCGCCTGCACCTTCGTCCGCGAGAGCATCGCCTTGCAGAGCATCGCCATCGGGTTCGTGTAGTTGAGCAGAATCGCGTTCGGGCAATACCGCTCGATGTCGCGGCAGATGTCGAGCATCACCGGGATGGTGCGCAGCGCGCGGAAGATTCCGCTCGGGCCGCGCGTGTCGCCGACGTTCGTGTCGACGCCGTACTTCTTGGGGATGAGGATGTCGTGCTTCCACACCTCCGTCGACCCGGCGAGGATCGTCACGACCACGGCGTCCGCGCCCTTCAGCGCCTCCTTGCGGTCGGTGGTGCTGATCACCTTCGCGGGATACTGGCCCTCGCGGACGATGCTCTCGACGGCCTGGGTGATGAATCCGAGGCGTTCCTCGTTGATGTCCATAAGCGCCAGCGTCGCGTCCTTCATGGTGTCGAACGTGAGGATGTCGCGCACGAGCCCGCGCGTGAACCCGAAACTGCCCGCTCCGATGAATGCGATCTTCGCCATGTCTTCTCCAGGATATTTCTGTACGCCGCCCCTCCGGGCGGACGAGATAATTCGGATATCCTACCCAACGCCGGATCCGATTGCAACCGTCTTGAACTGCGGCGGATGCCCCGTCTCATTCCTCTTCACCGTCCCGCCACCCATCCGACCGAATTCTCGAAGAGCTTCAACGGCTCCTGCGACCTCTCCGCATCGGAGATGAACGGCCCGCACTCCCCCGCCCGCGGCGTCGACTCCGGATGGGGGGACATGGCGACGACGCGCCCGAGGCCGAAGCGGCCGGCGACGACGGCGCCGAAGTCGCCCTCCTCGTCGAAGCTGACGACGAGATCGACCCCGCGCCCGGCGCGGAGGATGCCGCCGTTGGAGTAGCGGATGCGCACGCGGCCGCGGCTCGAGTAGCGCCAGGGCGCGCCCTTCGGGTGTTTCCCGGCGAGCGCGTATCCGCGCGAGATCGCATGGCGGGCGACGACGCGCATGTCGAAGATCCCCGACGCGCGAAGCGCCTTCCACTTCACCGCGAGCATCCGCGCGCGCACGATGAACTGCGCCCCGGCGCAGATGCCGATGAGCCCGCCTCCCGCGGCGACGAATCGCTTCACCGCGCGAACGCCGGCCTGATCGAGGGCGATGCTGTGCCCTCCCGGCAGCACGAGAGCGGAGAACTCCGCGAGCCGCCCCGCGGCGATCTCCTCCGGACCCACGAACGCGTGCGGAATCCGCAGCTCCTTCAGCGCCGCCGCGACCCTCTCGCCCGAAATGTTTTTCGGCCCGCAATAGACCGCCACCCTCTCCATGTGCCACATCTCCCGCAAGAACCGCATCTAGAGACGGTGCCTGGCACCTCTGTCGGCGCGCGCTTTCAGCGGATCGCGCACGAGGCGAAGGTCACGCTGCTGGAGCCGTCGTCGTCGGCCCATTGCTCGTAGCCGAGGAGTTCCGCCGCGCAGGGATCGAGCGCCTTGAGCGCCAGCCAGATCGGGCCGATGCCGCAGATGTTGCGCGCGTTCAGGTCGAGCGCGACGTGGCCGAAGAAGCCCGCGGCGTCGCCGCGCTCGACGAAGGCCAGCGACTCCCTGTCCGCGGCGCCCACGCGCGCCAGAATCCCCGGCGTGATCTTCTCGGGCGTGCCGAACCGCGGGCCGACGTGCGCGAGATCGGCCCCGGCGATGACGAACGCCTTCCCGTCCTCGCGGGCGATCAGTTCCCGCAGCGCCGACACGACGCCCTGCCCCGCCTCGTTGCCGTCCGGCGCCGAACCCGCCTCCATCTCCTCGTGCCAGCCGCCGCAGAGGACGGGCACGATCCGGAAGTCCCGTTTCGCGCGTTCCATCACCCGCTGCAAGAAGACGAGTTCCAACTCGATCGAATGCTCGGCGCGATGGACGAACTCGTCCGCGAAGAGGTCGCGCGGGGAAGCCTTCGCAATCGCGTCGACCGCGGCGACGTCCGTCTTCACCCGCCCCAGAGGCGTCGCGAAGTCCTTCCGCGTGAGGGCGAACTTCTCCGAGACCGCGGCGTGCGCCGTGCCGAGCAGGATGAAAAGCTCCGCGTCGCCCATCGCGCGTTCGAGCGACGCGAAGGCCGGCGCGTAGGACTTGCGCCCGCGGTCGTAGTCGATGTGGGGAGCGATGAGCCCGCGCATCGGCTTCGCGCCCGAAGGCAATGCGGCGGCTCCCTCGGCCAGGACGTCGTCGAGGTACTTACGCAGCGCCTCGGGTTCCTCGGGATAGGAATGCCCTGCACTCGCCGCGACGCGCACGGGCGAGTCCGCGTACTCCTTGACGATCGCCGCGCGATGCGCCTCGAAGCGCGGGTTTTCGAGCATTAGCGCCTCGTCCAGCACGTCGACGATCCGCTGCATGGCCACACTCGGGACGATCTCCCCCGTAACCTTCGCGATGTCCTCCTGGATGTCCCGCATCGTATGGGTGCCGTCGAAATAGCCCAAGAGCGCGACGACCTGCACCGACGCCGTCACCACCCGGTCGCTCATCCCGCTCGGATCGCGCAGGACAACCATCATCCCCTGGTCGGTCTGAACCGGGAGGACCTCCACCGGGCGCAGCCTGGGTCTATCGTCCATCTTATCCCCCCATTAACAGCTTTAAGGAGCAGTCAGCCACTTGCGGATGTTCGCCAGGCCGAACATCACGCGCTCGATTTCGTCGTCGGTGTCGGGGCCTTCGGCCTCGATGGAGAGATACCCGTCGTATCCCGCGGCCTTGAGCGCGGCGAAGATGTCCTTGTTGGGCACGGCGCCCTTGCCGATGAGGCAGGGCTGAATCTCGTAATCCGCGCGGGCGGGCTTGTGCCCCTTGCCGAAGCCCGCCGGAAGCCTCAGCATGTCCTTCACGTGAACGTGCCGCACGTAGGGCGCCAGTTTCTTCGCCGCGGCGAGCGGGTCTTCGCCCTTGACGGTGAGGAAGTTCCCCGTGTCCAGGAGGCTCGCGAAGCACGGCGAGTTCACGCCCTCGATCACCGCGATGACCTCGTCGGCGGTCGCCGGGTAGCCGCCGTGATTCTCAATCGTCAGGCAAACGCCCGCCTTTTCGGCCGCGGGCGTAAGCTTCTTGAAGGACGCGATCATCTGCGCGAGCGCCTCGTCCTGAGTCCAGCCCTCAAACCTCGACCCGCCGAACACGCGGCACGTCGTCGCGCCGATGCGCTTGGAGTCCTCGATGGCGACGCGGATGCTTTCGTTCGACTGCTCGATCTCCTCGGGCTTCCGCGTGAGGAAGTTCGAGCGCGTGCCGTAGCCGGCCAGCGTGAGCTTGTTGCGCTTGAGCCAGGCCGGCAGGGCCTTCATCTCCGCGTCCTTGTCCTTCCAGAAATAGGAGATGAGTTCGACCCCTTCGAACCCCGCCTTGCCGCAGAAATCGCAGAACTGCTCGACGTTCATCTGCCCGCCGCGCAGGCTCTTCGCAAAGCTGTAATTCGTGACGCACGTCTTCAGCGCCATCTCCGATGTCCTTTCATATGGGTTCGCAGCACTGCATTGGAGCCCGCGGAGCGGGCGATTGGCTCCAGCCTCGGGCGCAAGCCCGTGGGGCGAAAGCGCCGCAACACCTCTTCTCCGGTTCTTCCTGAGCCCCCGCAAGGGGGCGATTGAAGCCACCGCCATCACTTCAATCGCCCGCTTCGCGGGCTCGACAAAAGAGGGGAGGCGGACGCCACCCTCTTCGTTCCACGGGCTTGCGCCCGAGGCTGGAGCCAAACGCCCCTCACGGGGCTGAAGACTTCCGCCCCTCACTTCCCCGCCGGCTTCTTTGCAACGAGCTTCACGACACGGTTGTTGCCCGTGTCGGCGATGTAGATCGTTCCGTCGGCGTCGACGGCGAAATCGGAGGGTGTCGAAAGCCCGCCGATGGCCGCATCGGGCCCGGCGGCGCGCACGAACGCGCGGTCCGGCGCGTAGACGCGAATCCCCGCCCCGTCGCTGCCGAGCGCCCAGAGTTCGCCGGAGGGGCTCATCCACGTCGCGGCAACGCCCCTGAGCCGGCCCGCGTCCGCGAGCGCCGACGCGTTGAACGTCCACTCCTTCTCGCCCGAGGCGGTCCACGCGGTGATGACCCCGGAGCCCTGGTCCGCCGTCAGCGCCTCGCCCTTCGGCGTCACCGAGACGTTGAGCCCCCACCACCTCCGATCTCGACCGCGCGGAAGCGCCGCGATTTCCCGGCCGTCCTTGTCGACGCGGAAGACCTTGCCGCCGCCACGCATCTCGCGGCCCATCACCCACGCCCCGCCGTCCCGGAGCATCCCGAACTCCGCGGCACCCCGCAGCAAGTCGCCCGCCAGCGCCGGCGACGCGCGGCCGTCCTTCGCCACGCGATAGATCACGCCGTCGCTCGAAGAGAGGACGAGCAAGTCGCCGTCCGCCGCGGCGGCGATGCGCTCGATGCCGCGGATCTCGGGGTCCATCTTGAGCGCGCCGCGGGACGTCCCGTCGCGGCCGAAGACCTGCACCGAGGCCGTCGGCCGGGAGAGCACCGCAAGCGCGTCGCCCCACACGAGCGCGAGCGACGCGGGCTGAAGGAGTCTTCCGGGCTCGACCGGCTGCCGCGCGGCGACGAACGCGCCGAGCCGCCCCGGCTCGACCGGGTAGATCCCGGCCTGGTTTGCCGCATAGACGCGCCCGTTCGGCCCGTGGACGAGCAGCGTCCCCCACCCGAGCCGCGGATCGACGAGATCGTCTCCGCCGGCCGGAGTTCTGTCGGGATCGACGGTGAACGCCCGGACGGCGGACGCGCCGACGTCGAGCACGAGCACGCGGCCGTCCGCGGCGAAGGCCATGCCGGAGAACGGCCGGATGCCCGTCGCGCTCACGCGCGAGATCTCGCGCCCGTCGCGCGCGAACGTCACGAGGCGCTCCTCGGCATCGTCGAAGACGGCCACGCGGCCGTCGCGATCGACGTCGAGCGCGAGCGGGTTGACGTTTCCGGCGAACGTGCGAAGGAACTCGCCCGCGGCCGTGTAGACCTGGATGCGGCGGTTGCCCGCGTCGCCCACGTAAACGGCCCCGTCGAGGCCGACGGCGATCGCGCGGGGATAGCGGAGGTCCGCTTCGCCCGTGCCCCATCGCCCGAACGCGCCGGCGAGCGAGCCGTCGGCGCGGTAGACGGTGACGCGGTGAAGCTCGCTGTCGGCGACGTAGAGGCGGCCGTCGGGCCCCGTGGCCGCGGCGCGCGGACGCGTGAGCTTGCCCGGCTCCGTGCCCGACCCCGCGAACTCCGCGCGGAGGACGCCGTCGGGGCCGAAGTACCGCGCGCGTCCGGAGTGCTGCGACTCGACGAGGAAGAACCCGCCGGAGGCGTCGACGCCGCCCGCGACGAACCACCCGCCCCAGCCGGCGCGGTGCGACCAGCCGACCTCGCCGAGGATCGACCCGTCGGCGGCGAAATGAACGAGGACGTTCCGCGCGGCGTCCGAGGCGAGCGCCGTGCCGTCGGGAAGCGACGCGACGCCCGACACCCGCGCGAACGGCTGCCGCTCGCCCGCGCGCATCCCGAGGCACGCGATCACCTCGCCGCCGGGCGCCAGGCGGAACACGCACGAACGGCCGTCGTCGGCGACGAGCAGGTTGCCCGACAGCTCGACCGCGACGAACGACGGCCACCGGAACACCGGCCCGGAGGCGTCCTGCGGATGCACGACGCGCAGCACCGACAGATCGTCGCCGCGGCACACGAGCCGGCGGTTCAGCGTATCGACCGTCCAGAGCCGCCCAACCGCGTCGAGCGCGAGCGAATAGGGATGGTTCACCTGGTCCGGCCCCGAGCCGGGCGCCGCCAGGACGCGCCTGAAGACGCCGTCCGCGTCGAAGAGCACGAGGCGGCTCGAGGCCGAATCGCACACGACGATCTCGCCGGTGGTCAGCCTCACCGCGTCCGTCGGCCCTTCAAGGTTCGCGGGCGGCCCGGGGGGAACCAGCACGTCCTTGAACGCGCCGTCCTCCGTCAGCCGCAGGATTCGCTTCCGGCCCGTGTCCGCGACGAGCAGGTCGCCCGAGGACATCGGGTGGATCGACGCCGGGTGGAACCACTTCACCGGCGTGTTGTCGGGAAGCGTTCCCGCCGGCTTGAGCCGCGTCGACGTCGCGAGGTCGGCCGAGATCATCCGCCCCACGGCCCACTCGGCCTCGCCTTCCACCAGGTAGATGCGCCCCCCGCTCCCGACGAAGATCGCCCGCGGCTGGTCGAACGTGAGCGCTCCCGCCCCGATCACCTTCGTCTCGTACGCCGGCCCCTCCGCGCCCGCGGCGGCGGCAAACGTCAGCAGGATGAGGATCAGCGCGAGGCGCTTCATTGCGTTCTTCCCGTGGTCACTTGGAATATTCCGGCCCCAGCGCGCGGACCAGGTCGACGAGTAGCTTCCGGTTCGCGTGGTCGCACTTGATCCAGCGGGTCATGAGAAGGCCGGAGCCGCCTTCGCGGAGCACGGCCCGGCGCCAGCCGCGGATGCTGTCGACGTTCGCGCCGGGCGCGGCCCAGACCTCGAACCCTTTCTTCGCGACCCGCCGGACGATCGGCGCGTGAACGCGCTCGTAATCCCACAGCACGTGGACGATATCGCGCGGGAGATCATCCTCCGCGGCGCGGCATTTCTCGGCATGCACCTGCGCGACGGCATCCTTATGGTCGTGGCAGGAGTCGTTCCAGACGACCGTGCGCAGCTTGTGGCGCTTGAGCTTTCCGCGGAGCACGCGTATTGCCTCGACGTACTGCGCGAGCGAGCGGTAGTGGTCCTCGTCCATGCCGACGTGGAAGAACCGCGCCGGCCGGCAGGCCTCGACCAGCTCGTCGATGAGGTCGCCGGCGACCGACCAGTACTCGTCGACGTCCTTGAGCCACGACACGTTGTCCCAATGCGGGCGCATGAAGTAGTCGTGGAAATTCCGCCCGCTCTTCGAGAAGTTCAGCTTCGGCGCCACCTCGATGCCCTGCGAACGCGCCGCCGCACATAGCTCGCGCAGGTCGCTCATCGGCACGGTGTACTTCCGCCGCAGCTCCGGATGCGAACGATACGCGACGCCGTCGGCGCAATCGACGACGAGCAGGTTCATCCCCGTCTCGGCCATCGCGCCCACGATCTCAAGCGCCGCATCCAGGTCGAACTTCGCCTCGCGCCCCTTCCGCAGGAGCCACGCGGGATCGTAGTGCGTCACGTGAAGCAGTAGGCCTCTGACGCTCGGCGACTTGTTCATCATTGCGGGCCTGTCCCGTTCGCAGAAGACTTCTTCTCGAACGCCGGACGGATCGCCGCCGGCGGGAACGTCTTGTCGATGAGAACGCGGCCGTCGGAGGCGGTGACGGTGACGCGGGTCTCCGCAGGGTCGCCCGATGCGTCGAAACGGTCGACCAAGCCCGCGTTCGGCGAGAGATCTTCGCGCTTGTCGAAGAGGACCTTGCCGCCGCGGGTGACGACCGTGCGGGCGCCTCGGTTCATGCCGGTGGCCGTCCGTCCGAGCATCAGCTTCTCGCCGTCCGAATGGATCGAGAGCGCGACCTCGCGGTTCGCCTGGGTGAGGCCCTCGGTGGCCGCGATGGGATACCAGAGTTCCTGCCATCGCTTCTCGGAGCCCGGGGCCAGCGTCAGGTAACCCTCCATCGTCTCGCTGGTGCCGCCATAGATCGAGACGTAATACTGTCCCATCGAGCCGGGATCGCCCCAGAGCTTGATCCCGGGCATCTCGCGCGGGTCGGCCCAGCGGACGACGCCGAAGCCGCCGTCGTAGTCGTAGAGGCCGGAGAACTCCGAGCGCCAGTCGAGGGCGAAGAAGGACCGCTCGCGCTCCCAGTTGCGGAAATACGACCAGTCGCGCCCGCGGACGACCGGCCAGTGGTCCGTCTCCTCGCCGCCATGCTCGATGGCGAAGTCCGTCGGCATGATGAACTCGATGCCGCGGGTCGCCAGGAAGCCCGTGATGACCCACACGGCGGCCGGCTCGGGATGATCGGCGGTGTTCACCAGCTCGAAATCGAGCCGGATCCACGAGCGGCCGGGATCGAGCGAGACGCGGTTGGTCAGGCGGACGCCGGTGCGCTCGTCGGTGCGGGTGAAGACGGCGGAGGCCGCGCCCGAGGGCCACTCGCCCATCTCGAAGGCCCACGGCATCTCGGTGTTCGGGTCGTGGCCCCACGCGGGGAACTCGAAGCGCAGGCCCGCCGTGGCGTACATCCACTCCTTGCCGCAGTACCAGAGTTCGTAGGGATTGAGCGACGGGACGCGGTGGAAGACCTGCCGGCCGGACGGCTTGAGCGTCGCCTCGAAGAGCCTGCCGCCGAGGTCCGGCAGAAGCGTCACGCGGAGGTACTCGTTTTCGAGGACCACGGTGCGCCAAGTGACGTTCTCGACGGGGATGCGGTTCGACTCGAGGACGTTGCGGTCGGCGCGGGGGAACGGGTAGCCGCGATCGACGTCGTCGAGCGCGAAAGGCGGCGGTGTGTAGCTGACGCGGTCGACGCGCGTGGTGGGAAGCGTGATCGTGCCTTCCACGACGTGCGCGCGGCCGGCGCCCGAGGGGGCGGGGTCGGAGACCTGCGTCCAGCCCGGGGCCGGGGCGCTGACGCGTCCGCACGAGACGCAAAGCGCGGCGGCGGCAAGACAGGCGGCCGCAATAATATGACGCGAGTGAAGCAAAAGGGCCTCCGCAAGCACACACACGGAAAGACGCTGCGCGCCGAGACCCTATACGTTCGCCGAAATCCTCGCGAATTTCAAGGAAAAACCGTGGCTTGGAAGCGGGAAAGGAGAAGGCCGTCCCAGATGGAGGGAATCTCCGGGACGGCCCTTTGTGCTCAGAGGAGACGCGCTGCCGACGCGTCTATTGCTCCCTGCGGCGACGGATAAGACCGATCGCTCCCAACACGCCGGAGCCCAGAAGGAGCAGCGTGGCCGGCTCGGGAACGGCCGAGCCGACGATGGTCCCGCCTTCGCTGACCTGCCACGAGCCTGCGCCGGAGAAGGTGGTGCGACCCGTGTAGCGCTGTTCCTCCACCCCCAGCACCGTCAGCGTGTGGCCGTTGAGCAGCAGTTCGCATCCGGCGTCGATGTCAAGGTTATCGGTGACCGTGAGGTCGCTCATCAGCTTCACCCACGTCGGCGAGCCCTGCTTGATCGCCACGCTCCCCAGGGCGCCGGTCGCGTTGTCAACCTGCAGCGTCTCGGCGGTGTCCACCGTGCCCTGACCGCCCTGGAAGACCAGGTACTTCGTGCCGGTCCGGAAGACGCCGTTCTGGAGACGGAAGTTGCCCTTGAGGAGGATGTTGTCGGCAAGGGTGACGGCGCCGCCGGGGTTATTGAGGGTCACGTTGTAGAAGGGCAGGCCCTTCGTGGCCAGCGACTGGGCCTTGGAGGTCCCGTTGCCGTCGCAGATGAGGGTGCTGGTGCCCATGTTCCAGTTGAGGCCGGAGAGCGTGCCGCACTCGACGGTGAAGTTGCCGCCGACGTTCCACGTCGAGGTGCCGCCGAGAATCCACGAGCCCTTCGGGGTCGAGGCGCTCACGGTGTTGTAGCGGACGTCCACGTTGCCGCCGACCTTGATCTGAGACGCCTTGGCCTTGAAGACCGCGGTCGAGCCCCTCGCCGCGTTGGTGGGGCCGAGGGTGAAGTTCTGGTCGATGGTGAGGTTGGACGCGCCGACGGCGGCGCCGGTGAGCGAGTTGTCCGCGTCGAGGATATACAGGGTCTCGGCCCCGGCGCTGGCGTTATTGACCGAGTCATGATTGACGCCGACGA
>JBBIVY010000057.1:0-23800 GCA_037439485.1 Planctomycetota bacterium | reverse complement strand
TGCTGGTATCTTTGGTATGTTTGGTATTTCGGCCGGAAACGGGGGTAAGGCGTTGTACACCAGGGAGGTGTCGGATAGACCAGAAGCGATGAAGCGGTGGGGATTCGGATGAGGCGTATGGCAGCGGCTTGACTGGGAGGCGGCTGGGGCCTACAATCGGCGCCATGGAATGTGGGCTGTGTGGCAGGGGGGGATGGTCATGCCGCCGATGGTGACGAAGATACTCACCGAGTCGGTGTTTTTCCTGGCGTTGGTGAACCCCATCAGCAAGGTGTTCATCCTGACGGCGGTGGCCAAGGAATTCGGCCCGCGGGAGCTGCTGACGGTGTCGCTGAGGGCGACGCTGGTGGCGCTGGCCATCCTGCTGCTGGTGGGGCTGGGCGGGGCGTACGTGCTGACGGTGCTGTTCCATGTGCATGAGTACAGCCTGCAGGTGGCGGGGGGGCTGCTGCTCTTCGTCATCGGCATGCGCGCGCTGATGAAGGGACGGTTCTTCGAGCTGGAGCAAGGGCAGAGGATCGACGACATCTCCATCGTGCCGCTCGCCAGCCCCATGATCGCCGGCCCCGCGACGATCACCGCCGCCATCAGCGAGACGGCGAAGCTGCAGTTCGACGTGACGGCGCCGGCCATCATCGCGGCGCTGGCGGTGAACTTCATCTTCATGCTTCTCGCGCTCCGCATCGGCGGGTGGCTCAACCGCCTGCATCTGATGAGCGCGCTTATCGGCATCACCGGGCTTCTCGTCGCCGCGATCGCCGTGGAGATGGTCCTCGGCGGAATAGGGGCGTGGCTGAGGGCTTTGTAGGACAGGCATTCTTGCCTGTCCAGGAATAGTCAGACAGGAATGGTCAGACAAGAATGTCTGACCTACAGAGCAAAGGGAAGAATGACCACACTTCAGGCCGCGCAACCCGCGCCGATCTGGCGACGCATCGTCGCGGGCATCATCGACTTCTTCATCCTGTGGCTCTTCATCTGGCCGGCCTTCTGCGCCCTCGGTTTCGGCGATATCGACCGCGAGATCGAGTTCATGCGCACGCCGCTGGGGTGGAAAGATCCGGTCGTGCCGATGATCATCGTCTGGCTCTTTCCGTTCTGCCTGCGCGACCTCGTCGGCGGCCGCTCGTTCGGCAAATGGCTCATGGGCCTCCGCGTCGCGGACGCGGCCAACGCGAACGCCGTGCCGTCCGCCGCGCGGCTGATCGTCCGCAACCTGACGATCTGGCTGTCGCCCGTCGGCATCGTGCTCGCGGCGCTCAACTCCGACCGGATGCGCCTCGGCGACCGGCTCACGCACTCCATCGTCCTCGAGGAGCCGGCGCCGCCGAGCGGGCCGAACTGGCGCGTCATCGTCACCAAGGCCGCGGTGTTCGCCGCCGTGGCGGGCGCGGCGCTCTATTTCGCGCAGTTCACCATCGAGCGATATTACCGGCATTCCCGTGCCTACGGCGTCGCAATGACGTATCTGGACGGCTGCGGGCCGATGACTGAGCTGATGCCGGGCGCGAAGGGCGGGGACCGGGCGTTTCAGCGGCTGCACTTCTTTCCGACGCCCGAGGGCGCTCTCGCGGCGGCGATCCTTACGCAGCCGTTCGACAACCGCACGGCGACGCTGACCGTCATCGTGAACCGGCCGCCCGACAACGTCGCCGGCTGGCGCGGGATGAGCGTGCAGGCGGCCTATGAGCCGGGCTGGCCGGCGGACAATGCCCCGCGATCGAGCCTCAACGACGCGGCGCTCTCGTTCCTCAAGACGTATGCGCCGCTGCACGCGGCCGTGAGCGAGCTGCACGCTGAGAAGACCACCATCGACGGGGCCGGGGTCTTCACCGAGAAGGGCAAGGAATGGGCGGGCATGGTCTACCGCCGGGGTGACGAGCGATGGGCCGCGCGGTTCGTCGTGGAACTCTTCCGCGGGGACGGCGGCTGGACCGTTCTCGACGCGTCGGGCGTGGTGGACCTGAACATCGACAATGCGAGCGCGCGGAAGGTCTATGTCTTCCGGAAGGAGAAGAACGTCAGCCGGTTCCTGAGCGGGTTCGAGAAAGAGTCGTATCTGAGCGGCGGGCGGCTTCCCGCCGAGAGCATGCCGGACTTCGCCGTTCCCGGGGACAACGCGACGACGAAACGCTGAGGCCGGCCCAGTTTGGCTGCAATCTCCGCCTCCGCGCCTACACGGATAGGCGTTCCGGCGAGGCGGGCCGGAGAGTCCTGCCAATGGGGGGAGGCATGGCCTCAAGCGACGTCAGACCGACCCAGCCTGAGTTGATCGAGGAGGACTACGCGCTCCTCGTCGAGGGCGTCAAGAAGTACTTCTACATGGGCGACACCGTCGTCAAGGCCTGCGACGGCATCGACCTGGCCGTGAAGCGCGGTGAATACGTCTCCATCATGGGGCCCTCGGGCTCCGGCAAGACGACCCTCTTCAACATCGTCGGCGGCCTCGAAAAACCCACCTCCGGACAGGTCTTCATCGACAAGACCGACATCTCCAAGCTCGACGCCTACGAGCTGGCCTGGCTCCGCTGCCGCAAGATCGGCTACGTCTTCCAGTCGTTCAACCTCGTGCCCATCATGACTGCGCTCCAGAACGTGACGCTGCCGATGATCTTCGCGGGGTTCAACCTCAAGGAGCGCACCGAGCGCGCGACGCACCTCCTGGAGATGGTGGGCCTCGGCGACCGCATCCACCACAAGCCGACCGAGCTTTCCGGCGGCCAGCAGCAGCGCGTGGCCATCGCGCGGGCGTTTGCCAACGGGCCGTCGATTGTCCTTGCCGACGAGCCGACGGGGAACCTCGACCTGCACACGGGCCTTTCCATCATCGAGCTCTTGATCAAGATGAACCGCGAGCTTGAGATCACGATCATGTGCAACACCCACGACCTGAAGATCATCGAGGCCTCCGACCGCATCGTCTGGCTCCGCGACGGCACGGTCAGCCGCATCGAGAGGCGCGACGAGGTCCACGTCGCCGTGGGCGACATCCGGGAGGCGCGCGGTGAGAAGTGACAGGGTCCATTTCCCCGTCTCGAAGGCCATCGCGTTCAGCGCGCGCAGCGTGCGCATACGCCTGGGGCGCATGGTCGTCGTCGTCATGGGCGTGGCGAGCGCCGTGGCGTTCGTCGTCGTCCTCGTCGCGCTCGGCTCCATCATGGAGGTCGTCTATCGCAAGACGGGGGGCGGCGGCGGCGACATGGAGAGCCTGCGCAAGTGGTGGATTCTCGTCGCGCTCCTGATCAGCGTGGCCGGCATCACCAACGCCATACTCATGAGCGTGACGGAGCGCATCAAGGAGATCGGCACCATCCGCTGCCTCGGCGCGATGTCGCGGCACGTCGTGCTTATCTTCCTCTTCGAGGCGATGTTCCTCGGCCTCGTCGGCGGGCTCATCGGCGGCGTGCTGGGGCTGGCCGGCACCTACGGCTATGCGATCCTCAACTATGGCTGGGGGCTCGTCCACGACGCGATGGACGCGTGGACGATCCTCGGGTTTCTCGGCGCCGCGGTCGGCGGGTCGATGGTGCTCTGCGTGTTGAGCGCGATCTACCCGGTTTTCTACGCCGCCAGCCTCGAGCCCGCGGACGCGATGCGATACGAAGTGTGAAGTCACGGGGGTGTGCGTGAACTTTCGGAAGATCCTCACGATCCTGATCGTCGCGGCGGTCGTGGGGTTTATTGCCTACAAGGTGTGGGACCTCGCGCTCAACCGCCCGCCGGAGCTGGTTCAGGCGTTGAGCCGGCGGCCGTACTCCGAGACGTTCGCCAGGGTGGACGGCGAGGTTTTCCCGCGCGTCCTCGCCCACGCCCGGCAGATCGCGGCGTTCGGCTCGCGGCAGACCGGCCAGCCGGGATGCTCGCTGGCGATGGAGTACGTCGAAAGCCGCCTGCGCGAGATGGGCTTTGCGGAAGTGAAGAAGTCCGAGACGGATGTCACGGCGCCCGTCGAACGCGAATGCTCGGTGTCTGTGGAGTGCGTCCCGGGCGTAGAGACGATGTTCGCGGCGCACGCGCTCGCGCCCAATAACGCCCAGACCTCGCCGACCCCGGCGGGGGGCATCACGGGGCCGCTCGTCTACCTCGGCGCGGGCACGGCCGACGAGTGGAACGGGCGCGACGTCCGCGGCGGCATCGCGGTGCTCGAGTTCGACTCGGGCGACGCGTGGCTGGAGGCGATCGGCCGCGGGGCGAAGGCCGTCGTCCTGCTGGAGCCGCTCGAGACCACCACGCGCCAGGCCGACGAGAAGTACATCGACCTCCTGCCGCTCAAGGCGACGCGCGTCTACGTCTGGGGTCGCGCGGCGGAAGACATCCGCTCTCTCGCCCGCGAGGGGAAGCCCGGCCGCGTCGTCTCGCGGCAGAGCCTGGAGGTGGTGAAGGCCGCGTCGCTCGAAGTGATCGTTCCCGGCACGGACGCGTCCGCGCGGATGATCGAGATCACGTGCCACGTGGACGCGCGCAGCATCGTGCCCGAGATGTCCTTCGGCGGCGACGAACTGTGGGGCGCCGCGACGTGGCTCGAACTGGCGAGGTGGTTCAAGGCGAATCCCGCGCGAAACACCGTCCGCTTCGTCGCCTTCACCGGCCACTGGCAGGACTTCGCCGCCGAGCGCGAACGCGTGGCCGGCCGCCTCGACGAGATCGGCTCCCCGCTCGTGCTCGCGCTAGGCCTCGATCTTTCCACCGAGCAGCCGACGCTGGCGCTTGTCCCCGACGGCTGGCCGCAGCGCGGGACATGGCGCGGGGCGTGGCGGTGGCTCGAAAAGCTCATCTGGAGTTTCCCCGCGGAGCCCCGGCAGAACTGGCTGGCGGATATCCGCAGCGATACCGGCCGTCGCATCGACCTCTATGGCGGAGCGCCCCCGGCGTACCCGTGGACGTCGTGCCATCTCGGCACGGAGGCCCTGGCCAACCCGGCGTCGCTCTCCGGGCGGTTCTACGTCTCGAACGAGGCGTGGCAGGAGGCGGGGCTCCTTTCCGCGGCGTGGCAGACGTCGGAGCTTCGGCGGCACCGTCATTTCACGCCGCTGGACACGTTCGATGCCTCGTGGGAGTGGCGGGACAACCTCCGCCCGCAGCTCGAATTGCTCGTGTCGCTCCTTGACAACATCATGAATATCCCCGCGGAGTACTTCCCGCACCACCAGGCCCACCGCGCCGGGCCCTCCTCGGACGGCGGCTACATGGAGTTTCGCGGCCAGATCAAGCGGTATGACCCCAAGACCGCGTGGTACAAGGGAGGCCCGCCGCCCGGCCTCGACGGCCAGCCGCTCGGAAACACGTTCGTCTACGTCTTCCCGTGGAACGTCCAGGCGCGCGAGTTCCCGCAGACGGCGGCGCAGTGGGTCCCGCTCGCCCCGACCAAGCATCAGCATCGCTCCATGCAATGTCGCGCGGTGCGCTACCTGCAGAAGGTCAACGACCGCGGGGAGTTCTCGCTCAAGGCTGTCTATTATCAGAACAAGGACACCCGCTACACGTTCGTCGCCTTCTCGCTCGACGATGAGGGCAACGTCCTCTGGGCCTCCGACCTCGGCCGCTACGGCGCCGACGAGTTCAAGTACCTCGCGCGGCCCGCGGAGGGCTGGTCCATCGACCAGAGCGTCACGGTCTTCCCGTGCGGCTCCGTGGCGCTCTTCGACCTCGTGGACATGAGACGCTACTCCATCGGCAAGAACCTCAAGGACACGTGGTACGTCCAGTGGGGCGAGGGCGACTCGCAGAACCAGGACGCGGGCCTCGAGTGCTGGCTGCCCGTCAGCGAAGTGAAGCTGCACCCGAGCCAGACCGACGCCAAGAGCTACCTCGTTGCGCAATACCAGAAGACGGCGATGGTGTTCCTGCCGGCCGACACCTCGTGCGAAGTCCTGCTCACCCGCGGGCCGCTGGCCAAGTTCTCCCTCGTGCGCAGCCTCGACCCGGCCGTCTTTGCCGGCGCCGCCGCGGATAACGCGTCGAGGCTCGGCGGCATCCGGTTCCTCCAGGGCGAGGGCCGGCTGCTCACCGAGACGCCGCTGGTCATCGCGCGGCAGATGCACCTCATCGACGGGGAGAAGCTCCGCGAGTACGGCGCCTATGGCGTGCGCTCGCAGGAGGCGGACCAGTACTTCGCGCGGGCGGCGACCTATATCGACAAGGCCCAGAAAGCCGAAAGCGACGGCCGCGAGCGGGCCTATCGCAGCGCCTCGGCGATGGCCTGGAGCGACGAGTCGCGGGCCTATTCCGGCCGGTTCAGCCTGCTCTACGACGTCGTCAGCACGACGATCTTCTACTTCACGCTCCTCATTCCGTTCAGCTACCTCGTCGAGCGGCTGCTCTTCCCGCAGCCGACGGGCCTGCGCACGTCCTGCGTCGCGGCGGCGGTGTTTCTGGTGTTCGTGGCCATCCTGCTGGAGTTCCACCCGGGATTCAAGCTGGCGGGGAACATCTATGTCGCGATCGTGTCGTTCCTCATCATCATCTTCACGCTGCCCGCGTTCTTCATGATCGTGGGACAGGGGCTCCGGATGCTCAAGGCCGCGGGCTCGCAGTACTTCCAGCGCCACGCCAGCGAGGCGGAGCGGCTCGGCGTGCTCGTCGCGGCGCTGTCGCTCTCCATCGCCAACATGCGCCGTCGCAAGCTCCGCACGGCCCTCACCCTCGGCACCATCAGCCTGCTCGTGCTGAGTCTCGTCCTTCTGACGCACACGACGAGCACGTCGACGACCTATCCGACCAACGAGCCGCCGAAGTGGGACAAGATGCCCTACGAGGGGGTCCAGGTCTATAACACCCGCTATCACACGAACGCGCTCTTCCGAGAACTCGTCGGCCTCATGGAGGATACGCTCCACGACCAGGCGATCGTCCTGCCGCGCTGGTACGTCCATTACGGCGTCAGGTCGAACCTGAAGGGCTACGAGAGCGTGCGGCTCTGCGGCCCGCACCGGTCGAAGCCGTTCACTTTCTACGACATCCTCGGCCGCGACCCGTCGTTCGTCGAGACGACAGCGGCGCCCTTCGCCGTCGGCGGGAAGCTCGATTATCTCGCCGCCGTCGCTCGGGCTGATAACGCTCCGAAGTCCTGGGTGCCCATGCCGTCGATCTTCTACGGCTACCCCGAGGAGACGCAGGTCACGCACATCGACCATACGCTCGTCTCGGGGCGGTGGTTCACCCCGGACGACGTGGAGTCGGTGATCGTCAGCCGCGACGTCGCCGATCGCCTGGGCGCGGAGGTCGGCGACACGATGGAGATCGAGGGCTTCCGCGTCACGCTCGTCGGCATCTTCGACGCGAAGAAGATGGACGCGCTGCGCGACGTCGGCGGCGACCAGATCGTGCCCATCGCCTTCGAGCAGAACCAGCCGACGCCCGAGGAGCCGACGCGATACGCCGCGGGGCGCGTGGCGTTCATGCCTTACCGCTTCCACGAACGCTACGGGTATTTCCCAGCGGCGCCGTACAGCGTCGTCATCGTGCCGAAGGATCATGCCGAGATCCCGAAGATCGCCGACGAGCTTTCGAAGAACTTCGACAACATCGACGTCTACGCCGGCTACCAGGGCAAGCTGAACCTCATCAGCGCCTTCCACACCGCGCGCGTCACGGGAGGCGGGCTGATGCTGATGCCGCTCCTCGTCTCGTTCCTCATGATCTTCAGCGTCATGATGGGCTCCGTCCACGAGCGCACGCGCGAGATTTACATCTTCTCGTCGGTCGGCCTGTCGCCCAGGCACGTGGCCGGGATGTTCCTCGTGGAGTCCGTCGTCTACGCGGGCATCGCGTCGGTGTGGGGATATTTCCTCGGCATCATCCTCCTGCACGTCTTCCGTGTCGAGGGGATGCTGCCCGCGACGTTCTACCCGAACTACCTCGGCGTCTTCGTCATCTACTCGGTGGGCCTGGCGATGCTGGCGACGGTGAGTTCGTCGCTCTACCCGATGTACAAGGCAGCGCGCATCGCCAACCCGTCGCTCGAACGCACCTGGCGCATCGACACCGCGCCCGAGGAGGACCGCTGGACCATCGACTTCCCGTTTATCTCCAACCGCCAGGCGGAGACGCGCGGGATACTCGCGTTCCTCAGGGAATACGTCGAACACCACGCCGGCGAGGGGATGGGCGTCTTCGCCGTGCAGGGGCCTATCGTCTACGAGGAAGACCCCGCACGCCACGATTGCCGGCTTCTGTTCAAGGTCTGGCTGGCGCCGTTCGAGCGCAACATCACGCAGGAGGTCGTCTTCGAGGCGGTCAAAGACCCGACGCGTCCGCGCTGGTCGTTCCGGTTCCGCCTCCGGCACCTCACGGGCGTACGTTACATGTGGGTGAAGTCGAACAAGTCGTTCGTCGACGCCTTTCGCAAGCAGATGCTCGTCTGGCGCGGCTTTCCCGACGAGGCCGTTGAGGAATACGCGAAGCGGGGGGAGAAGATGGTTTCGGGAGCCTCTTAGATTTCCCTCTCCTTGCGTTCTCAGGGCGAGTGACGTTTCTCGAAGTGTGACGGCCCCCGCACCCTACCCTCTCCCCCTGGAGGGGTAGAGGGAGTGAAACAGCAGGATACGTGAATGAGCGAAGCGGCAGCACAACCTGACCTGACTCTCCCCGCGGGGCCGAAGGAGATGGCCGCCGAGCAGGAGGGGTTCACCGGGCGCACGTCGCTGGTGATTCTCTACGGCGCCTTCATCCTCATGCCGGCCAACATCTACCTGCTCCTGGTCGCGGGGCAGAGCCTCATCACGCCCATTCACTTCATCGCGCTGATCCTGTGGGTAGAGATGTGCAAGTTCTCCCGCCGGCCGCTCACTACGGCCGAGGCGTTCATCGTCTACACCGTCAGCGGCGTCGCGGCCGGGCAGCTCATCTTTTACTTCTACGCGCTCAACCCGGCCTACTTCCGCCGGTCGGACATCGCGACAACCGCGTTCAAGACCATCGAGGTGATGCCGCCCGACCAGATCGCCGCGTCGGCCTGGGTGCCGGTGCAGTCGGTGCTCGACTCCGGCTCGTCCTTCTTCCACCAGCAGATGGCCGCCGCGCGCACGATGGCCGAGACCGCCGTCTCCTCGGCCCACGTCCGCCCGTTCAGCGAACTGGCCCCCACCTGGTGGGCGCCGCCGCGCGAGGTCGTGGAGTCGATGCCGCACTCATTCCTGCATTCCGCGTGGCTCATGCCGGTGCTCATCGGCGTGCTGGTCTGGATCTGCCAGGTGATGGCCGACTTGAGCCTCGGCATTGTCTGCCGCGAGCTGTTCGTGAAGCGCGAGCGCCTGCCGTTCCCGTTCGCCCACCCGACGGCCGACGCGTGCATCGCGCTGACGCAGGATCGGCCGGACTTCCGCAAGGTATTCACCATCACCGGGCTCATCGGCACGATCTGGGGGCTCGTCATCTACTGGCCCGTCGCGCTCGGGCAGAAGATCGTGAACTACCCGATTCCCTGGGCAGACTTCAACGCTCGCGTTCACACGATCCCGTGGCTCCGCGGCGCCAGCGTCGGCATCGCGACGGACATTCTGGCCTTCACGGGCGGGTTCATCGTTCCGTTCCGCGTCATCGCCTCCATGCTTGCGGGCGGCATCGCCATCCAGGTCGTCGGCAACGTCGTCGCGGTGCATACGGGGGGCTTTCAGCGGTTCGTCACCGGCATGAGCATCCGCACGACGCTCCTTAACCAGGTGCCGGTGTGGATGAGCGTGTTCATCGGCGGCATGGTGGCGGCGGGGCTCCTCCAACTCCTCGGACGGCCGAAGGAACTGATCGGCGCGTTCAAGGGGCTGAGCCGGAGCGGCCGCACGGCGCAGGAGTCGGGCGGCATCAACTTCGTCGTGCTCATGATCCTCTTCCTCACCTCGGTGCTTGGGGCGGTGGCGATATTCAAGGTGCTCATCCCGACGTTCCCGGTGCTCTATATCGCTCCGTTCGCGCTTTTGTGGAGCCTCGTGTTCAGCCTCATCGACGCACGGGCCATCGGGTCGACCGGCTTCCGCATCGAGCCGCCCTACGTTCGCGAGGGTCTCATCATCGGCGCCAACAACGCGGGGGTCAAGGTGGGCGCCTCGGTGTGGTTCGCCCCGTGGCCGATTGCGCTGGGGGCCAGCGGCTGGGCGCAGTCGTTCAAGGTCTGCGAACTGGTGAAGTGCAAGGCTTCGAGCTTCATCAAGGCCGCGCTCATCGCCACGCCCGTCGGGATGCTGGCGAACTTCATCTTCATGGAGATCTTCTGGCGCATCGCCGACATCCCGAGCGCGACCTATCCTTACGCCGACACCATCCTGCCCATCTTCGCGCAGAACCTGTGCATCTGGATGACGACCACGACGCCCGTCATCAACCCCGATCCGGCGTACTCGGCGGGGGCTATCTTCAACCCGACGTGGATGCTCATGGCCTTCGGGGCCTTCACGCTCATCTACATCGCGAACCGCATCTACGCCTCGCGCCGGGCCGACAAGAAGGGCGAACTGGTCTCGCTCATCGGCCTTGCGGTCGGCATGGCCGTGCCGATCCCGTTCAGCGTGTCGCTCTTCATCGGCGGCCTGCTCGCCGTCGTCATCCGCAAGAAGTGGGGCGACGAGTGGTTCGACCGCTATCGCAACGTCATGGTCGCCGGGCTCGTCGTCGGCGAGGGCATCGTCATCGGCATCGCGGCGGCCGTCGCGGCGCTGAAGAACTCTCTTGTGACTATCCCTTACTGAGGAGGCATTCTGTGAAGATCTATATCATGTCCGACATGGAAGGCGTCAGCGGCATTGCGCGGCCGGAATACACCGACCCGGCGAACGCGAAATACACGGAGGGGAGGGCGCTGCTCACCGCGGACGTCAACGCCGCGATCTCGGGGTGCTTCAACGGCGGGGCGACGGAGGTCGTGGCCCGCGACGCGCATAGCGTCGGGGATAACTTCCTGAGCGCCGAGATCGACGCGCGCGCGATCATCGACCACGGCGGCCGAGGGCAGTGGTGGGGCGCCCTCGACCGCACGTTCGACGCGGTGATGATCGTCGGCCAGCACGCCATGGCGGGGACGATCGACGCGTTTCTCGATCACACGCAAAGCTCCACCCAGTGGTACGAGTTCCGCATCAACGGCAAGCTCACCGGCGAGATCGGGCAGTTCGCCGCGATGGCGGGGCACTTCGGCGTGCCGGTCGTCATGCTCTCAGGCGACCGCGCGGCGACGGAGGAAGCGCAGAAACTGCTCGGCCCCATCGAGGTCGCGTCGGTAAAATACGGCATCGGCCGCCAATCGGCGGTGTGCCTGGCGCCGAAGAAGGCGCACGCGCTCATCCACGACGCCGCGGCGCGCGCCGTGAAGCTCGCCGGGCGCATCAAGCCCTATCGCCCGCGCATGCCGATGGAACTGACGGTGCGCTTCACCCGCGCCGACTACGCCGACGAATGCGCGTTCCGGCCCGGCAACGTGCGTCTCGACGCCCGCACGGTACGCCGGACGGTGAAGGACGCGCTGCACATGTTCGAGTTCATGATGGACACCCGCCCGGCGAAGTAGCGGGCACGCTGATTCAGGAGGCAGGATGTCCGACCCTCAGCCGTCCCGCGGGTTGACGCCGCGGGCGATCATCATCGGGCTGGTGCTGGTGATCGCGTGGGCGATCTACGACTGCACGCTTGCGGTCGACGAGGCGCTCCACGCGATCGAAGTGCTGTACCTCATCGGCTTCGGGGCGTTGTTCACGCTCTTTGTCGTGAAGATGCTGAGCGGGCTCTGGCCGGAGCCCAGGCGCCTGAGCGCGTCGGAGTTGGTGGTCATCTTTGCGATGGTCGCGGTGGCGATTCCCTGGGGCATCCTCATCCGCGGGGCGATCGAGGCCCCGGCGAAGCTTGCGATCATCAGCACGGGCCAGTCCGACCCGACGCCCGGGATGCTCACCGGCCTCTGGGTGCCGAAGAGTCGCGACGCCATCGAGACGTTCCGCCGCGGGGGCTGCGGCCCGTGGGACATCCCCTGGTCGGCGTGGGCCAAGCCCGTGCTCTACTGGACCTCGCTCCTCGTGTCGTTCCAGGCCTTCGCGATCTTCACGGTGCTCTTCTTCCGCCGGATCTTCGTCGACGAGGAAAAGCTGGCCTTTCCCCTGGCGCAGGTGGGCCAGGCCATCGTGGAGCACAAGCCGGCGAGCGAGGACGCGCCGGAGGAGCGGAGTCTCGGCGTCTGGCGGCTCGTGGCGTTCGCGATCGGCGTGGCGGTCTGCGCGCCGTCGATCTTCCGGATCGCGCCCGATGCCTCGCCCGACATTACGATGAACTCGGCGTACTACGGCACGAACATCGGCTTCGCGGGCCTCTCGGTGCGCTTCAGTTGGGACCCGTTCGTCCTGTGCTTCCTCATGTTCTTCTCGACCGACGTGCTGCTGACGGCGGTGCTGGCCTGGGGCGGGCTGAACGTCGTCGTGCCGGTGCTCTGGCGCTGGTTCGGGGTGCCGCCTCCGCCGGTGAGCGAGATCACCATGCAGGTCTGCGCGATGGGCGGGCTTTTGGGCCTCGCGGTCTGGTCCATCGTTTTCAACCGAAGCCTGCTCGGGGATTTCCTCCGCCGCGCGTTCCGGAAGTTCCCGGAAGGGCGGGGCAGCGAGCCGGTCTCCCACCGCGTCGTCGTGTGGGGCATGGCGCTCTCGTTCGTCGCGTTCTCCACGCTTTTCGTCGTGGGGCTCATCGACTGGACGAGCCCGCACGAGCCGGGGGGGCTCCTGGCCAATCTCCACCGTCACCTGATTTCGTTGCCGATCATCTTCCTGATCATCATCGTGATGCTCATCGCCCACATGCGCCAGGCGGGGGAGGTCGGCTGGCATTACCATTCGCCCTGGTCGGTGGGGAAGGCGATGGCCTACGCCCACAAGCACTGGTTCATCCACGACGGCGGCGGCCTGCCGAGGGAGCTGTTCCGCACGCAGGGCTCGTTCCTGAGCCTCAGCGGACTCATCCACTTCGCGGCGTATCACAACGCGTTTTCGCCGCACCTTCACGCGCTCGACTCGCTGCGCATGGCCTCGGGCACGAATACCGACACGCGCGACGTGATGAAGGGAATCCTCCTGTCGCTCCTCGTGGGCGCGGTGGTCGTGGTGCCGCTCTATCTCGTGGTGATCCACTACTACGGCTTCGAGCATGGGGCGACCAGCAGCGACTGGTTCAATTTCTGGAACTACTCCGAGCCGCAGCACGGCATCGCCTACAGCGAGTTCCCCACGATCTTCAACCGGTGGGGCGTATGGTCGTGGATTCCGATCCTTGTCGGCGCGGGCATCGTGGGGCTGATCATGTATTTCCGCCGGGAGCGCGTCGGCTTCCCGCTGAGCCCTGCCGGGTTCGTCATCGCCGGGGCGATGTCCTACTTCACTCACTACTCGACCAGCGCCATCTGGTTCCCGATGCTTATTGTGCTGCTCGTGAAGCTGGTGATCTACAAATGGTTCGGCGTCGCCTTCTTCCGACGTCGTGTGATACCGGTCGTCCTCTTCGCGATGATGGGCTTGATGAGCGGGATGCTGCTCTATAAAATCATCCTCGCGTCGATGGGGCGGGGATTCCTGAGACCGTATTAGAGGCCGAAGACACCATGACCCTTCGTTACGCGCCTGCGCATCCGGACGGGACCGTCTTTCTCGAATCGAAGGGACTTATCCTTCCGCCCGCGCGCTCGGGCGTTACGCTCTCGGACGGGCGGAGGTTGTTGACCGACGCGGTCGCTTTTCGGGGCGCTCGCTCGGGAAAGGGATGGTCCGAGATCGACTACGAACTCGAGTCGACGGGCGCCCGGCTCACGCAGCGGGTCGAGATTCCGTCGGTCAGCCGGGCGATGACGCTCGAACTGATCCTCCGTGCCGGGCGCGAGCCGCTCGCCGTCGACCGGCTTCATCACCTCGTCTTCGACGCCGTGTCGGGTGAGCCCTCGGCGTTCGAGCCGGGGAAGGGTCTCTCGATGTGGCGGTTCGGGACGCTCTCGCCGGGAGACCCGGTGCTGTTCATCCCGCTCGATTCGCCCGACATCCCGCGGACGGTCGACTGCGACCGGTGGCTCATCGAGGAGAAGGACCGCGTTGGGTTCACCGCGGAGATGCTCGCGCTGTTCCGGTCGCGCCCGGGCGGGCCGATGTGTCTCGTGGGATTCGCGACACTTGCCGACCAGGCTTGCGGATTCCTCGTGACGCGCGTGCCGGGCAGGCTCGATACGATCCACTTCGAATCGCGCTGCGATCTTGAAGGGCTCACGCTCGCCCCGGGCGAAGAGGCGCGCTCCGAGAAGCTCCTCATTCTCGCCGCCGACGACCCCTGGCGCGCGGTCGAGCGATACGCGGAGGAGATTGCCAAACGCTATCCCCCGAGGCCCGTCGCGTCGCCCCTCACCGGCTGGTCCGACTGGCAGTATTACCGTCGGGGGATCACCGAGGCCGACGTGATGGAGAACCTCGATGCGCTCGCGCGGGAGAAGTATCCGGTCGACGTGATTCTCATCGACGACGGCTTCCAGCGCAACATGTCCGACTGGCTTGTGCCGAACGAACGCTTTCCGCACGGCATCCAGTGGCTCGCCGAGCGCATCCGCGAGAAGGGCTTCAAGCCGGGGATCTGGATTGCGCCGTTGACCGCACACGAGTCGTCCGAGATGGCCCGCGAGCATCGCGACTGGCTCGTCCACGACCGCTCGGGTGCACCCCTTGCGCGCGACACGCACATGGGCAAGGTCTATGCGCTCGATTTCACCGTGCCCGAGGCTGCCGCGTGGCTGCGCGCGCTGGTCCGCACGCTCGTCAAGGACTATGGCTATCGCTGGGTGAAACTCGACGGGCCGATCCGGCGCTACTACGACCGGGGCGTCTTCCGCAAGCCGATGACGTCGGTGCAGCACATCCGACTGGCGCTTTCCATCATCCGCGAGGAGGCGGGCGATGCGATCGTCGAAGGCGAAGGCTACTACGGTCCGTCGCTGGGCCTCGTCGATACGCAGCGGGTGACGCAGGACATCCAGCAGGACTGGCAGCGGCTCAAGCACACCGCGCAGGTCAACCTGCTCTCGACGTTCATGCACCGGCGCTGGTGGATCAATAACCCGGACGCCTTCATCCTGCGCGACGAGCCGACGCCCGCGATGACCGTCGACGGGGTTCCCGAGCACGTGATGACCGGCGACGAGCTTCAGACGGAGATCTCCGCGCTCGCCCTCAGCGGGGGCGTGGTGATGCTCACCGACAGGATGGCGAGCCTGAAGCCGGAGCGCAAGGCGCTGGTGGACGCATTCCTGCCGGTCTGGGAAACCCCGGCGGCGCCGATCGACCTCTTCAACGGGGATATCTGCCCGGCGTATTTCCGTCAGGAAGTGCGGGACTACGAGGTCTTCGCGGCGTTCAACTGGGACGATTCGGCGAGGGCGATGCGGATTCCCCGGGCGACTCCGGGCTGCGGCGTCGCGTTCGAGTTCTGGACGCAGGCGTTCCTCGGCGAGGTGTCGGAGTCTATCGACGTCGGCGTCGTCCCCGCCCACGGGGTCCGGCTCGTCGCGGTGAGGCGGGTTCTCGACCGCCCGTTCGTGATGGGGACGTCCGTCCACGTGACGCAGGGCGGCGTCGAGCTGAGCGGCGAGACGTGGGACGCGTCGCGGAACGAGCTGTCGTTCGTTGTGACGAGCTGGGCGAAAACGAAGCGCACGGCGCATGTCTACGTGCCGGACGGCTTCGTGCCGGAGCGCCCGCTCGCCGGGCCGAACCATCTCGCGCTCGAGTTCGACGGCGGCGGAACGGCACAGCTCCGCGCGGCATTCCGGCTCAGTTCTTCCTGAGCTTCTCGACCAGCGCGATGGCGGCCGTGACGTCCTTGATCTGCTCGGGGCCGGTGATCTCGCGTTCGATGACGAGCGGGCCCTCGAAGCCGAACGACTTGAGTGTGTTGACGAACTTCGTGATGTTCACCGATCCCTCGCCCAGCGGCTTCTCCGTCCCGAGCTGGTCCTTGGCGGTGGGGCCGACGCCGTCCTTCATGTGAACGCTGACGACCCACTTCTTCAGCTTCGCCAGAGCCTCGTGCGGGTCGCCCGAGCCGTAGAGGATCATGTTGGCCGGGTCGAAGTTGACGGTGAGGTTCTTCTTGTTGACGTTCTTGATGAACTTCACGAGCACGTCCGCGGGCTCCTGGCCGGTTTCGAGAGATACGCCCATGCCGACGCGCGCGCAGTAGTCGGCGATCTTGCGGACGATCTCGACCATCGCGTCGTACTGCAGGTCGCGCTCGTTGTGCGGCACAAAGCCGATGTGTGTGCCGAGATACTTCGCGCCGAGGAGTTTCGCGAGGTCGACGGTCTTGAACGTGCGCTTGAGGCGCGCCTCGCGCGTGGAAGGTTCGAGGAACCCGACCGTCTTCTTCACCGTGGGAATGTCGGCGTAGCTTTCCCCCTCGAAGCCGACGAAGACCGTGAAGACCTCGATGCCCGCGTCGGCGATGAGCTTCTGAAGCTGCGCGCGCTTCGGCTCGACGAGCCAGTCGTCGCCCGGCGAGCCCATCTGCACCAGCTTCAGTCCCAGCGACTGCACCTTGCGGATGTTCGCGACCGGGTCCTGCCCCACGTTGAGCATCAGGCCGATTTCATTGGGCTGCATGATCGTTCCCCCTTATGGATGGCGGCATCGTATTAGGGAGAATTATACGTCCTGCGCCGCCCGGCGCAAGAGGGTAGGTTGGTATCCGGTCTTCCGGTTATTGACTTGATGAAGCACGTGTCCCGTACTACAATGATCCTGAATCCGGGGGGCGGTGCGTTTGCGAGGAGTCCTGATGCCCGTCGAGCCGCTGAAAATGTCGGAGTCGCTCCTGCACCCGGATGCGGGTGAGGATCTTCGGCGTTTGCTCTGGATTACGAGCCCTGCCAGGACGGCCAGGAAGCAGCTCCGCCGGCAGGTGGAAGAGCGGCCGGAGGAGGAGTGCCTCGCGCTCTGGAAGCAGAACGCGACCACGCTCGAAGTCCGGGACAAGGTCTTCGACGCCCTCCAGGGCGGGGCGGGATGGAAGTGCCGGAGCTTCGTCCCGGACGATCCGTTCGACGTCCTCGTCTTCGACGCCGACGACGGGATGGACGCGCTGGACGTGATTCGCCGGATTGAGAAGCAGTGCGGCATGAAGTGCCGCCGGAGCCTGCGCTACCGTCTGCTCCGGGGCATGACGGTGGGCGCGCTGGTGGACGAGATCGTTGCCGGGCGGGCGGCTTCGACCGAGGCCGTCGCGACGCGGCAGGGCGCGAACCGGGAGGCGCGCAACAAGATCGCCTCGGCGACGCGTTCCTTCATGGCCGACGAGACGACGATCATCCAGTTCAAGGACGATCTCGCCGAGGCTACGAAGGACAGCGTCGACACGGGCGCCGAGGATGTTGTCGGCGAACTGACGTCCCTTGCTGAGTCAAGTCGCGACAAGAAGATCGTTGCCTCGCCCGCGCAGTGGGCGCGTTACAACCGGCTTCTGCTCCTCCTCGCCTCGGACGCGCGAATCGTGACAACGTACGGTCCCCGGCATATCAGCCTAACCAACCTTGTCGCCGCGGCGTGCCTGGGATGGTTCCTCTTCGTCGCGGTGCGCACGGGGTGGTCGGACCTCCTTTTCATCTACGCGATGCCGTTCGGCGTGGCATCGATGCTTCTGGCCCTCGTCCGCCGGTGGCAGAAAAGGGCGCGGCGGCGGGCGGAGCCTTTCCCCTCGGAGGAGTCCGTGCGCGCCCTCGCCGCGCGCGTGCCGGGATATGCCGAGATTCCCTATCCCGAGCATCTGCGCCGCCGGCGGGCGCCGGGGGCGATCTCTGACAATATCCTCTGGGCGCCGGTTCTGGGACTCCTGTGGCTTGCGTTTTCCCCGCTCGTCCTTCTCTTTCAGGCCTGGCCCGAGCACACGCCAACGGTCCTCGTCGTCACCGGTTCTGAGCCGCCCGCACAACGCCCGTCTTGACGGCGCGGCCGGGGCACGGTAGTATTCCTCGCTTTACGCGTGTCCCCGAACGACGGCAGGCGTGAGATGGGGTACATCCTGGCGGTGGTGGCGTTGATGTTGTGGGGGCTGGTGCAGATCCCCATCAAGCTCGCGCGGGCTCCCGGACGGGCGGGGATCGTCGTCAGCATGGTCGTGGGGCTTGCGACGCTCGGGATCATCCTGGGCTTTCAGGGCAAGCTCGCCTTGCCGCATATCTCGGCGGGGCTGTGGTCGCTCGTCTTCATTAACGGGCTCCTTCATTTTCCGCTCGGCACGTTCATTTACTATGACGCGGTGCGGCTGGCCGGCGTGACGAACGCCTCGCCGGTGACGCGACTGACGCCCGTGCTCGTCGTCCTGGGCGCGGCGGCGCTGGGGATGGGAACGTTCTCGCTGGGCGTGGGCCTCTCGGCGATCCTCGTCTTCCTCGCGGGGGTGCTCCTCGCCAAGGGCGCCCACGATTCGCACCCGGCGGAGCACCGGCGCGGTCTGCGCCTGGGGATGACGCTCGCGTTCGTCGCCTGCGTGCTCTGGGCCGCGGGCGACCTCCTCGTGACGCATCTCAACGACCAGTCCCTGCCGATGGCCCAGCTCCTCTTCTGGGGACTCGTCTCGGGGCTCATCTTTCAGCTCATCTACCTCGCCGTCATCGGCAAGCTGGGCGATCTTCGCGAGCTGACGCGGCGCGATTATCTCTGCTACGGCATCCACGGCGTCTTCAGCTTCGCGCTGGCCTACTGGGCGTTCTTCGAGAGCATACCGCTCATCACCATCAGCACGTCGATCGTCATCACCGGATGCTGGCCGCTCGTCGGCGTCCTCGCCGGGGTGGTCGTCTTCCGCGAGCCGATGAACCTTGCCAAGTGCGTCGGCGTGGTTTTGTTTGTCGGCAGCGCCGTGATGGCCGCGTGCGCCAACATGATCTCCCCCGGCTACTTCGCGGCTATTTCCGCGCTGATCTTGTGGGGCGTCGTGCAGATCCCCATCAAGCTCGCCAAGGCCCCCGGCCACCTCGGCGTCCTTGTCGCGATGCCCGCCGGGCTTCTCGCGGTGCTCGCGATCCTCCTCTTCCAGGGGCAGCTTGCGATTCCCCACGCAAGCCGCGCGGACTGGATTCTCATGCTGGTGACCGGCCTCGCGCAGTTTCCCATTGCGACGGCCTTCGCGTTCGAGGCCATCCGCCGCGCCGGGCTGACGACGGCGACGCCCATCACGAGGCTGGAGCCGGTGCTCGTGGTGATCGTTTCGGGGGCGCTTTCGATCGCGGGGTTCACGTGGTGGCTCGTTCCCGCGGCGGCGCTCGTCTTCGCCGGAGGGGCGCTCCTCGCCCGCGGCGCGCGCGAGAGCCAGCCGCCCGAAAGCCGGCGCGACCTCGGCATCGGGATGCTCTGCGCCCTCGGCGCGTGCGCGTTCTGGGCGACGGGGGACCTTCTGATCTCGCAGGTCGACACGAGCGTGCCGCGGCTCGTCATGCTCTTCTGGGCGCTCGCGTTCGGCATGGTCGTCTTCTGGATCGGCATGGCCGCATTCGGCAAGGTGAAGGAACTGCGCGTGATGACGCGCCGCGATGTCGTCTGCTACGCCGCGCAGGGGGTGGGTTCGTTCGCGCTGGGGTATTGGGGATTCTACGAAAGCATCCGTCTCCTCGGCGTCAGCCAGGCCGCGATCATCACGGGATGCTGGCCGATCCCCGCAGTCGTCGCCGGCGTCGTCATGTTCCGCGAGCCGATGAACTGGATGAAGTGGCTGGGGGTGGGGTTGTTCGTCCTCGGCGCGGTGCTTGCGGGTCTCGCCCCGGGGGCGGGATAATCCTTGACTCCGCCTGCGGGCGAGGTAAAAGATGGTGTCCCATTCGAATCCAGCGGAGAACGCACATGGCGGCGAAGTTCCCCGAGACAACCATCGGCGGCGTTAAGATGTCGCGGCTCCTCATCGGCACGAACATGTTCGGCGGATGGTCGCACATCTCCGCCGCGCGCGATACGTGGCTCAGGAACTACTTCACCACGGAGCGCATTGTCGAGGTTCTCGCGGCCTGCACGGAGCGCGGGCTGAACGGCATGGTGAGCCCGGTGCTGCCGAAGTTCGCCGACGCGCTGAAGATGCACGAGGACAAGACGGGCCGCACGATTCACTGGGTGGCGACGCCCGGCAACGGCGGCGGCCCGACCGGCGCGACGATCGAAGAGGAGATCGACTGGGCCGCGGCGCACGGCGCGAAGTTCATCCTGCCGCACCCGTGCTGGACGGACACGCGCATCATGGTGGAGAAGCGCGAGATCGTCGGGCTCGACGACATCATCAAGCGCGTGCGCGGCCATGGCCTGGTGCCGGGCGTTAGCACGCACCTGCCCGAGACCGTCGTCGTCTGCGACAAGCACCCTTACGACGTCGAGACCTACATTCAGATTCTCAATGTGGCGGGTTTCCTGATGCACATCGAGACCGACTGGTGCGCGAAGGTCGTGCAGGAGGCGAAGCACCCGGTCCTCTGCATCAAGCCGCTCGCCTCCGGACGCGTGCTGCCGGCGACCGGTTTCCGCTGGACCTACGAAAACTCCAAGCCCGAGGACGTCGTCGTCGCCGGGTTCATGAGCGTCGAGGAGGCGATGGAAGACATCGACATCTGCCTGGAGGTCCTTACGGGCCGGAAGTACGAGGCCGTTATGCAGGTCACGCGCTCCAAGCGGGCGCTGGTCAAGTAACAACAGGGGGCGTCATGAAAAAGATCCGCATCGGCATGATCGGCGCGGGAAACCGCGGGGGATGGTTCATCCGCAACAAGTTCTCGGCGACGCGGTGGAACGTCTACACGGAGCCGAAGGACTTCGAGATGGCCGCGGTGGTCGAGCCGTCGGACCATTGGCTCAACTACGCCTGTCCCGAGGGGCTGCGCGATATCCGGCGCGAGACCGACTGGCGCAAAATGATACAGGCGGACGATATCGACGTCGTCGCCATCATGACGCCCGACCACATGCACGAGGAGATGGCCGTCGCGTCGTTCCGGGCGGGCAAGCACGTTTTCTGCGAAAAGCCGCTGGCCCTGACTCCCGCCGGGTGCTCGAACGTCATTCGCGCGATGAAGAAGGCGAAGAAGAGCCTCATCATCGGTTTCGTGCTCCGCTATGCGCCGCTCTACGTGAAGACGAAGGAACTGATCGAGAAGGGGGCCATCGGCAAACTCTCGGGCGTGTGGGTGCTCCACTCGGTGGGGGTGGGGGGCGATTCCTACTTCCACGACTGGCACGGCGTCGAGAAGAACGTGAACAGCCTGCTCCTGCAGAAGGGCTCGCACGACCTGGACATCATCAACTGGATGGCGGGGGCGCCTCCGGTGCGCGTGGCGGCGTTCGCAGGTCTTCAGTACTTCGGCGGGAACATGCCGAACGGTCTTACGTGCCCGAAGTGCAGGATTAAGGACACCTGTCCCGAATTCCTATCCGGCCCGCGCAACCAGTGCGCCTTCCGCAAGGAGATTGACGTCAACGATAACCACGTCGTGATCGTCGATTATAAGAACGGCGTCAAGGCGAGCTACAACGAGTGCCATTTCACCGCGGACGACAACCGGGAGTACATCTTCATCGGCACTGAGGGCAAGCTCTGGATGAACGACCGCGAGTCGACCATCCGCGTCGAGAAGCGATGGAAGCGCCAGCCGAGCGAGGAGTATAACGTCCGCGCTGCGGGCGGTCACGGCGGCGGGGATGAGGCGCTGCTCGATGACCTCGTGAAGTGCGTTCGTAAGGGCGCGCACCCGGTCGCCGGGCCCGAGAGCGGGTTCTACAGCATTCTTCTCGCCGACGGCGCCGCGAGGTCGATCCGCGAAGGCCGGGTCATCGACCTTTCGAAGGCGAAGGCATGACCGGCATCGAGCACGGCCGGTACTGAGGGATTTTCCGAGCCCTTCTGCGGGAAATTGCCTGCAGCAGATTCCGGCGGGCGTGCTATAATTATTTGGTAGAAGCGATGCTTCTTCCGGGGCAGGGGGCACGAGAAAAGTGAAGCCAGAGGGCTGTTCCTGTCGATAATGATTGATGCAACCCTTTGGCGTGATTGAGCTTGCGGGGGACCCAGCCATGAAACGCTTGAGCCTATACCTGGGGATTACGTTCTTAGCCGCCGGACTGGCGACGTTCTTGGCGTCGGCCCCTGCCTCGGCGCAGACGCGTACGTCGGAGTCGGACGTGTCGGCGCTGATTCAGCGCATCAAGGAGGCGCGCGCCCGCGAGGAGCACGCCACGGAGGATATGGCTCCGCCTGACAGCAAGTCGTCGGCCTCGACGGAGGCCAAGCCCGCCACGCCGGCCGAGGCGTCGGCGAAGGCCGCCGATGAGAAGAAGAAGGTCGCCGATGAACGCGCCCGGCAGGATCGCGCCCGGGCGGAGGCGGAGAAGATCGCCCGCAACCCGCGAGATTACGTGCGCAGCATGGCGAACCCGACTCGCCCGTCGGCCTCGGACGCGCTGAGGTCGCTGGACACCGACCGGAGCGCTGCGGACATCGTCAGCCGCATCCGCGAGAACCGCTCGCCCGATGAGGCGAAGGACAAGGCGAAGCGCGAGAAGGAAGAGAAGGAGGCCGTCACGCGCGTGACCCCCGGCACGGAGGCCAAGGGCGGCGCGGCGCCGGACTATTCGCGCTTCCTGACGCCGTCGCGGGGCGCGGAGGGCACGGTGGGGGGCGAACTCGTGACGCAGCGCGCGCTGCCCCAGACGGCGCCCGATCCGATCTCCTCAGTGACGCCCGGGGGCGCAAGCACGCTCGCGCGGAAGCCCTCCACGGGCGGTCTGGCCGACCCGAGCCAGGATCCGACGCTCTACCAGAAGGAGGCCGAGCGCACGCTGGGCCTCAAGGCGGCGCTGCCGTCCTACGCCGACAAGGGTCTCCTCGGCGTCTATGCTACAAACCAGTTCTCTCAGGCGGTCCAACAGCAGCGTGACGCGCGGTTCGACCCGGGCACCAGCCTCAACCGGGTCTACGATGTCTACAAGCAGCTTCAGAAGACCCCGGACACCTCGTCCATCATCGGTCGGCGTGACGTCTACGTGCCGAACGCCCAGGACTTCCAGAACCCGTCCTATCGCGGGAGCATCTACGAGATGCCGTTCGCGGTCGACCCGAACAACCGCAACTATTCGCAGTCCTCGACCCTTTCGCAATACTCGAACTCCGCCTACCGCAACCTCAACGTCGGCGAGTCGTGGACAGACTACTACACGCGGGAATACGGCGTGACGCCCAGCTTTGCCCCGCTTCCGTCCTCGTCGCGGGCGTTCGATGTGAACACGATCAAGCAGTGGTCCGTGGACCTGCGCCAGAACTACGGGGTCGACATCACCCCGGGCAGCATGAGCTACGGCGATATGTATCGCCTTCAGACGGGGCTGAGGAAGCATTAGCCGTCGGCAGGGGATCCCAGGCGCCGGCCCTCGCGGCCGGCGCTTTTGTTTGTACGGAGGGGACCTACGTCGTCGTCTTGCGGTATCGGCCCTTGTCTTCCTTCACGAGCCGGTGGAACCCGTGGGCCTTGAGGTTGCTGTCGCTGAGGAGTGTCTTGGTGGACTTGCCGATGGACGGGGCCGAGATGACGCGCTCGACGGCGCCGCCGCACTCAGGACATACGGTCAGCGCCGTGTCGGCCATCGATTGCCGTTCTTCGAACCCTCGCTCGCAGTTCGGGCAACCCGCGGCGCCCTCGCGCTTTCGATACTCGTAGATGGGCATCTCTGGTCACCTCCCGCCGACATGATATCCCCTCCGCGAGTTCGGGTCAAGCCCGAGGGCGGGTGAGAGCAGGGCCGACGCATCTAATTCTGCGGCGAAACGCGGTTTCAGCCGATTCTTC
>JBBIVY010000056.1:7160-24152 GCA_037439485.1 Planctomycetota bacterium | reverse complement strand
TCCCGTGAAATGCGGGTTCTCGCACCGCAAAATCGGCAAAAGTCGAGCTTAGGGCGTATCCAAGCTACAGGCGCAGAAAGTCCTGGATTTTCCGCTCGCCGCGTAACGGCCCCCCTCATCCCACCCTATCTGCTGAAAGGGCAAGGAAACTCGAAAAATCGCGGATTTGTGATCTTTTGTTATTGACTCACCGGTCAGCCATGGTATGATAATGAGTAACCGGTTGGTTCAGACAAGGAGACAGCTCATGTTCATCGAAGAGCCGTTGTGGCGCGAAGGGGAATGGGGATTCCTGCAATTTGTACTGCATCTGCCTCGACAGGCGGAGGAGCTGATGGGAAGGGTGAGCGCGGAGACCTTCCGGGATCACACGGCGCAGGTGGTGAGGGAGGCGATACTGGAACTCCTGGCCGCGGGGAAGCGGCCGAACTACACGGCGCTCAGGAAGAGGCTCCGCCACGATGGGACCGAGAACGACGTACCGGAGGAGTTCTTCGAACAAGTCGACACGGGCCCTGCCCTCTTCCGCCGCGCGGAGGAGGTCGCGAGGATGCTCGGCGATTCGCTCGATCGCAGGCGGAAGCAGGCAAGCATCCCTCAGAAACTCCGCCCCGTCTGGCGGAACGGAGACCGCGCCCTTGAGTCCATGGAGGCTGCGGACGACTGCCTCCGTAAGCTCACGTGGCTCTGGGAGCCGTGGCTCGCGCGAGGCATCCTCACCATCATCGCGTCCAAGGCCGGCGACGGGAAGTCGGCGATTGCGCTGGAGATGGCGAGGAGGGTCATGACGGGCTGCTTATGTAGCACAGCCGCCCTCGGCTGTGACGGCAGGTCGGAAGAGAAGAAGAAGCAGAACACACCCGGGGGCGGGTGTGCCACATCAGCCACACAAGCAACAGCGGCCACAACAGAAGCAATCACAGCCGAGGGTCCCGATTGTGATCGGGATGCTACACAAAAAGCGAAGCCGGAGAGAGTCATCTACGTCGAGACCGAGGCCTCGGAGGCGGTGTTGAGGGATCGGGTGAAGAGCTGGTCGGTGCCGGCGGAGAGGCTGCTGGTGTTCACATCGGAATGCGCGGGAGGCGCCATGGCGGACGTGTCCCTGTCGGATGCGAGGCAGATGGACCAGCTCTACATGGCCGTCCAGGAGGCGCGTCCGGCGCTGGTGATCGTGGATTCGCTGTCGGGGGCGCACTTCCGCGACGAGAACTCCTCGAAAATGCGCGGGATCATGATGAGCCTCGCGCGCCTGGCGCGGAACCTGTCGTGCGCGGTGCTCGTCCTCCATCACCTCCACAAAGGCCCCGCGCGAAACGCCGAGGCGCCCACGCTCGACGGACTCCGCGGAAGCACCGCCATCGCCCAGGTCGCCCGCTGCGTCTGGCTCATCGACCGCCCCGACCCGGACAGCCCCGTGCGCCGGCTCTCGCAGGTGAAGAACAACCTCGCGCCCATCCCCGAGCCGATGGGGTTCGAGCTGCGGGACGACGGGATTGTGTTCTGCGAGCCGCCGAAGGCGACGCCCCGTTTGACCGTCGCTCAGCGCGCGGCCGAGTGGCTGGCCCCGGTGCTTGCGGACGGCCCGCTTGCGGGGCCGGATCTCTTCCGCCAGGCCAGCGAGTGCGGTTTTTCGAAAAAGAGCATCTACAGGGCCGGTGAGGACCTCGCGGCCAGGAAATGGATGAGCCGCGAAGTCGGTCACTGGGTGTGGGAAATACCACGCTCCGGGAACGTCCCGGCTACGGTCTGAGAAAAAAGTCTATCTATAGGGGGCATCTTCGCAAAATGACCACAACCTATTGACGGAATGTCGAGTCGCGCCCGAAACAGGGAGAAGTTGGCCAAGTGAGCCGCGTCATTTGAGCTCGGCCTTCATCACCTTACCCGACGGCGTGCGCGGGAGGGCGTCGCGGAACTCGATGATCTGGGGGACCTGGTAGCTCGCGAGCTTCTCCGAGCAGAACCGGCGGAGGTCGTTCTCGGTGAGATCCATCCCCTCTTCGCGACGGACGACGACGGCCTTGACGAGTTCGCCGAGGTAGCTGCGGATGCCCGTGGCGGGGACGCCGACCACCGCGGCTTCCAGCACCTTGCCATGGCTGACGAGGACGTTCTCCACCTCCAGGGCATAGACGTTCTCGCCGCCGACGATGATCATGTCCTTCTTGCGGCCCTTGAGATAGACATATCCATCATCGTCCACGAGCGCGAAGTCCCCGGTGCGGAACCAGTCGCCCGCCATGGACTGCGGAAGGAGGTCGGGGCGGTTCCAGTATTCGCGGATGACCTCGGTGCGGTGGAAACACAGCTCGCCCACCGTGCCCGCGGGCACCTCGCGGCCGGCGTCGTCGAGGATCTTCTGCCCCACCTCGGGCAGGACCTTGCCGATGGACTCGGGCCGCGCGTCGGCGTCGCAATCGGCCAGCACGTTCGTGATGGAGATGGTCTCCGTGAGGCCGAAGAAGTTGTGGAGCTTGACGCCGGGGAACTTCGCGCGCAGGCGGCGGATCGTCTCGGGAGGCATCGGCGAGCCCGAATACGCGATGAGCCGGAGGCTGGAGAGGTCGTAGGCCGCGAGGTCCTTCATCGCGGTGAGGAAGTGAAAGAGCGTCGGCACGCCCAGCCACGTGGTGATGCGGTGCTTCTGGATGAGCGCCACGAGGTCCTTCACGTTCATCACCGGCGCCAGCACGACCGTGCTGCCGAGGTAGGCCGACGTCGTGATGATGCTGTTCAGCCCCGTGCAGTGGAAGAGCGGCACCGCCAGCATGTGAACGTCCTCGTGCCGGAAGGAGTGCGGGAGGATCGTGTTCCGGATGTTATAGATCAGGTTGTCGTGCGTGATGACGGGGCCCTTAGGCACGCCCGTGGTGCCCGAGGTGTAGACGATGACGCAGATGTCGTCGGGCGAGATCGCACCGCACGGCGGAACGAAATCGGCGGAAATGGAGGCGAAATCCGCCCAGGCCGTGGCGCCGTCGATGGCGCACTCGACGGCGAGGACGTGCTCGACGGCGGCGCACTGGGCGCGGATCTGACCGAAAAGCGGCGCGAACTCGCGGTGAACGACGACGGCGCGCGAGGCGGTCTCGCTCACGATGAACGCGATGACGTCGGGCCTGAGGCGATGGTTGATGGGCACGAGCGTGACGCCGAGGCGCTGCGCGGCCCAGTAGAGGACGAAGCACTCGAGGCCATTGGGCGCCAGCACCGCGAGGCGGTCGCCCTTCGCCAGGCCGAACCTGCGCGACAGGCCCGTCGCCACGGCGGCGGCGAGAGAATCGATCTCAGCGTAGGAATACGCGCGGTCCTGCCAGATCGCCGCGGCCTTGCGGGGGAACTTGTCGACGGTGTTGGTCCAGACGTCCTGCATCGTGCGAATGGGCAGTCCGCTCATGGGCGCTCCTCGATCAGCCGTAGGACAGGCATTCCTGCCTGTCGTCTTTCTGCAGGTCAGACAGGAATGTCCGACCTACGGTGCAGCGGGCAGCAGCCTCGCGATCTCGTCGGCGACCTCGCGGCACGCGGCGGCGACCTCATCCGACATCGTCTCGCCCATGCCGGTTCGCGCGGGCTGGATGCCGATCATGAAGCACTCGGCGCGCGTGCGCGTCACCAGCACCGCGAGGAAGAGCGACGGGCTCGCGGCGTGCGTGTGAAACGTCGATTCGCGCATCCCGGCGAGCGAATGGACGCTCACCGTCCCGGGCTTCGAGCCGCTCGGCGCCGCGTCGACGAGCAGGATGCACTTCGGCTTCGAGCGCGCGATGGGGCCGATGAAGTTCTCCGGCACGGCGCCGCAGTCGAACACCGCCGCGCGCGTGCGCCCCGCCAGGAGGCGCGCCACCTCGGGCCCCGCCGCGTCGTCGCCCGACGAGGCGTTGCCGATGCCGATGACCGCGACGGGCTCAAGAAACCGGGCGCGAAGATCCTCTTGCCACGACGCCATGAGAAGCCCTTGCAGGGAAATCGTAGGACCCCGATGTATCGGAGCCTGTCCCAGCGGAGGTCAAGTCCGGGTCAGACAGGAATGTCTGACCTACAGGAAGCCTCAGCCCCAGACCTCGATCGCGAGGACGCGGCGGCGGCAGGCGGTGCAGACCGGGCGCATGAGGTCGCTGCGGTCCTCGGCGGGGCCGGGGGTCTGCTTGGGCATGGCGCGGCGCATCTCCGGATGCACGGCGGCCATCAGCGACGGGTTGGCGTAGGTCTTGGAGCCGATCTTGTGGGAGATCCACTTGAGGTGGTCGACGGCGCCGATGATCTCGCCGCAGCCTTCGCAGAGGAGCAGCTCCTTCTGCACGGAGAAGGACGGCGTGCGCGGCTGCATCGAGGCGATGTCGTATTCGTTCGTCACGCGGATGCCCTTGCGCGTGGTGCAATATCGCTCGCACTGCCCGCAGACGATGCACTGGTCGGTGCTCACGACGAGCCGGCGGATCGGCGGGTTCGCGGTCAGGTCGTCCTCGACACTGATGCAGTTCGCCGGGCAGACCTCGGCGCAGGCGCCGCAGCCGATGCAGTCGGCCTCGAAGTACTTCGTGAGCGCGCGCAGGTTCGCCGGGGGCGCGGGGAACTTCTTCGACGTGTACGGACCGCGGATGAGCGCCTTGACCGCCTCGCCCAGTTCGCGCAGTTTGGGTTTACGCATATTCGGCTACCTCTCGTGAATGTCCAGCTCGTTCTCCGACTGGGCGAAGTCTTCCTCGTACTGGTTGATGACGCTCTTCTCCCACAGGGGCACGCCGCTCTTGTGGGCGCCGCGGGCGATGGCATGGGCCCCGACCGGCGAGGTCAGGAGCACGAACGCCCCGCAGAGGATGGCCTTGACGCCCATCGAAGGATTTCCGTGGGCGAAGGCCCAGACGGCAACGCCGGCGACGATGAAGCAGGTGCCGACGGTGACGCATTTGGTCGTGGCCTGGAGGCGGCAATAGACGTCGGGCAGCCGCACGAGCCCGATCGCCCCGAGCACGTCGAAGGCGAGGCCGATGCTGATCAGCACGCAGACGACGACGTCGGCGTTACTCATCGTAGAACCTGCCTTCCAGATACTTGGCGAGCGCCACGGAGCCGATGAAGCTCATGAGCGCCCAGACGACCGCCAGGACGATGTACCACTCTCGCTCCTGCATGAGCGAGAAGACGCAGCAAAATCCGATGATGACGGTGCCGAGGGCGTCCATGGCCACGGTGCGATCCGGGGCCGTCGGGCCCTTCGCCATGCGCCAGAGGCACAGGAAGCTCGTCAGCGTCAGCACCGACAGCGCGACTTGGAGGAACGTCGTCATTCGAACACCTTCTTCAGCAGGGCCTCGAACCCGCGGACGATGCGGCGGGTGTGGTCGTCCTCGCCGCTGCCGCGCACGTTGATCCAGTGAACGTAGATCCGGTCGTCCACGACGTCGATGACGTGCGTCCCGGGCATCAGCGTGATGGACGTCGCCAGGAACGCCCGGGCCGCGTCGGACTTGAGCGTCGTGTGGATGCGCACGACGCCCGGACGGATCGGCATCGCCGGGTGCAGCACGCGGTAGGCCATGTCCAGGTTGGCCCGCGCGCACTCGAACGCGAAATACGGCACGTAGATGATGCCCCAGAACCACCGGCGCGGGTTGAAGAACATGCCCGGCGGAATCCGCAGGATTTCGCCCACCATCAGCCCCACCGCCACCGCGACGATCGCCCCGGCGACGAGCGACTCGACGTCGAGCGACCACGTGAGGAGGAGCCACAGGCCGAAGCCCAGCAGGATGTTCGTGATGCGGGTGCTCATTTCGGACTCCCGATCTCGACATCGCTCAAGACCGACACGCCCCGCACCACCACGTCGCGCGCCGGATCGAAGACGGCGTGGCGGAACGGCGGGCACAGGAACCCCAGAAGCCCCACCGCCACGACCACCGCCGCGAGCGCCGCCATCGGCATGGCCATGGCCGGCGACGATTCGTGCGCGTCGGCGGTCTTCTCGGTCGTCGCCCCGCCGAGCGCGGCGCGCTGCACCTTGACGAAGAGCGCAAGGGTGAGGAGGCTGACGGCCACGGCGAGCACGCCGAGACCCCAGTGCCCGGCCTGGATCGCGGCGATGATGATGATGAGCTTCGACCAGAACCCGCTGAAGGGCGGCACGCCCGAGATGCTCAAAGAGGCGATGCGGCAACACCAGCTCGTGACCGGCATGCGGCCGGAGAGCCCGCCCAGCTCGTCCAGGTTGCGCGTGCCGGTGGCGTGCTCGATCGAGCCCGCGGTGAGGAACAAGAGCGACTTGAACGTCGCGTGGTTGACGAGGTGAAAGAGCCCGCCGAAGACGGCGAGTTCCGCGACCGCCTGCGGCCCCTTGCGCGCGAGGACATCGCAGCCGATGCCGAACGCGAGGATGACGTAGCCCATCTGCGAGATGGACGAGTAGGCGAGGAGCCGCTTGAGGTCCTTCTGGCCGAAGGCGCACAGGACGCCGACGACCATGCTGAGCGAGCCGAGGACCATGAGGATCGTGGCGACGGCGGGGCTGGCCCCGAAGACGTTGAAGACGATGCGGATGATCGCGTAGGCGCCGACGGCCTTGATGAGGACGCCCGAGAGCATGGCCGAGACGGGCGCCGGGGCGGCCGGGTGGGCGTCGGGCAGCCAGGCGTGAAACGGCACCATCGCCGACTTGAGCCCGAAGCCCGCGAGGAAGAACCCGAGCGCCAGGAACGCCGCCGCCGGGAGCTTGCCGCCGTGCGCGGCCGACGCGGCCGACAGCTCGCGCGTCATCTGCGCCAGGTTCAGCGTGCCGGTGAAGCTGTAGAGGAGCACGATGCCCGTCAGCACCAGCAGCGTCGAAAGCGACCCGAGCACGAGGTACTTGAACGCCGCCTCGAATTGCCGCGCCCGCGTGCCGAAGGCGACGAGCGAATAGGAGCAGAGGCTCGCGAGTTCGAGGAACACGTAGAGGTTGAAGAGGTCGCCGGCGAGGACGACGCCGTTCATCCCCGCGATCATCAGGAAGAAGAGCGAGTAGAACAGCCCCGGGCTCGTGTATCGCTTGATGTAGTCCGTGGCGAAAATGGCGACGAAGAAGGCCACGAGGTTGACGACGGCGAGCACGAGACGCGTGAGGCCGTCGCAGTGAAGCGCGATGCCGAGGAGGCCCCGAGCGGAGAGGTTGCCCCAACCGCCGACCCAGAGGAGCGAGGCGGCCCCGCCGGAAATCACAAGCATCACGGCGAGCGTAAAGAGCCCGAGCGCCGAGACGACCGCGATGACGTCGAGCACCCTGTCGCGGCGGAGCCTGGCCACGAGCGACACGATGAACGCGACGCCCATGGGGCCGGCCACGAAGAGCGGCAGCAGGTTGGTCAGGTCAAACGCCACGCTCACCCCTTCAGCTTGCGGATCTCGGTGATGTCGAAGGTGCCGTATTTCTGGTAGATGCGCACCGCCAGCGCCACGGACACCAGCAGCACCGACAGGCTCGTGATCATGCTGACGAGCACGACCGCCTGCGCCAGCGGGTCCACGGAACCGCGGACGAACTGCTCGGACGTTTCGCCCGCCATCAAAATCGGCACGTGGCCGCCGTTGCGGTAGCCCACCGTCACCAGCAGCAGGTTCACCGCGTACTCGGCGATCATCAGGCCGAGGATGATCTTGATCACGTTCTTCTTGGCGATCATGGCGTAGATGCCGACGGCCAGAAGCGCCAGGCACAGGATGTAGGGAATCACGTCATTCCTCCCGGGGCTCGGTCGGGTCCTGCCGCCGGCGGCTGTGGAACATCGACAGCGCCGTCAGCATGGCGAAGATATAGGCGCCGAGCAGCACGCCGATGCAGAAATCCATGATCCAGACCGTCCCGCCCGCCAGCATCCCGTCGGGTGAGCCGGAGGGCAGGTAGTCGCCGAAATTGCGCAGGAACGCCCCGCCGCTGCCGTCCATCGCCGGCAGGTAGCCCAGGAACCCCACCGCGAGGAGCCCGATGACGGCCACGACCGCGGCGACGGCGACGGCCGTGCGCGGGATGAACGTGACGGCGACGTTGCGGCCGAAGGCCAAGAGCACGAGCATCATAGCCAGCGCCGCGATGACGCCAAAGGCAAACCCTCCGCCCGGCATCTTGTGGCTCGACACGAGCACATAGAAGCCGAAGACGAGGACGAACGCCGTCGCCAGGCGCGAGACCGTCTTCACCATCAGACTCATGCCCGGAGCTTTCACCGCCGTCTCCCGTAATGCCTCAGAATCGTGAACGCCCCCGTCACCGCCGCAAAGAGCACCGCCGTCACCGCCAGCGTGTCGTAGGCGCGGAAGTTGAGGAGCACCGCCGTCACCGCGTTCGAGAGGTGCGTCTCGGAGAACGCGTGCTGGAGGTACGGCGTCGCCATAAGCATCCGGGGCTCGCCGAAACGCGGGAGCCCGTCGAGCGCGAAGTAGGCCAGCGTCAGCATAACGCCCAGGCCGCCGACCACCACGGCGATGGAGAGCGTGTCGCGGCTCGTCGCGTGGTAGCTGTCCTTGCGGGTGCGGACGACGCGGATGAGGACGATGAGCGTCAGCACCTCGACCACGCCGAGGGTCAGCGCCAGCTCGGGCGCCCGCAGCAGCAGGTGGACGATGCCCAGCGCAAAGCCCACCGCCCCGATGCAGATGACGGAACTCAAGAGGTCCGCCGTCTCCACGGCCACGAGCGAGCCGACGATCATGAAGCCCATCAGGATGTAGAGCAGCATGTCGACGTTCGGCATAGGCCTTTCCCTACGGCATCTTCGCGTAGCGGAACAGATAAATCGAGATGATCGTCAGCGCCACCGCGCCCCAGCTCAGGTAGACCGGGAGGCTGCCGCTGTGGATGCGCCTGAGCGCGCGCACGAGCGTGCCGCCGAAGCGGTCCCCCAGGTAATAGACGTCGTAGACCCCCATCCCGGCGTCGCGGTAGACCGTGCCGACGACCGGAAGCTCCTCGATGGTCTTGTAGAAATCCGTTCCGAGGTAGCGCCGGTCGTCGCCGACGAGCGTTTCGCCGGCGGTGAACGGCGGCTGCACGCGGACCTTCGCCCCGCGGCCGATAAAGAAAACGACGAGGCCGGCGGCAATGCCGGCGAGGATGAGGATCGTCGCGGTGGTCGGGGCCCAGAGGCCCTGCGTGAACTCGATGGCCCTCGCGCCGCCGGAGAGCGCGTCCGCCTCGGAGCCGGTCATCTCCGCGCCCGGCAGCGCCTGCATGGCCGGGGCGATCACGACCGAAAGCACCTGCGACGCGAAGATCCCCAGGCCGATGCACAGAAGCGCCAGGACGACCATCGGCGCCCCGAGCGCGATGCGCCCGCCGAGGCCTGCGGGCTCTTCCTTCATGCCTTCCGGCTTCGGGCCGAAGAACACCGCGTGAAGCACCTTCACGAACGACGCCAGCGTCAGGGCGCTGCCGAACACGGCGACGACGAGGAAGATGATCCCCGGCGCGCCGAGGCTGAGCGTGCCCTGGTAGACGAGCCACTTGCTCACGAACCCGTTCATCGGCGGCACGCCCGAGATGGCCATCGCCGCGACGAACATGCACGCGAACGTCACCGGCATCACCCGGCCCAGCCCGCCGAGGTGCTCGATGCGCGTCTCGCCCGTGCGGTCCTCCACGGCGCCGGCCGACATGAACAGGCAGGATTTATAGATCGCGTGGTTGACCATGTGGAAGAGGCCCCCCGCGATGCCGATCAGGCTGCCCGTCCCCACGCCCAGCACCATGTATCCCACCTGCGATACCGCGTGATAGCTCAGGAGCTTCCGCACGTCGTGCTGCACCAGCGCCATCATCACCGCCGCGAGGATCGTTACCCCCCCGACGATCAGCAGCACCCACTTCATCCCCTCGTTCAGGCGGAACATGTCGAGCGACACGAACGCCAGCAGGTAAATGCCGAGCAGCTTGTCCACCGACGCCGGCAGGTAGGCCATGACGGAGAGCGGCGCGCCTTCGCTGGCCGACGGCAGCCACGTGTGGAACGGCATGGCCCCGGCCTTCGTCGACGCGCCGACGAAGAAGAGCAGGAAGGCCAGGGCATACCAGCCCGGCGCGTACGACAGGTCAATCGGCGAGGTGCCGGGCGTGGAGCCGTAGGCGTCCATGTGGAGCGGCTTGCCGCCGAGGAACCCGACGAGCACGACGCCCAGGAGCAGCGCCGCGTCCGAGACCCCGAGCATCGTGAATGTCTTCGCCGCGCCGTCGCGGGCGGAGGCGCCGCCCAGGCTCACGAGCAGGTAAAGCATCAGCGTCACGATCTCCCACCCGACGAGGAGCAGGAGGAGGTTGTTGGCCAGGGCCGCGATGACCGCGCCGGTGAGCGCCCAGAGCGTGTAGGCGTAATAGCGCCCGACGCTCTCCTGCTTCCGCGCGTAACGGAGCGAGTAGATCGACGTCAGCAGCGCGAAGAACGCCGCGCCGGCGGCGATGAGCCCGCTGAACATCGTCACGCGCATGGACAGGTCAAACGCGGCCTCGCCGCCAAAGGAGAAGGAGAGCGGCGCCAGGCTGAACGGCGCATCGGCACCCGCCGCGCGCGCCTTGGCGTAGAGGACCACGCCCAGGCCGAGCGCCACCGCGGACACGATGACCGCAATCGTCGCCGAGAGCGCCTGCACCCACCGGCCCAGGGCCCAGGCAACGAGCCCCCCCGCCGCCGTGAGGAGGAGCATCCACAGCGTGAGTTCGCCGAGCGTCATCTGCAGCGGGTTCCAGGGCATCGGCCGTTATCCCTTGAAGTTTCTCATCATCGACCGCGTCTTCTCCTGCGAGAGGCGGACGAGGTCGTTGAACGTGAGCGTCTTCTGCTTCGTGCCCGCGTCGACCACGACCGCCATACGCTCCGTGCAGGAGTAGCACGGGTCCACGGCCGCGAGCGTGATGCACACGTCGGCGATGGGCTGCCCGATGCACGAGGCCTTGAACGAGGCCACGTTGACGTAGCTCGGGGCGCGGATCTTATGGCGGTACGGATAGTTGTTCCCGGTGCTGCGCACGTAATGGAACGTCTCGCCACGCGGGGCCTCGACGTGGCCGCAGGCCTCGCCCGGCGGAATCTCCTTGAGCCCGGCGTCGATCGGGCCGCCCGGAATCTGCCGGACGCCCTGCCGCACGATCTTGATCGACTCGGCCACTTCGAGGAGCCGCACCACGGCCTTGCCGAAGACGTCGCCGGTCTCCTGCGTGATGACCTTCCACTCGACGCGGTCGTACGCCGCGTACGGATGGTCGCGGCGGGTGTCGATGTCCACGCCCGAGGCGCGGGCGGTGGGGCCGACGACGGCGCACTTGCGCGCGGCCTCCTTCGTGAGCACGCCGACGTTCTTGAGGCGCAGGTGCAGGATCGGATCGTCGAGCACGGCCTTCGTCAGCATCTCGACGGGGCCTTTCAGGTCGTCCATGTACTTGTCGATGATCGCCAGCTTCTTCGGCGTCAGGTCCGCGTCGGGACGGACGCCGCCGACCTTGACGTTGGCGTAGTTGATGCGCGAGCCCGTGACGATTTCCAACAGGTCCAGCACCGGCTCGCGGTAGCGCCACGCCCACATGAAGACCGTGTTGTAGCCGATGAAGTGCCCGGCCAGCCCCAGCCACAGCATATGCGAGTGGATGCGCTCCAGCTCGTTGACGATGGTGCGGAGGTACAGCGCCCGCTCCGGCACCTGGCAGTTCGAAATCGACTCGACCGCCTGCACGAACGCCAGCGGATGCGACGCCGAGCAGATGCCGCACACGCGCTCCGCGGCGAACGGGGCCTGGTCGAACGTCTTCGACTCGATCAGCTTCTCGATCCCGCGGTGGTTGTAGGAGAGCCGCACGTCCATGTCCACCACCGTCTCCCCCTCCACGTGGAGCTGGAAGAACTCCGCCTCCTCCTGGAGGGGGTGGTAAGGACCGACGGGGATCATCGTGCGCTTGCTCATGCGTTCGGGTCCTTCGGCTGATAATCCTTGCGCAGCGGATGAACGCCTTCCGGCCAGTCGTCGGAGAGGAGCAGCCGCTCGGGCCGCGGGTGGTTGCGGAACTTCACCCCCAGCAGGTCCATCGCCTCGCGCTCGGTCCACTCCGCCGCCGGGACGATGGGCGTCACCGACTCGATCTCCGGGAACGGCTTCTCCACCGTCGTCTTCAGCGTCACGACGCGATGGTGCTTGTCGAAGATGAAGTGATAAAGAAGCTCGATGCCGCCGACGACGTCCACGCCCGTGATGACGCCCCAGCGCCCGTGCATCTCGTTCCACAGGATGCGGACGCAGTCGGGCACGTCCTGCGGACGCACGAGCGCGAAGATATTGTCCTTCGACGTCTCGCGCACCCACTGCGCCTTCGCGCCGAGGTGCGCCTTCAGTTCGTTGACCAGCGGCGATTCGTCCATAGCCTCGCTCAATTCTTACAGCATCGACAGCGCCTTCAGCACGCCGAGCGCCATGGCCTCGGGCTTGGGCGGACATCCCGGAACGTAAGCAAACACGGCGTTCGGGTCCACCTCCAGGATCGCGTCGTCGACGCGGCCCCAGCGGTGATACCCGTCGTGGAAGATCCCGCCCGAGCAGGCGCACACGCCGATGACGATCACCAGGCACGGCTTCGCCGTCTGCCGGTAAACCTCCTGCAGCCGGGGACGGCACTGCCGCGTGCAGATGCCCGTGACGAGCAGGGCGTCCGCGTGACGCGGGCTCGCGACAAGCTGCACCCCGAAGCGCTCCACGTCGAAACGGGGCGTGATGAGATCCACGATCTCAATGTCGCAGTTGTTGCACGCCCCCGTGTTCACGTGATACACCCACGGGCTATGCTTCAGTCCCCAGCGGAAGAGTCCCATCCGAAAGCTCCCTTTGATCCCCTCCCCCTCCGGGGGAGGGTCAGGGTGAGAAGAATCGCCGGAGAATCGCGCGTCCTCCGACGATTCGAGAAGACCCTCACCCCCGCCCTCTCCCGGCGAGAGAGGGGGCAATCGTTACAGATTCAGCGCCGCCAGCACCGCGCCGACCACGGCCAGCGGCGTCAGCATGAACCAGAAGAACTTCACGGCCTGCTCGATGCGCAGGCGCGGGTTCGTGTTACGGACGAGCACGAAGACGACGATGACCAGGAGGTAGACGAGCCCCGCCCAGATCCATCCCCTGGACGGCACGGACCCGATGCCTCCCCAGAACAGCGTGATGAAGAGCACCGGCAGCGTCGCGAAGAGCATCGACTTCGTCAGGTAGAACACCGCGAGCGGCGCCCCCGAATACTCGAGGTAAAGCCCCGACATGATCTCCGTCTCCGCCTCGGCCATGTCGAACGGCACCAGCCCCAGCTTCGCCTGCGCGCAGAAGAGCACCACGATGAAGGCGATGATGCCCGACGGGTGAGAGATCATCCAGCCGCCGCCGTCCGCGGGAGCCATGTGCTGGACCTCGATCAGCTTGTCGAGCCGCAGCGTCATGCCCGAGTCGAGCGCCTGCCCGGAGCGGATCACGAGCGTCACGAGCGCCAGGATGAACGGCAGCTCATAGGCGAACATGAGTTTCATCTCGCGCCCCGCGCCCAGCGCCGCGACGGAGTTGCCGCTCGACATCCCGCCCAAAATCAGCGCCAGCGACGGCAGAATGAGTAGGTAGACGACAACGATGAGGTCCCCCGAGAACCCCTTCCCCGTCAAATTGGCGCCCCAGATCATCGCCGCCGCCACGGCCGTGCCCGCAAAGCCCACGACCGGCGCCATCAGGAAGAGCGTCCGCCGCGCCGACGACGGAACCACCGTCTCCTTGCCCAGCAGCTTCAGCACGTCCGCGAACGGCTGATACCACGGCGGCCCCACGCGGTACTGGATGCGCGCCGTCACCTTGCGGTCGATCCACCGGGTCACGAGGCCCAGCACGGTCGTCCCCGCCGCGGCGCACACGAAGAACAGGATGAGGTGGCCGTAGTTCAAGTCCGGTTGCTTTCTTCTTTCTTTCGTAGGACCCCGACGCGTCGGGGCCTGTCCCAAACGCCTCACGTCAACCGGTCAGACAGGAATGTCTGACCTACAAATCACCGCCGCTTGAGCGGATGATGTCCCGTCGTGCGGCTCGACAGGAAGAGCAGCCCTTCCTTCTCGATCTCTTCGACCTCGCCGAAGCTGAGCGCGCCGGAAGGACATGTCTCGACGCAGAGCGGAATGCCGCCCGCGAGCACGCGCTCCTCGCACAGGTCGCACTTCGGCACGGCATGGCGGATCATCTCGTCGGTGAGCACGCCGAACGGGCAGCCGCGGACGCAGGAGCCGCAGGCGGTGCACTTCGGCAGCGACCGGCGCGACACGGTCGTTTCGTTCTGATACATCGCATCGTTGGGGCACGAGTCGACGCACGCGGGCGATTTGCACTGCCGGCAGATGACCGGCACCCGAACACGGTCGCCCTCGGCATAGTTGATGATCGGCTGCCGCCGGTGGCCGTAGAAGCACGCCGCCCCGCAGCTCCGGCACTCCACGCACCGGTCCAGGTCGAGAATCACGCGTTTTGAGATGATCGTCGCCATGCGCCTTTCCCCCCTCTCCCTCAGGGAGAGGGGATCTTTTCAATCCTGGCCGTCGTCGGCCCGGTCCTGCGCGAGGAGTTCCACGGGAAGAGCGAGCGGCTGACGACGAACCCTCCCGACACGGCGGCAACGCCCGTCGGCTGGGCCTTGGACACGTCGGCCCTGGCCTCGCAGCGGCCTTCCGCGGTGATGATGCGCACGCGGTCGCCGGCGATGACGCCGAGCGACTCGCCTTCCTTCGCGCCGATCGTGACGACGGGCTCGGGCGCCCAATACGCCGGCCACGCGCACATCGACGTGAGACTGCCGGTATGGAAATGCACCGAATCCGACTGCGTCACGAGCACGTCCTCGCCCATTCCCGCCGCGGCGAGCGCGGGGTGCGGCCGAGCGGTGATCTTCGCGGCTTCGGCCGACGGCACCGCTTCGAGGTCCTCCCGGTTGACGTCGCGGACGATTCCCTGGATGCCCAGCGACTTGGCCAACTCCTCGACGAGGACGCCCGGAAGCACGGCCTGCCCCGGGGCGTCGGCCACCCACTCCACCCTGACGATCTCGCCCGAGCCGGTGATCGTCGTGCCGCCGGCTTCGAAGTTGAACGCCAGCGGCAGCGCGACGTGGGCCATCTCCATCGTGGCCACAGGCATCGAGTTCGCCGCCACGAGCGTCCTCAGCGCGTGGAGCGTCGCCGCTTCTTCCTTCATCATCGCCGTCGCCGGGTCGCCCCCGAGGGCGATCAGCGTATTCGCCGCCTGCACCGAAGCCCCGACGGGCACCCCGGCCATCTTCGCCAGGCGATACGCGCCCATCGCGTTTCCATACGTCAGACACAGCGCCACCCCGCCGCCCTTCGCCTCGGCGATCTTTCCGGCGAGGAACACCGCCTGGTCCCAGTTCGACGCTTTGCCCGGCTCCGCGCGGAGGATGACGCCGAGCTTCTTCGCCCCCGCAACCGCGCGCGCGGCGTTCGCCACGTCGCCGGCCGGAGCGCCCGCGTCGTTCGGAATCGGCGCCAACATGCCGAGATCGGCGACGCCGCACGCAGCCGCGATGGCCGCCAGAACGCGCGACTCGCCGCCCGGCCTCACCGTCACAAGCGCCGACGCGAAGATCGAGGTATGTCCGCGGGCGGAATCGACGACGACGAGTGGCATCCTCGGGTTCTTGCGCCTCGCGTCATGAATCGGCCGCGAGATGACCGGGTGCGTGCCGAAGGCGTCACCCACGATAAGAAACGCGTCGCACTCGACAAGATTCTCGGGCGTGAAGAGCTTTGCCCCGGAGGCCGCGAACCCTTCGAGCGCCGATTCATCCTCGGGCGGCAGGAAGACACGGGCCGAGATCTTTCCCGCCGACGACGCCGCGAGCTTGATCGCCGTCGCGATGTCCTCGCACGGGAGATTCCCGTCGATGAGCAGCGTGCCGCCGTCCGACCAGACGGCCCCCGCGGCGGTCTTCACGGCCTCGTCGAGCTTTGCCTCGTGGATGAGGCCGTGCTCGGCGATGCGCGCGCTGATGCACCGGCGCGGGTGGCGCAGAAGCTCCGCGGTCATGTTGCCGCGGCCGCACACGCCCTTCCGCATCGGCGGAACGTCGTGGTCATATTCCGGACGCACCTCCTCCTGCGCCGACTCGGCCAGCGACACGTAGCAGCCGAGCGAGCAGAAGTTGCAGCGCGTGTTGGGATTCTTCAGAGGCTTCACGGCCACCTCTAGAACACGTTCGGATAATGCATGATCTTCGCGTAATTCATGTCCGGCCCGTCCTTGCAGAGGTAATACGGGCCGATGTTGCAGCGTCCGCACTTGCCGATGCCGCAGCTCATCCGGCGGTTCATCGAAAGATAGATCTGCTCGGGCTTGAAGCCCTTCTCCAACAGGCCCATCGTCACGAACTTGAGCATGATCTCCGGGCCGCAGGAGAACACCAGCGTGTTCGCCAGTTCCACGTCAAGCGTATCGTAGAGCGTCGTCACCACGCCCGTGCGCCCCGTCCAGCCCGGCGCCGGACGGTCGATGGAGACGTGCATCGTCACCTTCGGCCGGTGCGACCAGTCCTCGTGAAGCCGCCGATACAAGAGCTCGCCCGGATCGCGGGCGCCGTAGAGAATCACCATCCGCTTGATGCGGTCGATGTTGTGGAAGAGCGCCAGGATCAGCGCCCGCAGCGGGGCCAGGCCCACGCCGCCGCCCACGATCAGCACTTCCTTCCCGTCGAGCTTGTCGATGGGATATCCCTTGCCGAACCCGCCGCGGACGCCGAGAAACTCTCCCGGCTTCACCTTGTGCAGCGCCTCGGTGACGCGGCCGGTGCGGAGGATCGTGACCTCAAGCTTCTCCAGATCATACGGCGAACTCGACGGCGTAAACGGCGCCTCGCCGAGGCCGGGGAGCGTAAGCTGGACGAATTGGCCTGCGCGGAACGTGATCGGCGGCACGGGACGCATGACGACCGTGCGGATGGTCGGCGTCTCGTCGATCATC
>JBBIVY010000056.1:0-7060 GCA_037439485.1 Planctomycetota bacterium | reverse complement strand
TCATTCGCCCTTCTTCTTCGACTTCGACATTTCCTTGATGATCCGCCGCGGGTCGATGGCGCCGCCGCAGGCGTCGAAGCACCGGCCGCAGCCGGTGCACTGGAACTGCCCGAACTGCTCCTGGAACCACCAGTACTTGTGATTGAAGCGATTGACGAAGCGATTTCGGAAGAACGGCTTGGGGGTCGGCTTGACGCCGCCGGCGCCCGCCATCCGGTAGTATTCGCCGAACATGCACGAGTCCCACTCGCGCCCGCGCTCGAACGACTTCGCCTCCCCCGCGACCGGCCGCTCGAACGTCAGGAAGCAGTAACACGACGGACACACGTTCGTACAGGCCCCGCACTCGACGCAGTCGAACGCGAGCTTCTGGAGCTTCGCCGGGTCGATTTCGCCGGAGAAGACCTCGCGGATCGGCACGTCGGGCTCGAACTCGCGGTTCTGCTCGACGACCTTCGCGCGGACGGCCTCGCGTTTCGCGTCGCGCTCGGAGACCTGCGCGTCCGTCGCGGCGGCAAAGAGCGCCCTCTGCTTCTCGACGAGCCCCTCGCCCTTCGCGGAGCCGGTCTCGGCAAGATACCCCGCGGCAAGCGGCGAGAAGTTCAGGTCGAAGAGGTCCTTCGGATACGGCTGCCCTTCGATCATCGTGCAGAAGCAGCTCGGGCAGGCGTCGCCGCAGTCCGTGGAGATAAGCGTCACGGCGTCGCGTCGCGCTTTGTAGAACGCGTCGACATATTCGCCTTCGAGCATAACGCGGTCGTGCATGCGGATCGCGGCGAGGTCGCACCAGCGCAGGCCGACCAGCACGCGCTCCTCCGACGTCACCGGCTCGGCCGCAACGCCGCCCGCGACCGCATAGGTCGCCAGCTTCTGGGACACCGGGTAAAGAAGCGCCTTCGGCGAGGCGTAGCTTCTCAAAGCCCTCAGCGATACGAGCCGGGCGTTGTCCGCGGAAAGCAGCTCGTAGCGAAGACGCGATTCCCTCTCCACCGTGCCATAGACCTCCGAGTCGCGGCACAGCGATTCAAGAAACGCGCCCAGGTTGTTTTCAGCGAGATAATACGTCGCCATCTTCTCACCGTATCTTGTTATGAATACAGGGGTTGCGGCGACTCGGAAGAGCCATGAGGAGGACCGCGATCTGGGGGAAGACTTAGTGAAAGTTTTCACTGACTTCTTTATACAATTAAGCGCCCTCGGGCGCTTCATTGTTAGACCGCGCATCGTCCAGTTGTCGCCACGCCCGAGCGCGCCCACCGAAGCGCCCGGCAACCCTGTAACCTCCTCTCCGCTGAGGTGCGTCTTTAACTCACTGTAAGGCTACACGTTCGCGTATTGCTGTCAAGGGGAATCTGTTGAGAAGCGGGTGGACTTTATTACACATGTCATCGAATAGCGGAAAAACCCGCAGGCTCAGTCCTGCGCCCCGGGAAGGTATATCGCCACCGTCGTCCCCTTCCCCACCTCGCTCTTGATGTCAAGGCGGCCGCGGTGTTCGCGGATGACAGAGTCGGTGATCCAGAGGCCCAGGCCCGTGCCCTGGCCGGAGCGTTTGCGGGTGAAGAACGGCTGGAGGACGTGATCGAGGTCCTCTTTGGGAATTCCGCAGCCGGTGTCGGAGAAGGAGACGACGACCTGGTCGCCCTCGTTGCGGGTGGAGATGGCGAGGGTGCCTCCCGACTCCATCGCGTCCTCGGCGTTGAGAATGACGTTGGTGAAGACCTGTTCGAGTTGGCCGCGGACGCCCCGGACGTCGGCGAGACCGGGCGAGAAGTCCGGCTCCAGGCGGATGTTGCGGTTCTTGAAGTCGGAGCGGAAGAGCGCGAGCACGCCCGACAGCACGTCGTTGATCTCCACCCGCACGGTCTCGCGCGAGGACGGGCGGTGGAAGTCGAGCACCTGCCGCACGATGTCGCGGATGCGCGTGAAACCCTTCTGCATCAGCTCGATGAGTTCCTGGTTGCGCGGGTCGGAGCCGGTGCGGTTCTTGAGGACGTTGAGGCAGTTCTTGATGCCCTCGAGCGGGTTGTTGATCTCGTGCGCGACGGACGCCGCGAGGGTGCCCATCGCCGCGAGCTTCTCCGTGCGCAGGAGCGATTCCTCCAACTCCTTGCGCCGGGTGATGTCGTGTGCGACGCCCAGCACCGCGCGCTCGGGGCCCGCGCCCACGTCGACCGGGTTGAGCCTCAGCTCGACGATCCGCCGCGAGCCGTCGGGACGCGTGAGGGCCAGTTCCGGCGCCACCAGTTCCTCCGTCACCGCGTGCGCCACCCATCCGGCGAGGGTGAGCGACGCGCCGCCCGGCGAGACGAGCGCGATCGACCCCGCCTCCGCGCCGGGCCGGCCGGAAAGTTCCACCCAACGATCGTTGGCGTTGAGGAGGCGGCCGGCCCCGTCCATGAGGAAGATCGCCTCGGCCGATTTCTCGAAGAGGGCACGATAGCGCGACTCGCTTTCGGTGAGCTCGCGGGTGCGCTCCGCGACCATCTCTTCGAGCTCTTCGTTCATCTTGCGCACTTCATGGTAGAGGCGCGACTTCTCGACCGCGACGCCGATGTGCTCGGCCAATTCGCCGAGAAGGGCCTGGTTCTCGGCGGAGAACGCGTTCGGCTCCGGGCTGCCCAGGACGAGGGCGCCGCGGGCCTGCTCCTGGAAGACGAGCGGCAGGATGACGCCCGAGGCGAGGCCGGACGTCTCGATGAGCCCGGCGACTCCCGGCGCATCGGCCGCGCCGAACGGGATCACCTTTCGTTCGGCGAGCGCCTGCGATACGAGCCCGGCGTCGAGCGCGACGTCGCGCACGTCCCGGGCGATGCCGTGCTCCAGGTCGAGCGTCGTGACGCGCAGGCGACGGGCGGGTTCCACCAGCGAGGCCACCGACGCGCGATCGAAGACGACGAGCTGCCGCACCTCGTCGACGATGACGCCCAGCACCTGCTCGGGGTCGATGACGGAGTTGATGACCTTGACGATGCGATTGATGACCGCGATGCGCCCGGCATGGCGGCGGACCTCGGAGGTGCGGACGGCGACGGTCTCCTCGAGCGACTCGTTCATGTCCTGGAGCTGCCGGAAAAGCGAGAGGTTCGCCAGGGCGATGCCCGCCTGGCCGGCGATGATGGTGAGGATGCGCTCGTTGTCTTCGGTGAACGCGTTGATGTCGGAGTGCGAGAGATTGAGCACGCCCCAGACCTGCGTCCCCTCGGCAAGCGGGATGCACAGGAGCGAACGGATGTCGAGGCCGCCCGCTTCGGCGCGCTTGAACCGCTCGTCCCGCGACGTGTCGGGGATGAGCACCGGCTTGCCGTTCGCGGCCACCCACCCGGCGACGCCCTCCCCCAGCTTGAACCGGCGCTGCTGCTCCCCCGCCTCGTAGAACCGCGCCGACGGGTCGCGCCGGCCGCGCGCGGCCATCAGCGCCAGCGTCCCCGCCTTCCGGTCGAGGAGCATCAGCGAGCAGTTCTCCGCGCCGACCTCCTCCACCAGCACGTCGACGATCTCGCAGCAGACCTTGCGCACCGACAGCACCGAGCGCAGCGCGTCGCCCACCCGGCGCAGCGCGTTCAGCTCCTTGACCTTCTCCTCGTAGAGCTGGTTGGCCTCGGCCAGCGTCTTGGCGTAGAGGTTCCGCTCCCGGGTCACGTCGTCCAGGCGCGCCGCAAGGTCGGTGTCATGGGGGTCGCTGCGGTCGATGGTCATGAATCCATCCGGGTCAGTTCTTCTTCTCTTCGTCGCCGAGCGCCGTACGGAGGTCGTCGAGGTCGCGTCTCCAGCGGGCGACGAAGGCGCGGCGCTCGTCGGGGCCGCTTTCGGCGAGTCTCGCGGCGTCCTGATCGAATCGCTCGATGAGATGGTCGAGGAACGCGCGGGCCGCGGCGATGCGGGTCTCGGAGGTCTCCAACTGCCCCAGCCGCTCGCGCAGCTTCTTCTGCTCCAGCGCCCCCGTGATCTTGTACCGCATCTCGCCGTCGTCGCACGGCTTGGTCAGAAAATCGTAGGCCCCGTCCTTCAGCGCCGACATCGCCGCCTCGAGCGTCCCGTAGCCCGTCAGGATGATCACCGCCGTGTTGGGCGTGCGCTTCTTCACCTCGCGCAGCACCGCCAGCCCGTCCACGTCGGGCATCATCAGGTCTGTCAGCACCAGGTCGAACGTCTGCCGCGAGAGCGTTGCCAGCGCGCTCTTGCCGTCGGCCGCGGTCTCCACGTCGTAGCCGTCGTCGGCCAGGAGCCACTTCAGGCTCGAGCAGACGAACTCGTCGTCGTCGACGACCAGTATCCGGCCGGGCTTTTCGGGCCTTTCGGGCTTTTCAGTCATGGGCTCGCCCTCCATCACGATTTCACGAACGACTGCCCCGGCAGCCGCTTCACCAGCCTGCGCATCTCCAGCACCGTCAGCGTGGCGCTCACCTGCGACACGGAAAGGCCCGTTTCCTCCGCCAGCTCGTCGAGCGACCTCGGCGTGCTGTCGAGGCGGGAGTAAACGGCCTTCTCGATTTCGCCCAGCGCAAGCGCCTGAGGCCGGATGATATCGCCGGCGTCCTTCGTCGGAACCTTCTCGGCCATCGGCCCGAGCGCCTCGACCACGTCGGCCGGGTCCTGGACAAGGTGCGCCCCGTCCTTCAGAAGCGCGTGGACCCCGCGGGCGTTGGGCGAATCGACCGGCCCGGGCACGGCGAACACCTCGCGGTTCTGCTCCATCGCGGCGCGCGCCGTGATGAGCGCCCCGCTCCTCTCTCCCGCTTCAACGACGATCACCCCGAGGCTCAGCCCCGCGATGATCCGGTTGCGCCGGGGAAAATTCCCCGCCGTCGGCGGAAAGAGCATCGGAAACTCGCTCACGACGGCCCCCGACGCAGCGACCTTCTCCATTAAATCGGCATTCTCGGGCGGGTAGATGACCGATAGTCCGCTGCCGAGCACCGCAATCGTCCGCCCACCCGCGCCCAGGGCCCCTTCGTGCGCCGCGGAGTCGATGCCCCTCGCCCCGCCCGAGACGATCGCAAAGCCGTAGCCCGCGAGCCCCGCCGCGAGGCGCATCGCCTGCTTGCGCCCGTAGAAACTCGCCGAGCGCGAGCCGACCATGCCGATCGCCGGCTCCTTCTGCCGCAATTCGCCCTTCACGTAAAGCACCGCCGGCGGATCGGTGATGCGCGAAAGCTCCGCCGGGTATCCTTCGTCGCCGAGCGCGACGACGTGCGCCCCGCGCTTCGCGGCCTCGTCCAACTCCGCGTCGACCTGGTGCTCGCCCACGCCCAGGATCGCCGCGGCGGTCTTCTCGCCGATGCCGTCGACGTCCATGAGGCGCCGCACGCTCATTCCGAACACGGCCTCGGCCGAGCCGAACGCATCGAGCAACCGCGCCGTGGTGATCGGCCCGACGCCGTCCGCCAGGCTCAGCCGAAGCATCGCTCGAAGGTGCGCGTCACTCGCCATGGAGGCTCTCCACGGCCTTGGCAACGACGCCGGCGTCCACGCCGCCGACAATCTCAACGGCGCCGATCTCGGTCGGAAGCACCATCGTGATCGTGCCCGAGCGGGACTTCTTGTCATGCCGCAGCGTATCGAGCACCGCGGCAACATCCACGCCCTTGACCGTGACGGGCAGGCCTGCGGCGGAGAGGAGCTTCAGCAGCGCCTCGTCATATCGCTTCGGCACCCGGCCGAGAGAGATCGCCACGCGCCCGGCGGCGACCATGCCGAGGGAGACCGCTTCGCCGTGGAGCAACCCCTCGTAGCCGGAGACGGTCTCGAGGGCATGTCCGACGGTGTGGCCGAAGTTCAAGATCGCCCGGCGGCCGGCCTCGCGCTCGTCCTCAGCGACGACCTGGGCCTTCATCTCGCACGACAGGCGGATCGCGTGCGCCACCGCGGCCGGCTCGATCGCCAGAAGCTCGCCCATATGCCGCCCCAGCCACACGAAGAACGCAGCGTCCATGGCGACGCCGTACTTGACGACCTCGGCGAGGCCGCTCTTCAACTCCCGCGCGGAAAGCGTGCGGAGCGTCGTCGGGTCGATGATGACGGCCGCGGGCTGGTGGAAAGCCCCGACAAGGTTCTTGCCCGCCTCCAGGTCGATGGCCGTCTTGCCGCCGACGGAGGAATCGACGCAGGCGAGCATCGTCGTCGGAACCTGGACGACGCGGATGCCGCGCATGTAAGTAGCCGCGGCGAACCCGGCCAAGTCGCCGACGACGCCGCCGCCGAGCGCGACGACGGCGGAGCTTCGGTCGAGGTCCGCGGCGACGAATTCTTTCCACAAGCGTTCGAGCTGGCCCACGCGCTTGGACTTCTCGCCCGCGGGGATCGTGATCGTGACGGAAGCAAACCCCGCCGCCTTGAGCGATTGCTCGACCTCCGCGGCGTAGCGGGGCCCCACGTTGGAATCGGTGACGATCTCCGCGCGCTTTCCCGCGCCCAGCGACTTGAGCACCTCTCCCGTCGACGCCAACGCCCCGTCGCCGATATCAATGGCGTACGAGCGGTCACCAAGCTGCACGGTCACGCGGTTCATGGTCCCCTTGCGCTTCTTCTCACCTCCCCCTCTCAGGGGGAGGGTCGGGTGAGGGTAAAGCCTCCCAAATGCCCCCGGACATCCGGCTCGCCGGCAAGCCTCTTCTCAACGGCCCTTCTCTTCACAGGCCGCGAGGATCGCCTCCAGCACCGCCGTCAGCCGCTCATGCACGTCGCTGTTCGTAAAGCGAATCACGCGCAGCCCGCGCGCCTCAAGCTTCGCCGTTCGCTCGGCATCGTATTCCGCCTGCTCCGCATGCGTGTCCCCGTCGATCTCAACCACCAAGCACGCCGCGGGGCAATAGAAATCCACCACGTACGATCCGATCGGGTGCTGCCTGCGGAACTTGAACCCACCGAGTTGCCCGGAAGACAGCCGCCTCCACAGCGCGAATTCCGCCGGCGTCAGCTCCCGCCGAAGAGTGCGCGCCCGAGAGAGATGCTTCGGCGCTACGCGGTGACGCTTCTCGGCGTTCATGAGACTTGACCCTCACCCTACTACGCTGTCACATGACTCTTTGGCTGTGGCGGCTGTAAGGCCCGAAGGGCC
>JBBIVY010000055.1:0-24597 GCA_037439485.1 Planctomycetota bacterium | reverse complement strand
TCAGGAACGAGTCCTTCAATTCCTGTTCGACATCCAGCTCTCGAATGTCCTGTCGTCGTTCGCCCGTCACGTACACGCCTCCTGTCATTCGGTGCGTCTCTCGGCAATGAAGGCCGAAGGTCTAAGGCTGAGGGCCTAGGGAGAAACGGAAAGACCGGCCGAGCCTATTCCTTTGCCTTGTTGCGCTTGTCTTCCTCCTCCAGCCTTCGCTTCATCTTGCGGAATATGCGCGCGAAGATCAGGTGCAGCTGGTTCGCCTCGCGCCAGAGCTCGCGCGCTTCCTGCTTACATGCCGGCTCCGACGTCGCGACCATCCGCAGCCAGAATTTCGTCTCGCTCGCTTCCTTGCGGCAGGTGCCGATCTTCCAGCAGAAGTCGGGGTCCGTCGACGCGTCATCCGCCTCGCAGTAATTCGCCCCGATGCTCGTCGCCGCCGCAACCAGTTGCCTGATCACCGGCCGGTTCGCCGTCACGTCGGGAACCTTTTTCGCCAGCCGTATCACCGCTTCGCCGAATTTCGCCGTCCGCTCCCCGAGGTCAAACTTCTTCCTCTCGGCGCCGTCGGTCATGTGGTTGCCCTCAGGCTACCAGCGTGAAGCGTTATGAGCGATATCGCCGTCCTATGCTGGTATGCACTACCGCTCTGCACTTGAAGGGCGGTCTTCTGCCCGTTTCCTTCTGGATGTTTAGGATCAAGTCGCCGCGACGAATCGTCACCCTTTCGAATACCTCGCTTTCGTGGAGCACCTTGTGGTTCTTGTCGCCCTGGGTCGAAGGCGTGATGTCTATGGCTCTGTTGTTCACCGCCAGCGTAAGGCCAACCACCATCAAGGGTTTTTCACCGCAGTTCGTCGCTCTGAAGACCACGCCCGCCTCTACATCTTCCATGGGTCCTTTGTCGTCCCACCACCTATAATCCGGGTCGACCGTAACTCGCAATCTGCCACAACGTCTTTCAAGCCACTCGACGAGTCGCAACACGCCGAGAAGAGTTGAGAGTGAGGCGCCCCAGATGGCACAGAACACCGCGATTGCGCCCATCACCAAGCCTCCTAATGCCGTCTTCGCGGTGCCGCTTCTCCCTCGGCCTTCGGCCCTAGACCTTCGGCCTTTCCGTCAGATGTCGAGGAACTTCACCTCCAGCGCATGGTCCTCGATGAACTGCCGCCGGGGCTCAACGTTCTCGCCCATGAGCACGGTGAACATCTTCTCGGCGATGGCGGCGTCGTCCATGGTCACCTGCATGAGCGTGCGGCGGGCGGGGTCCATGGTGGTCTCCCAGAGCTGCTCGGCGTTCATTTCGCCGAGGCCCTTGTATCGCTGGATGTCGAGGCCGCGCTCGCCCAGCTCGCGCACGCGGTGCAGCATCCCGCTCAGCGACCACGCCCCGTGCGTCGCACCCTCGTTGACGACGGCGAAAAGCGGCTTCTTCGCCGAATCCGGCAGCTCGGCGTGGGCCTCCTCGGGATCGCCGAACTGCGCGAGCGAGAAACCCATCTTCGTCAGCGTCTGCCCCAGCGCGTTGAGTTCGCGCGAGACGTGAATGTCATGCACTTCGAGGCGCTCGGCCTTCTCGGCATTGTCGGCGCTTCCGGCAGCGACGGCGGCTTCGCCCTGGCCGACGACCTCCAGCTCCTTGCCGAGCTTCTTCTCCTCCGCGCGGATGAACTTGTCGAGCTCCTCCTGCGAGTAGAAGTAGTGCGCCTGGTCGTCGACGAACACGCGGAAGAGCGGCAGCCCGTGCTTCGCGTCGGTGAGCGCGAGGAACTCCGTCAGCGTCATGCCCTGGCGCAGCACCGCGCGCTCGCGCTCCTCGATCTGCACGAGCACGTCGAGGAGATCGCGCAGCGGCTTGCCGGCGAGCGGCTCCTTGCGGCCCGAGACCGCCACGGTCGTGCCTTCGAGGCCCTGGTTCAGGAGGTCCGACTTCATCTGCGCCTCGGTGATGTAGTAGCTCACCGTTTTCTTCCGGAGCACGCGATAGAGCGGCGGCTGCGCGCAATAGATGTGCCCCTTTTCCAGCAGCTCGCGCATCTGGCGGAAGAAGAACGTGAGGAGCAGGATGCGGATGTGGCTGCCGTCCACGTCGGCATCGGTCATGATGATGATCTTGCCGTAGCGGCGCTTCTCGATGTCGAACTCCTCGGCCCCGATGCCGGTGCCGATGGCGGAGATGAGCGTGCGTATTTCCTCGTTGGCGAGGACCTTGTCGATGCGGGCCTTCTCAACGTTGAGGATCTTGCCCTTGAGCGGCAGGATCGCCTGGAACATGCGGTCGCGGCCCTGCTTGGCCGACCCGCCGGCCGACTCGCCCTCGACGAGGTAGACCTCCGTGGTCTCGACGTCGCGGCTCGTGCAGTCGGCAAGCTTCGTGGGCAGCGCCCCGCTCGAAAGCGCGGTCTTCCGCCGCGTCAGGTCGCGCGCCTTGCGGGCCGCCTCGCGGGCGAGCGCCGCCTGCGCCGCCTTCTTCGCGATCGACCGCGCCGTCGCCGGGTGCTCCTCAAAGTAGGTCGCCAGCGCCTCGTTCGTCAGGCTCTCGACGATCCCCTGCACCTCGGAGTTGCCCAGCTTGGTCTTCGTCTGCCCCTCGAACTGCGGGTCGGGCACGCGCACGCTCACCACCACCGCGAGGCCCTCGCGCATGTCGTCGCCGGTCGGGGTGACGTCGTCTTCCTTCAGCAGGTTCGAGGCGCGCGCGTAGTTGTTAATCGTCCGCGTCAGGGCCGAGCGGAAGCCGCTGAGGTGGGTGCCGCCCTCGACCGTGTTCACGTTGTTGCAGTAGGTGAAGCAGCTCTCCGCGTAGCCGTCGTTGTACTGGAGCGCGACCTCCACCTGGATCTTGTCCTGCTCGCGCGAGAAGGCGAGGATGTCGCGGTGGACCGGCTCCTTGCCCTCGTTGAGGAACTTGACGAAGGCCTTGAGCCCGCCGTCGAACTTGAAGGTCTCGTCCTTGCCGTCGCGCTCGTCCTTGAGCCGGAGCTGAAGCCCCGCGTTCAGGAACGCCAGCTCGCGCAGGCGCGTCACGAGCGTCTGGTAGTGGAACGTCGTGTCCGGGAAGATCTGCGGGTCGGGGCGGAACGTGACCATCGTGCCCGTGGTCTTCGACACGCCCCACTTCTTCAACTCGGTCTGCTTCTCGCCGCGGGCGTACTCCTGGTGATAGACGTGCCCGTCGCGCCGGATCTCCAGCTCCAGCCACTCGGACAGCGCGTTCACGGCCTTGATGCCGACGCCGTGGAGGCCGCCCGAGACCTTGTAGGTCTGGTGGTCGAACTTGCCGCCGCCGTGCAGCATGGTCATGATGACCTCGACAGCGGGCTTGTTCTGCTCTTTGTGCAGGTCGACCGGCATGCCTCGGCCGTTGTCGCGGATGGAGACCGAGCCGTCGGCGTTGACGGTCACGTCGATGGCGGTGCATGCTCCGACCATCGCCTCGTCGACGGCGTTGTCGACCACTTCCCAGATGAGGTGATGGAGTCCGCGCAGCGTGGTATCGCCGATGTACATCGCCGGCCGCTTGCGGATCGCCTCGATGCCACCCAGCACCTTGATGCTCGACGCGTCGTAAGTCCCCGTGACGACGGGGGGCTTCAGCGGTTCGCTCGGGTTATCGTTCGTCACAGTCTAGAGACTCCTCTCATCAGTCAGACGTTCTCCGGCACATAAGGCCGAGGGTGTAAGGTCAAAAGCCAAGGGAGAAACAGAAGGACCGCCCGGCTCAGTTCTCACCCTTGGGCTCGGCCTTCGGCCTTTTCTGTTCGCCCAGTTTGAAGCGGATGTCTTCGATGTACTGACGTTTGACGCGTGCGCGGAGGCCTTCGAGGATCTCGGCCTTGCGGAAGCCTTTGAGTTCCTGGAGCACCGCCGGGGAATCGACCACAACGTCGAGCACGTTCTTGCGGAGCGTGCGGGCCAGGCGCGTATGCTTCGCGATCTCGGGCCCCAGTACCTCGACCCACGCCCGTCCGATCTGGTCGGTCACCGCCACGCGGTCGAGCCCGCTCGACTCGAGGTATCCCGCCAGGGCCTCGCGCAACGTCCGCACCGGGCGCCGGCCCGCGTCCGCTCCCATGGAGCGCCTCACTCGCCCAGGATATTAATGGGCATCACCACGTACAGGTAATCGTTGTCCTCGCGCATCACCGCGGGACGCGCCGAGTCCTTCATCTCCATCGTCACCGTCTCCGTCGCCATCTGCTTCAGGGCGTCGATGAGGAACTGCGGGTTGAAGGCGATGCTCAGATCCGCGCCCGCGTATTCGATCCCCAGCTTCACTTCCGCGCGGCCGGCCTCGGGCGCCTCGCTCGTCAGCACCATCAGGTCCTTCTTGAAATCGAGCCGCACCGTGCGCGCCTCTTCCGTCGTCAGCAGCGCCGCGCGACGGATGGCGTTCAGGAACGCCTCGCGCTTCAGCACCACCTTCTTGTCGCTGTCCTTCGGGATCACTTCCTTGTAGGGCGGGAAGTGCCCTTCGACCAGCACCGAACTCACCAGTGCGCGCGAGGTCTGGAAGATCACCTTGTTGTCGTCCACCTTCAGCCCGACCGTCTCATCCGCCTCCGTCAGCGCGCGCCTTACGTGGTTGAGCGCCTTCGGCGGCACGATGATCGATCCCATATCCGCGCTGACACCCTTTGCCTTGCGCTTGATCAGGGCCAAGCGCCGGCCGTCCGTCGCCACAAGCTCGATATGGCTGGCGCCGAAAACGAAGCACACTCCGTTGAGCGCGTAACGCGTGCTCTCGGTCGCCGCGGCGAAAACGGTCTTATCCACCATCTCCGTGAAATCGGCGCGGGTCAGTTCGGCCTGCGAGGTCTTCGTCAGTTCCGGGATCGCGGGGAAATCGGCGGGATCGTCTCCGGGCATCTCGAACTTGCTGTCGGCCCCCTCGATATAGCACTTGTGATCTTCAACGTGAATATCCATCTGCTCGTCCGGCGATTCGCGAAGAATGCCCAGCAGTCGGTTCGCCGAAACCGCGACCGCGCCGGGTTTCTGAATCTCCACATTATCCATGACGACCCTCACCGCAACTTCGAGGTCGGTCGCCATGATTTCAAGGCGCTTCTTGTCACCCACCAGCTTGACGTTCTGGAGGATGGGCTTCGCCATCTTCGTGGAGGCGAGAGCTCCCGCAAACTGCACGGCTTCATAAAGAGCAGCGCGTTCGCATTTCAACTTCATAGCTCACCTCCTATGTTTCTTTTGAATTCATAAACACAGTAGACGTAACAGTGAGGCTATATCGCTTTCAGTAAAATTTTATCTCCGATACAACGTGTTGCAGCTATGATACTTACGGCATGACTTTGACTCTGATTCAGCATGGGTAACCGTTGCAGATCCCGCCTTAGCATCCCCTTTACGCTGACACTCAGGAATCTTCTTAGGCTATCAGTGTCAATATTAAGCAGTGACTCATCTTATAACTAACACCTGCGCGATAAGTAACTGACACCTTTCACACAGGGTCGGATGGTCAATGTATGTCTTTAGCCAGACTGAGATTGTGTCTCGACATAGGGCGATGCGGATGGCTGAAAACACAATGCGAAATGCTATCAGAGAGCAGGTTCTTAGTCAAAGAAAAACAACTCCTGTCGCCGAAATGGGGTCCAATACATAACCTACTGCCAGTAAAAGGGTTATAACTAGCGAAAGTGGCTCATTTTGTGTCTGTTGGACCGTTCCGGAATAGGTCTCCAAATCAGGCTTGGCCGCAGTTGAAACGCAAACGCTAAGTAGTTGATAATAAATGAGTTACATCACCACGCCGATGGTGATACCAGTCTTGCTTTGGCTGAGGATGTCGAGACCCCACCGAAATAGGTTGCGAAACGGGTTTCTGCTTGGTAGTTTCAACGTGTTATAACGTGATCGGCAGCCTGTCAACAGCGTCGCATCTCCTTTGGCCGCAAGGTGTTGCCATGACGAGTGACCCCGAACCTCCGATGATGGTCGAACTCGGCCCGGTAAGCGAGGTCGATTCGCGGGGGGTCAAGTGGCGAATGCGGCGGGAGACGTCGAACATACTGAAGCGTGGCGGGGCGCTGGACTTCTGGGCAAGGGCTGAATCGCGCGAGGCGCAAAGCCTGGAGGCCTCGCCGGGGCGAATGGCCTTTCGCACCGAGATTTCGGCGCCTGGTCCGGGCTCGATGGATATCGAAGTGACGATCTTCCTGCGTCCGCGCGTCCGCGACGTCGCCCGGTCGCTCATGGGCGCCGCCCGCGCCCGGCGGATCTGGCACGCGGCCCGGATTCTGGAGCAGGTCCGCGTCCCGACGCCGCGGGTTCTCGCCGCGGGTTTTCGCCGGCCGGCGGGGTTCCTGCGTGAAGACGTGCTCATCACCGAGGTGCTCGATGCGACCCCGGGGGATGAGTATCTCCGGCTTCTGCTCGCCGACGATCGCGCGCGGGTGCTGCGGGTCGGCGCGCCTGTGCTGGCGCAAGCCCTGCGGCAGGCGCACGCGGCGGGGGTGCGGATCCGCGACCTGGAGGTCCGGGACATCCTCATCGCGGAAGAGCCCGGCGGCGCCCGGCAGATCATCCTCGGCGGCCTCGAGAAGATGAGCGTGGGCACGGTCGTGTCGCTCGGCTCGCGGCTCGACGATCTGGCCTCGCTGGGCGCGTCGATCGACGGACTTTCGCGCGCGGAACAGCTTCGATTCTTCGACGCCTACGCCGACGGCATCCCGGTGATCGAGCGGCACCGGCGGGCCTACCTGCGCATGATGGGGGCGCACGTCGAGACGCTGCGCGAGCGGCGGAGGCGGAAGCTCGAGCGCGATTGTCTCGGCACGAACGCTGACTTTCGCCGGCTGCGCGTCGGGGCTTGTCGCGGCCACACGATCCGCGGGGCGATAGAACTCGGTCGCGAGGAAATCGCGCATATCCCCGCCGCGGGGCTGCCGCTGCCGAAGGCCACGGTCCTCAAGGACGCCCCGGAAGGCCGCGTCTACGAGCAGACGGTCGACCTCGGCGTCGGCGCCGTGACGATCATCGTGAAGCAGAAGCGGCGCATTGGCGCCGCCGGCTTAATGAAGACGTTCTGCCGCCGCGTCGGCGCTGAGCGGGCCTGGCGGATGCTTTGGGCAATGAAGTCCCGCGGCCTTCCCGTCGAGGAGCCGCTCGCCGCGTTCGAGCGCCGGTCGCTCGGATTCACCTTCGACAGCACGCTGATCACGCGCAAGGTCGAGGGGGCCGAGAACCTCCTCGATTTCGTCGCCTCGCGCGCGAGCGCAGGCCTGGCCCCGGCGCTACGGGGTGATTTGGCCCGCGCGGTCGGCGCGCTCGTCGCGCGGATGCACGAGGCCGGGTTTGTCCAGCGCGATCTCAAGGCACCGAATGTCCTTGTGCGCATCGACGGATCGGGCCGGCCGGAACTGACATTGATCGACGTCGACGGCGTCAGCCGCGTCAAGGACCCGCCGACGGCGCTTTGCGCGCGGGACCTCGGGCGCCTCGCCGCGGATTTCGCGCGAATGCCGGGAATCCACGCCACGGATTTCGCGCGGACGCTCGATGCGTATCTCTCCCGCCGGCCTGTTGCGCCGGAGGAGAAGCGGGAGTTCATCGCGCTCATTCGCGCTCGAGCCGAAGAAATCCTTCGCCGGCACGACGCGAAGCTTTGACTCCCTCTCCCCTTGGGGGAGAGGGTTGGGGTAAGGGGCGCCTCCCGGCGACGCACAGCAGGACGGGACAGTCCCTGCCCTCCCCTTGGGAGGGAGGGAACAACCGAGAGAGACTTGCTTTATGGCCTTCGACCGCATCCTTATCGTGAAGCCGAGCGCCTTCGGGGACGTGGTGCATTCGCTGCCGTTCCTCGCGGCGCTCAGGCAGACGTATCCCAAGGCGCGCGTGGGCTGGGTCATCAGCCGGGCGTGCGCGGGCCTCTTGGAGGGCCGGCCGGACGTCGACGACCTGTATCTCTTCGAGCGCAAGCGCTGGGGCGGATTCCGCAACCTGACGCGCAACCTCCGCGAGATGCGGGCCTTCGCCGGGAAGCTTCGCGCGGAGAAATTCGACCTGGTTGTCGACCTGCAGGGCCTCTTCCGAAGCGCGCTCCTGGCCCGAATGACGGGGGCGCCCAGGCGCGTCGGGTTCGCCGGCGCCCGGGAGCTGGGCTGGATTTTCTACACCGATCGTGTGCGCGTCGCCGATCCGGAAATGCACGCGGTCGACCGATATCTTCTCGTCGCCGAGCACCTGGGGCTTGCAATCGAGCGTCCGGTGCGGTTCAATGTAGCTGTGCCGGAGGGCGCAAGGGCCCGGATGAAGGAGGCCCTGGCCGCGGTGAACGCGGAAGGCCGGCCCGTCGCGGCGCTCATCCCCGGCTCGCAGTGGCCGTCGAAACGCTGGCCCGCGGAGCTTTTCGCGGAGTTGGCCGGGCGGTTGGAGGAGCGCGGGTTCGCCCCCGTCTTCCTCGGCTCGCCCGACGACGTGCCGCTCGTGGAGCGCATCCGGGGGATGAGACATGAGCCCGCGGCGAGCCTGGCGGGAAAGACGACCATCCCCGATCTCACGGCGGCGCTCGCGGAATCGGCGGTCGTCGTGGCCAACGATTCCGGGCCGATGCACCTGGCCGTCGCGCTCGGAAGGCCGGTCGTCGCGCTCTACGGGCCCACGAGCCCCGGCCGCACCGGGCCCTACGGCGGCCGCGCGACCGTGCTCCAGAGCGCCCGGCCCTGCGCGCCCTGCTACGACGCGGAGTGCGAGGACGTCGAGTGCATGAGGGAGATCACGGTCGAGCGTGTCCTCGACGCGGTCTCGGGTTTTGAAGCGTAACGTCAACGAGGTGGCCTCGTGAAGCAGTTCGCGCGTCTCTGGAACTACGTCCGACGATATCGCCTGCGCCTGATCATGGGCGTGATGCTCGGATTGTTGAGCGCGCTCTTGAACTTCGTCAGCCTGCCGATGATCCAGAAGGTCTTCGAGACCTGGATCTTCGGCAAGGGCTCCGACGCCTATCGCCCGATGCTCAACAACCGCTGGCTGGCCCCCCTCCACGGCGTCATCGAGTGGGTGCTGAGCCTCACGGCCTTCCAGGCGCTGCTCTTCACCCTGTCGCTCTTCATCGTCATCAAACTGCTCCAGAGCGTCGCGAAGGCCTACCAGGAATATCACACCGGCTACATCGCCAGCCGCGCGTCCATCGACGTGGCGAACGACCTCTTCCGCAACGTCATCCACCTGCCGGTCCGATTTTTCACGCAGGCGCGCACGCCGAAGGTGGCCAGCCGCTTCGCCAACGACATGGTGAATATCGAGCGCGGGGTCGACGCGGTCTTCGGCCGGGCGCTCGTGGAGCCGCTCTACCTCCTGGGGGCGCTCGTCTTCTGCTACATCCTCTCGCCGATGCTGACGTGGATATTGCTGCTGGTGATGCCGTTCATCGCGGTCGGCGTGTGGCTGTTGTCGAAGAAGGCGAAGCGCGGGGCCCGCGGGGCGCTCGAAAGCCGGGCGAGGCTCCTCTCCATCCTCTCCGAATCGCTCTCGGCCATCCGCATCGTCAAGGTCTTTCAGGGCGCCGAGCGCGAGAGGGCCCGCTTCGAGGAGGAGAACCGCCGGCTCTTCCGCCAGAACCTGAAGGTCGTCAAGGCCGAGGCGGCCACGGGCCCCTTCGTCGAGTTCTTCCTCTTCGTCAGCATCGTGGCCGTGATGGCCGCGAGCGGCTGGATGGTCATCCGGGGGAGGATGGACGCCAGCTCCGCGCTGACGTTCATGGTGGCGCTGGGCCTCGCGGCCGACCCGCTGCGCAAGCTGGCCTCCGTCAACACGCGCGTCCAGTCCACCATCGCCTCGGCCGAGCGCGTCTTCGAGTTCATGGACCTCGAGGCCGAGCAGAGCGACGAGCCGGGCAAGGCCGAGATTCCGCCCGTGCGCGAGTCCATCCGCTTCGACCGCGTTTCGTTCGCCTACGAGCCCGGACGGCCCGTCCTCGACGGCATCGATTTCGAGGTGAAGCACGGCGAGGTCGTCGCGATCGTCGGGGCCTCGGGCGCGGGGAAGACGACGCTCGCCAACCTCCTCGCCCGTTTCTACGAGCCCACCTCCGGCCGCATCCTCTTCGACGGTGAGGACATCGCCAAGGCCACGCTCTCCTCCGTGCGCCGGCAGATCGGCCTCGTCTCGCAGGACGTCATGCTCTTCGACGACACCGTCCGCGCCAACATCGCCTACGGCAGCGGCGAGCCCGACCGCGCCCGCGTCCTCGATGCGGCCCGCGCCGCGCACGTCGAGGAGTTCGCCCGGCGCATGAGCGAGGGGTTTGACACCGTCGTCGGCGAGGGCGGCTCGATGCTCTCCGGCGGGCAGCGCCAGCGCGTCGCGATCGCACGGGCCATCTACAAGGATCCGGCCCTCCTCATCCTGGACGAAGCCACCAGCTCGCTCGACAGCGAAAGCGAGTCCTACATCCGCGAGGCGCTCGACCGGTTCGTGAAGGGACGCACCACGTTCATCATCGCCCACCGTCTCGCCACCGTCGAGAAGGCCGACCGCATCATCGTGCTCGACTACGGCCGCATCGAGGCGATCGGCACGCACAAGGAGCTGGTGGAAAAGAGCGACGTCTACCGCAACCTCTACCAGCACCAGTTCCGCGCCGCTTCTGACGAGGCTGCGACGGCTGAGGAGAATCCCTGATGTTCATGCACATGCCCCGGCGTCTCGGCATCCCCGTGATGATCGCGGTCGCCCTCGCGGTCGGGGCCTACTACGTCTGGGTGATGCGCCCGGCAACCGTGGGGAACTGGACGATCTACCAGGGCACCGGGAAGGAGATCGCCCCCGCAGGCGAGGAGCCCTTCGTCGACGTCTCCTACACGGTGCGACAGCCGGCTCGGCCGCTCTTCCGGTGCTCGTTTCCGTTCGTCAAGGGGGAACGACTCCCCGACAACGTGACGCACCTGGCCGGGCCCTTCGAGATCACCTTCTCCTATCGCAGCGAATGGACGACCGCGTTGCGGATCGTCATGACGGGCCGAGATCGCACCGCGTGGGAAGCCGACGTGGCGATCGAGCATTCGGACGACTGGAGGACCCTCACCGTCGGCAAGTCGGTCTTCAAGCGCCGCGCTGCGGGGGAAGCCCCGCGCGGATCGCCGGTGGACGACGACGTCCGGGTCGCATTCGACTTCTACGACGGCTCCGGCGCGCTGGCGCCCTCCACGAGGTTCTCGAACCGCATCGGCTTCAGGCGTCCCTCGATCCTGCCCTACGAGCCGGAGAAATAGGCCCCATGCGCATCATCGGCATCGATCCCGGAACGCTCGTCTGCGGCTGGGGCATCATCGACGTCGAGGGCTCGAAGATGAAGGCGGTCGCGTTCGGCGCCATCCGCGTCAAGGACGAGATGTCCTTTCCCGAGCGCCTCGTCGCCGTCCACAAGGGTCTCGCCGAGGTCATTGCCGCGCACTCACCCGACGTCGCGGCCATCGAGAAGCTCTTCCTCGGCAAGAGCTTCCGCTCGGTGATGACCACCGGCGAAGGACGCGGCATCGCCATCCTCACCGCGGCGCTGGCGAACCTGCCCGTGAACGAGTATACTCCGGCCGAGGTGAAGAAATCCGTCGTCGGCGCCGGCGCCGCGCACAAGACGCAGGTGCAGCAGATGGTGAAGATCATCCTCTCGCTCGCCGAAATCCCGCGCCCGCAGGACGCCGCCGATGCGCTGGCGATCGCCATCTGCCACTGCCAGCGCGCGTCATTCCCGACGTCCTGGAAATAGAAGGAGGCCCCCGCAATGACCACGGACGAATCCGCCAGGCCGCGCGCGCTTGCGCGGGAGCTGCTCGATAAGGCCGGCATCGTCGTCTCCCGCGCCGAGCTGGCCGGGATGGAACTCGCGTCCTTCGGCCTGGGCGATTTCGAGCGCACGGGCCTCGCGCTCGTCGTCTACGTCAATAACGACCGCTATTGCGCCCGGGAGCTGGTGATGCTCCCCGGCCAGACCTGCCCCGAGCACCGCCACCTGCCCGTCGCGGACGCCCCCGGAAAGACCGAGACTTTCCGCTGCCGTTGGGGCCGCGTCTGCCTCTACGTCCCCGGCCCGCCCGAGCCGAAACCGAAGGCCGTGCCGCCCGCGGGAAGCGAGGAGCACTACACCGTCTTTCACCAGGTCGTGCTCTCGCCCGGCGACCAGTACACCGTCCCGCCCGACACGCTCCACTGGTTCCAGGCCGGGCCCGAGGGCGCCGTTATCTCCGAGTTCTCCAGCACCACCCGCGACGAGTCCGACCTCTTCACCGACCCGCGCATCCGCCGCTGAGGAGATGCCATGATCGCCCGCGCGCCGCGACGGCTGCTGCCGATCTTGCTCCTGGCCGCGTTGGCCGTCTTCGCGAACGCCGCCGAGGCCCCGGAGACCCCTGAGAAGGTCCTGGAGTCGATGAAGGCGGAGCTGGGCCCGGCCTTCCACTACCGCGTCACGAGGTGCTTCGCGGTGGCCAGCGACGCCCCGGAGCGCGCGCTCGATGCCTGCTGCAGGAACACCCTCGAGGCCTGCTACGACGCCTATATGAAGCAGTTCTTCAAGGCCAAACCCACGGCGCCCTTCCGCGTGTATCTCTTCAAGGACGCGGCGAGCTACACGGGCAACGCGACGCGGATCTTCGGCGAGATGCCGGACACGCCCTACGGCTATTACACGCACGAGCACCGCGCGCTCGTGATGAACATCGCCACCGGCGGCGGCACGCTTGTCCACGAGATGTTCCACGCGCTGGTCGTCGCGGACTTCCCGGGCATCCCGACGTGGGCCAACGAGGGCTTCGCGTCGCTCTTCGAGCAGTGCGGCATCGGCCCGGAAGGCCTCACCGGCTACGTCAACTGGCGGCTGCCCATCCTGCAGAAGGCCATCAAGGAGGGCGCGCTGCCGCCGCTCCGGCAGATCATGACGATGACCTCCGCGGAGTTCTACAACGACCGCCAGGGCAAGTACGCCGCCGCGAGGTATTTCATGCTCTACCTGCAGGAGAAGGGCCTGTTGGTCAAGCTCTACCAGACCTTCCGCGACCGGTTCGCCGAGGACAAGACCGGGGTGAAGTTCGTCGAGGAGGTCCTTGGCCAGAAGCTCGAGGCGTTCGAGCCCGGCTGGCGCAAGTGGGCCATGGCGCTGAAGGCCCAGCCGTAAGACCCGGTCCTCGCGGCAAACCTCACCCGCCGGGCGAGCCTCTCACCGCTGCTGACTTGACCTGTCCGCGTGAATGCCTATGCCATTTGCCACATCGCGAAGTCACTCGAACTTGGCCAACTTATCCCAGTTTCGGGCGCGGGTCGACATTCTGTCAATAGGTTGTGGTCATTTTGCTCAGATAGCCCCTATATATAGACTTATTTTTCAGCCCTCCAAATCACCCTCAATATTTCCTCAAAAACGCGGCTCTTCGTCGACGGTTTTTCAAGGTTTTCATCGCCCGTGAAAAACCCCCAATATGTAGACTTTTTCCAGAGTCCTCGTCTGACCCCGTGTCCGACGCTTCCTCACCATTATCTGATAGGGCTCAGAATTCGCATTGCCACGGATGGCTCATCGTCATTATACACCCAACGAACGCGTCTGTCAACCATGTCGCACAGACTTCCCCAGCCTCGCCGCATCGGACGCTTGGTCGGAAACGATGCCCCGACATACTCAGGGGGATCAGGCCACCGCACCATAATTCGCGCGATTAGATAGTGACTTCGCGTCCCATTCTACTATAACACTATTATCGCGAGGGTCGGAACAGGCGTGGATCACTTCCTGAAAGGGGATAGGAAATGAGACATGGCAAAATGAGCATTATTGGGCTTACGCTTATCGCTCTTCTTGGGATTAATGGCAGGATGCAGGGGGACGAGTACGCTGTCACATGACTCTTTGGCTGTGGCGGCTGTAAGGCCCGAAGGGCCGACAGAGTCTAGCCGGGGGCGTAAGCCCCCGGAGTCGGAATCCCCCAACGCCACGCCCGCCCCGGAGGGGCGGAAGAATTCGCCGGGTTCTTTCGTCCCGTTGGGACTCAGAGGGAATTGAAACCCGGCTCCCGGGGGCTTGCGCCCTCCCGATGCATCGGGACCCTTCGGGCCGGAAAGCGCCCGCCACTCCCAAAGAGTCCTGTGACAGCGTAGTAGCCCATGTTAAGAAGCAGGACAATCCAGATGCGAATTGGAATGCCGGCAATGCGAAGATCGGAGCCCAAACCTTGTTCACCGGCATGGTCCTGCCGTTGAAGAACAACTTTGCCGGCATGCAGTGTCGTGAGAACTTCGGTGCGAATGGGACCCTAACTGCAGGCGGCACAAGGACACACCGGCATTGATGGGGTGACCGGAGCGGACCAAGGCCCTTGGAATTAGGCAAAACGCAAGCCGGCACAAGGAGTGTTTTTCGGGGATCCACCTATGCGACATTCGGGTATGGCATTTATAGTTCTGGCCTTCCTCGCCTCTGGCGCCATGGCCGAAGGCTTGGACGACGAACTCAGAACCGCCGCGGCAGAGACAAAGCTCTACGAGACCAAGATTTCACATGAGGTTCGGCTCGCGAGGCTCAACGCGTTTCTCCGACAATGCACGGGGTTGCTTGAGAAGCACCCATCCCCAGAGGAGAAGGGCCAGATCTACCGAAGGATGGTGCAGACCATCGCGAATACCGGCATGTTAGCCCCCGGCAAAGCCATTGAGTATTCCCAGAAGGCATTGGAACTTACGAGCGATCCCTTGGAGAAACTGGAGATCTATTCACATTGGGGAGATGCGTGCCGGTTTCTTAGGGGCGTTGCGAAGGGAAACGACCTGGCCCAAGCGAGAAGAGCCGCTATGGCCCCGTACCTCCAAGGCTTGGCCCTTATCGAGGCATCCCAGGTCTCGGAGGAGAAGCCTAAGATTCCGAAATCGAGTTTCCTTACGTATGACGGCCCGAAGGACACAGAGGACTACCGCAGACTGATCAAGGAACAGGAGGATGAGAGAAAAGCCGTGGAACTTGCCCTATTTCAGAGCAAGATGATAGACTATCGCACGAGACTCACCGGCCAGATAGTGTATCTCTACAGCCGCTTCCCGTTTGCGACGGACGAACTCAAATCCCTGGCAACAGAGGCGTTGGGTAACCCCATGATCGTGAACAAGCTTATCGACAAAGTGAGGACACAGATCGCGGAACGGGTTGAAGGCGAATACCCACTCGATAAGAAGCTGAACGACCGCGTCGCAAGTATCAACGAATTCGAGGCGGAGAAGCATCCGGTCGAGAAACCAGGAAGCAAGGTGGAGGATAAGCCGACGCAGGACATCCCGATCATTCCGGTCTCCCACCAGATCAACTCACGGAAGTACTGGCCTTGGGTGGCGATAGCCACAATAGCCCTTGCTTCCCTAGCCGTTTTGCTGGCCAGCCGGATTCGCCGGCACAAGTCGGCAGATTAGCAGAAAAAACGGGGCCTGGCGCCTTTTTCGGGGAGCGCAAAGGGTAGGGATTGGGCGAAGGGGCTCAGTCTCGGGACGGCGCGAAGGTTTGGAGCAATTCGCGGGCGGTGCGGTCCCAGGTGAAGAGCTTGGCGCGAGCGGGACCGGAGAGGGACATCTCGCGGCGGAGGTCGGCGCTTTCGAGGACGCGCGCGAGGCCGGAGGCGATGCTCTCGGGCGACGCCGGGTCGACGAACTCGGCGCAGCCGCCACAGACCTCGCGCACAGGCGGAATGTCGGACGCGATCACCGGGCAGCCGCACGCCATCGCCTCCAGCGGGGGCAGGCCGAAACCCTCGTAGAGCGACGGATAGATGACCGCCGTCGCGGAGGAATAGGCGGCGGCAAGGTCGTCGCGAGTGAGGTAGCCGACGTGAAGCGGGCTTGAGGCTTGAGGCTTGGGGCTTGAGGCACGGCAAGAGGAAGAAGAAGCGCGAGGGGGGGGGCCGGCGATGATGAGAGTGAACTCGCGGCGGAGCGGCGCGCTTAGAAGCTGCCAGGCTTCGAGCAGGCGCGCGAGGTTCTTGCGGGGATCCGTCGGGCTACCTACGGCGAGGACGAATCGCTCCGGAAAACCGGGGACTGTCCCCAATTTCGGGTGGAAGCGGTCGAAATCACAGCCGGGGTAGATGACGCGGATGCGGGAAGGGTCGATGCGGAGGATGTCGACGAGTTTGCGTCTGGTGAATTCGCTCGCGGCAACGATGACGTCGGCGCGCTCGAGTCCGGCGCGGAAATGCTTGGCGTAGTGCGCGACGCGGTCCGCCGGGTGCCATTCCGGATGCGTCGTCACGGAGAGGTCGTGAACGGTCACGACGAGCCGCTTCGCGTCGAGCCCCAGCGGAATGTAGTTGGGCTCCCAGTAGACGTCGAAAGATCGTGGGGCGGACATTCTTGTCCGCCGGGCGATGACAGGCAGGAACGCCTGTCCCACCCGCCGGGCGAGGCCGCGCGCCGCGGGAAAGCGGTCAAGCGCCTTCTTCACCCCGCGCGCCAGCCGCCGGCCCGAGAGGCTCGACGGGTCGGGAAGCGTCCCGGAAAATCGCCCGTCATAGTACGTGTAGTCGTGCCCTCCGCCGACCGCCGCCAGCGCGCGCGCCGACTCGTAGACGTAGGTCCCCACGCCCGTCGCCGGGGTCAGCAGCACCGAGGTGTTGATGACGATGCGCATGGCGACTGCCTCCGCGGCCTGCTGTTCTCCCTCCCCCTTCGGGGGAGGGAATGTCCGTCAAAACTGCCTCGCAATCACCTCCAGCCGCTTGCGATAGAGCGCCCCGACGGCGGCGCGGGAGAAGTTCGCGCGGATGGTCTCGCGGCCGGCGGCGGCGATTCCCGAGCGGAACGAGGCGTCGTCGACGAGGCGGCGCATGAACCACGCGGCGTGCTCCACGTCGGCCTCGGCCCAGGTCTGGCCCTTCTTGAACGGCGGATAATCCTTGTCGAGCTCGACCAGCCGGCACTTCACCGGGCAGGAGTTCGTCGCGTCCATGAAGTCGGTGTTCCCCGACCAGTTCGTGCCGATGACCGGGCGGCCCAGGCACATCGACTCGGCCAGGCCCAGGCCGAACCCCTCCGAGCGGTGGAGCGAGACGTAGACGTCCGAGAGCGATTCGAGCGCATACACCTGCGGCCGCGTGAGCGTGCGATTGATGATCGTCAGGCCCGGCAGCTCCTCGCGGAGACGCTTCTCGGTCGCCGCCCACTCGTCGGGATAGGTCGCGGTGTTCATCGTCTTGATGACGAGGCCGACGTTCGGGTCATTCGGGAACGCGCGGCGGAAGGCCTGCACCGCGGCGTCGGGGTTCTTGCGGGCCTGGCAGGAGTGCATGTCGTACATCGCGAGGAAGAGGAACCTGCCTTCGGGCAGCCCCAGGTCGGCGCGGCGGATGGACGGATCGGCCGCGATCTCGATGGCGTGCGGGAAACGCAGCACGGGCACGGGCGACTTGGCCGCGATGGCGTCCTGCACGAAACGCGAGGGGGTCCAGATCTCGTGAACCAGCTTGAACGCGGCCCGCCAGTCGTCGGGAAACTCCGGCAGCTCCCAGTGCCAGTAGCCGATGTTGTACCGTCCCTCGAAGAACGCCGGTCCCAGCGTCTGGTAGATGAAGACCGTGTTGTCGGCGTTGACGTGGAAGAGGTTCACCGGGTGCGGGTTGCGATTGCTGATGCGATGCGCGAGCGTGTGGTCGTCCGCCCGCCCGCCGGCAAGGGCGCTGATGTCCACCAGCGAGTATTCGAGCTTCGCCGCATCGGCGGAAGCCGCGCAAAGCCGCGCCGATTCGCCGAGGCCCATCTCGCTCTTGAGATAGCCCACGAGGTTGAACGGCATCGGGCCCGTGAACGATCCGGTCGGCGCGGCGACGGGCGAAGGCGGCGACTTGGGCAGGAGCCGCGCCTTGATCTGCTTCTTCATCCCGTCCGGCAGCCAGCGCGAGAGGAAGCTCCGCACGGCCAGCTTCGCCGCCGACGGGCCCTGCGGCGCCGGGGCCGGAGGCGGCGATTCGAGCGGCACCTCCCACTTCGCGGCGAGACGCTTGAGAAGCTTCTCCATCCGGTCGCCCTGCCCCTCGATGTTGATGAGCACGTGCGGCGCCCGGAAACACCGGTAGACCCAGCGCGCCAGCGGCCCCAGCACCGGGATGCGGAGCAGGAAATTCTTCTTCCGCGCCGACTCGGGGAGCGTGGCCTCGAGGAAGGCGTCGAACGTCGGCAGCGCGCGGAGCTGCCTGACGAAAGGCCATAGCGCGGGGTGGCAGGCGTCGTCGTCGAGTTCGGGCGCGGGGCCCGCGGGCCAGCCGATATCGCGCGAGACGCGGCCGGTGGAGAGGTCGCGCGCCAGCCACAATAGCGCCCGGCGCGTGTCGTCGCGCTCCTCCGGCTCGGCGAGACCGAGGTCGATTAAGTTTACGTAGGACAGGCATTCCTGCCTGTCCCCTTCCCCTTCCGGACAGGCAGGAATGCCTGTCCTACAAGAAGGAGAAGCAACCATCACGTTCCACGCGCGGACGTCGTTGTGATACAGCCCGTGCGCGCGGAGGTCGCGGAGGGCCTCGACGACGCCGGTGAACACGGCGGCCGGGTCGGGGCAGGTCCCGCGGTTGAGGAGGTCGAGCAGGTTGTCGGCGTCGAGCCGGTCCATGACGAGGAGGGCGCCCTCGGGCGAGACGGAGTAGTCCTTGAGCGCGGGGAACCGGGCCGATCGCCCGCGGAGGTTCTCGAAGTTCACGATCTCCCGGAGCACTTCGCGCATCACGTCCCGGTCGAGCGCCCGGCCCGACGAGCGGAACTCCTTGATGAACGCCAGGGGGCCCCAGTGGAATCGCTTGCCCACGTCGGGCGAGCCGGCATAGGCCTGCTCCGACACGCGCTCCACCGCGTACTGGACGCCGTTGACGACGATGCCCTGTTTGCGGCTCACGAGATAAAGCGGCCGGCGCACGCCCGAAAGATGCGTGGGGAACTCGCCGAGCTTCACGACGTCGACGTTGCGGCAGAGCGCGAAGGTTTCCATCGGGTCGTCGGGAAGCGCGTCGCGCCAGGCGTGAGAGACGTCTTCCTCCTTCACCGCGAGTTCGACGAAGACCAGCGGCACGCGCGCGGAAAGCTCGGCGAGGAGTTCCTGCGCGCGCGCGAGGCCGTGTTCGCGGATGACGTGGTGCAGGAGGCTCAAGACGAGCGCGACGTCGAACTCGCCGGGGGTAAGCGCGCGGGCGAACTCAGGCGTCACGGGGCCGATGTGGAAGGTCGCGGGAAGCTTGTCATAGGAGGCCAGCCGTCTCGCCAGCGCGACCGCCTTGGGGTCGAAGTCGATTCCCGTCGCGCGTGCGCCGCGGGCGGCGAAGTGGAGCGAGAAATACCCGAGCGACGAGCCGAGGTCGAGGAGCTTGAGCCCGGCGATGTCGCGGCCGATGCGCTTCTCGATCGCCGCCGCGCGGTCGGCGCAGGAACGCTGTGGGACAGGCATTCCTGCCTGTCCGGCGTCGGGACAGACAGGAATGTCTGTCCCCCCAATTCCGAAAAGCGGCTGATACGGCTCGACCGCGGCGTAGAGCTCGCGGAGTTCGTCGAGCGTTGCCGGGGCCTCGGGGGCCGGCTCGGGCTCAGGCTCAGGCGCCGGGACGGGTGTCGGGAGGGGCGTCGAATCGGGCCGGTCGGCGAGGCGCGTCACGTGTTTCGAGAGGATATCCGTCTGCCCCTCGATGTTGATGACGACGTGGGGCGCGCGGAATAGCCTGTAGGCCCACCGAGCGAGCGGGCCCACGAGCGGAATGCGCAGGATGACCGACTTCGCGCGCGACATGGAGCCCTCAAAAGCCCTTGAAACCGGGACCGTGCGAGACGCACCAGTATAAGGGATTTCGGCCCCAAGTCAACCGTCGGCGAGCGCGACCGAGGCAGGGCAGGAGAGCGGTCACGCCGAGACCGCGTCCGCCTCGGCGGAGAGGTTGCGGATGTCGAGGAGGAATCGCTGGATGCGTTCGAGGCCTTGGAACTCGGGGAACTCGACGATGAACGGGCCGCGGAAGCCCCGGGAGAGGACGCGTTTGAGCGCGTGCGGCCAGTCGATGATCCCCATGCCGTAGCCGAGGTGCTCGTCGACGTCGCCCCGCGTGTCGTGGACGTGGGCGTAGGTCAGCTTCGCGGCCAGGCGGTCGATCATGACGTCGAGGTTCTTATTGAGCTGGGCGTGGGCGAAATCCAGATTGAACCCGAGCCACGGCCGGTCGAGCGAGCGGAAGAGGTTCTCGAAATCCTCGGGGGTGTCGCCGATCTGCCGGCCCCAGAGCGTGGGCACAACCTCCACCGTGATCTTCAAGCGCACCTTCTCGATCAGCCCCTGGTTCTGCGAGAGGGCCGACATCGCCGTGCGCAGGCCCGAGGCCTTGTCCGCGTTCGAGCCCAGATGGACGACGAGGAACTCCGCGTGCATCCGCCCGGCGATGGTGATCAGTTCGCGGACGGCCATGGCGCTGCGGCCCGGGTCGCTCTGCGCGAGGTCGTATTGACCCACGAAGGGCGCATGGTAGGAAAGCGCGACCCCCCTCTCGGCGGACAGGTGCTTCAGCTTGCCGAGCGTCTCCTTATCCGGGGGGAAACCTATCTGCTCGCTCCAGATCTCCAGTACATCAAGGTCCCACTCCTCGCGACACCGGCGAAACGCATCGTCGAGGGTCTTCCAGTCAAAATGCCCGGAGCTGATGCCCACCCGCAGCTTTTCAGGCACGGAGCCTCCCTGCCAACCTCAGCCTCAAAGGTTGAAATAGTATACCATGCCCGAGGCCGCCCTGCAAGGCAAATCGAAAAACAGTCAAAAAACGACACAACGTCATTCCGAGGAATGACTTGGGGCGATACTTGACTGTGGTCCAAGCGAGCAGACGACACGACTATTTCCCGGCGCTGGCGAACTGGCTCGGGAGGAGGTAGTCGCCGGACTTTGCCTGGAGGGCGAGGAGGCGTTCGCGCTGGGCCGAGAGGACCTCGAAGAGTTCGCCGGGGGAGTCGGCAACGTCGGTGCGCCATGCCTTCTCGATGCGGTCGAGCTTGGCGATGTTCTCCGGAATCCGCAGCTTAAACTGCTCGGCGTAGTCGGCCTCGGTATAGTCGTGGCCGAGGACCTCCTGGAAGAGGCGTTTGAGGTCGGCGTAGAGCGGGATAAGCCCGGTCGGGGTGACGAGGCCTTCGACGTCCTTGTGGCAGCGGAGCTCCATCCACTTCACCCAGACGCGCTTGTCGGCCATGCCGGTGATGTAGTTGCCGGACTTGTCCTTGAGGAAGTAGTTGGTGGCGAAGATGACCGGCTTGCGGCGCAGGCGCCGGCCGAAGTCGAGGTGGTTTTGGATGTACTTGCCGAGCGGCACCGACACGAAGTCCAGGTTCGCCATCGGCTGGAAGGTGCGCACACCTACTTTGCCGATGACCGCCGCGGTGGTTTCGGATTCGAGGCTTGCGCCCATGCTGATGACCCCGTGCAGCCAGTCGAACGACTGCTGAACCGGCACCCAGGTGTCGCTGTCGCGGCCGCCATAGATGATGGCGCCGAGCTCGACGCCGGCCGGGTCGTCGGCCCTGGGGTCGAGGTTCGCCAGGCCCCCGAGGCGGATGGTGTAGCGGGCGTTCTTGTGCGAGAAGTCGACGGGGTTGCCCTTCGCGTCGAGCTTCCCCTTCTTCCACGGGCCCTGGTAGTTGACGCCCTCGTCGGGCACGGGGCGCTTGTCCCCTTCCCAGTGCGGCTCGCCGTCGGCGATGAGGACGTTGGAGAAGATGACCTCGCCGGGCGAGGTGAGCTCCTTCCAGATGACCGGATCGTCCTTGGCGTTGACGTCCTTGATGATGCCGAAGATGCCGCACTCGACGTTGACGGCGCGGCAGACCCCGCCGATGTTGCGGAGGTAGGCGAGGTCGTCGCCGAGGATGGTTTCGCCCTGGAGCATGGCGGTGGAGGTCTTGCCGCAGGCGGACGGATAGGCCCCGGAGAAGTAGGTGACGCGGCCCTTGGGGCCGTGGACGCCCATGAGGAACATGTGCTCGGAGAGCCACCCTTCCGCGTCGGCCTTGCGGATGGCGAGGCGCAGCGAGAGCTTCTTGAACCCGACGGTGTTGCCGGCGTACTGCGTGTTGACGGAGTAGACTTCCTTTTCGTCGAGGTCGATGTAGATGCGCTTTTTCTCGACCTGGGCGGAGACGTAGTCGACGAGCTTGCCGGCGGAGTGGAGCACGGCGATGAACTCGGTGGAGTCGCCGATGCGCTTGAACTGCTCGTAGCCGGAGCGGTAGAGCAGGTCCTCGGAATGGCCCACGTAGAAGGAATCCGTGGCCTGGACGCCCGAGATGGAGAAGGTCGACTCGACCGGCCCGAGCGAGAAGAAGCGCAGGAGCATCTCGCGTCCGCCCATGGAGCCCTTGAGGAGCGAGCGGACCTCCGTGAGCCCGGCGTCGCGGTCCATCGAGTTGATGCCCTTGCCGAGCGTCACGCCCGGGCGCAGGAGATATTTCGTGACTTCCTTGTCGCGTCCCTGGTCCTGCGGCCCGTCGAAGTGATACGTGTGCCCGCGCACCTTGAGCCCCGTCTCCTCGCCGAGCTGCACGGCGCTTCGGCGGATGTAGGCGATGTCCTCCGGGGAGTCGGTGGCGACGTAGACGCTCGCCGGGTTCGTGAGTTCGATCGCGTCGGCGACGTAGGTCCAGAGACGGCGGTTCCTCAGCGCGAAAAGGCGCGCGAGGTGCTCGGGGGTCATTTTCCTCGACAGGATGTCAACGTCTCGGTCGGACATGGGCGCTCCGCACGGTGGACAGGCAGGAATGCCTGTCCTACGGCTGAAAACAAAAAAGCCGGCGCCCCGACGTATCGGGAAGCCGGCACATTTATCAGCATCCCGACGGTTGTCGGGACCCTGTCCATCTGCCAGTATGGCTTACCTTACCGATGGCCCTCGGAATTGTCAAGCGTTTTCCGTCCGCCTCGTGCCTCGTACGTAGGGGCACGACATGTCGTGCCCGTCCTTCCGTTTCGTCGTCCTCATCGGAACGAACTGCCCCGCCGCTCCCTTGCTTCACGGATAAGCGCGCTCCACGGGTTTTCCCTGTCGCTCTCCCACTTCGCCGGGTTCTCAATGATGTATCTCCTGATCTCCTTAAGGTCCGCCCCATCGCGAATCACGTGCTCGTAGTATCCGCGTTCCCAAACGCGTAGGCCCGGCTGTCGCAGGAGGACTCGCGATTCCTTCGTGACGGCTGCTTTGAAGCACCGGATGATGGTCGGGATGGAGCCCGGCACGGGACGGCCGAAGGATTCTGCTTGAACAACTTCAACGGGCACGACATGTCGTGCCCCTACAAGAGAACCGGACGGCGGGAAGATGAACAGGATGCCGTGAACGTGGTTGGGCATCAGCACGAACTCGTCGCACGCGAGGTCCGGGACGTGTGAGGGGATCTCCTGCCAGCACCGCTCGGCGAGTGCCCCCAGTTCGTTGGGGACGGTCCGTCCGCCCCGGACTTCGCCGAACAGGCACTTCTTCTCCCGCGCGCAGACGGTGAGGAAATAGGCGCCGACGGAAGTGTAGTCGAAGCCCTGGAGGCGGAGGGATTTGCGTCGGGGGAGAGGGGCGAGCGGCTCTGAGTCGGCCATACCGGGTTCTTCCTCAAGTCCACTCAACGCCTATCTTGCCCCCTTGGTACCCATCTTTGAGGCGACAGAATTGGATATTAGGCAGGAGCATGCGGTCGAAGGGACGAACCGAATCGGAATGCAGCACGCCGCGCACCTCCACCGTTCTTATGCCGAAAGGGCATAGGAGCAAGCCCGAAACGGACCTCCGTGTTGGATCAACAGCTTGGGAAGAGTCCGCGCCAAGCCGGTAGAAAGCCGAATGCATCAAGTCGGTTTCATCCCTTACGGGTCCCGCAGGCCCTCCCGTCTCATGGTCTATCTCGCCCGTCATCATGGGCTGCGAGGTCAATACCTTTTCGCACTCAGGTCTGTCGAAGCAGGCCTGACTGGCGCTGCGGTGAAGTGTCCCTACGGCCAGTAGGCAAGGCGCATCCTTTCGCAGGGAAGCCTGCGGGGCCTTTCCCTGGCATTCTCCGTGGATAAGTGACGTCAGCGTGCCATAGGAGGAGAATTTGTTCGGCTCGGGATGGTGGGAGAGTTTGGTTGCTCTGGTCACTGCGGCTATGGTAAGGCAAGTGCATTCGACGTAGAAATGCCTCGAGCCCACGGCGCATCGGAAGTCGGGTCCACCGCTAGACCGGTCTTCCTCCGGTTCGACCCGGTCGACATGTTGGGCGAGAAATCTGCGAAGGGAAGCCTCGCATACGGCTGTCTCGACTTGTGGGCCGGCAAGGCATTCCTGCCACCGTTCCATGCGCCAGGCCTCAGATTGCTCAAGCCATTTTTCGTGTTCAGCGATAAGGGTAGAGTAGTGGTGCCGGAGGTCGTCAGGGGTTGGCGGGGGCTTTCCCATGTTCTTCATCCATTACGACTGGCGGCTGACTCCGAGATCCCCCCAACGGCTGAACAGAAAGACGGGCACGACATGTCGTGCCCCTACTCAACAGAAAGCCGAGGCCGTCCGTCGAGGGTAAAAAGAATAATCTGCTCGCCGAAGAGGGTGGAGACGTCGTGGTGGAGGGAGAGGACCTTGC
>JBBIVY010000054.1:0-24611 GCA_037439485.1 Planctomycetota bacterium | reverse complement strand
CGAGCGCGACGTCGACTTCGTGCGCGCCCAGCCAGCCCATGAGTTGGTCGAAGATAGGCCCGGGCTTCCTGACGTGGAGGTCCGCGACGAAGGCCATCCGGAGGCCGTCGGCCTCGCTCGGCAACTCGGGATGGCGCAGCACCAGCCTCCGCTCGTGAAGGCGCTTCGTGAAATTCAGAAAGGTCTCTCGCACGGGGCCTCCGAAGGGATTTCGTGGACCCCGATAATCTATCCGCTGAGCGTCCCCAAGCAAGCGGAAAACGCACAGGGCGGCGGCAGGACAGACATTCCTGTCTGTCCCCGGTCGTGACGATGGTGAATTACCGGGCGGCGTTCGCGCGTTTCCGGTGGATCACCCAGTGCGCGACGATGAGGAGGGCCTCGCAGGGAGCCCAGAGCACGAGGGCGAACGGAAGCGCCCACGCAGCATTGCTTGCCACGGAGAGTTCGCTCGTCGCCACGCCCAGGTCAACGTCCACCTTCGTGTCGTATTGGCAGTCGATGATCGCGCCGGTCCAGATTCCGGCGAAGATGAGGACGGAAAGGCCGACGTGGAACCATTTAATCATGGCGACCTGCCAGGAGTGCAAGGCGCAGGCAGAAAGCCCCCGGAAACCCTCTGCTAACCGAAGAAGGGATTGTCGATGAGGGTCTCATCAGTGAACTTGACCAGGAAATCCTCGAGCGACTTCGCCACCTCAATTCTGTGAGGAAGGATATCGGAGAGCGACGAATCCTCCGCGATCTCCTCATGGGAGAAGAGCACGACGGGGTGTTCCCTATCAGGCGTCGTCACGTTGGTGTCGATGCAGTAGGAGTCACCGCAGATATTGCTGGCAAACACAATGAAGCCATGTGGCGAAAGGGCGCAACCGGGAACAGCATCAGCGTTCTCCTCCACGGCTCTCTCGATGGACCACAGGCGCTGCTTGAACGCGATGCAGTCCTGTGGTTCACACTGACGGTAGAAATCGACAAGTTCCGGGGGAAATCCGGCCTTCTTCGCGCGATTGAGGTCGCGGGCAGAGGCCGGCCGTGGTGCCGAGCAACCAACCTGTTGAGCCTTGGCAAGGAGAGCCTGAATTGCCGCGTTCAATGTTCCCTCCTGGCACCGTGGGCCGAGAAACCACTAAAACCCGCCCAGGCAGACATCTGTAGGCATGGTATACAGGCTTCCCCGCAAGTCAACGCCATTTCCGAAGAGGTCCCCGTTCCGGGCGATTCGGTTTCGTCGAGGGACTTCGTGGGCTTGGGAGTCTTCACCCTCGCCCTGCCCTCCCCCGGAGGGGGAGGGGTGAAAAGCGAGGCGCCGGTCCCGACGTGTCGGGATCGGCGCCTGATGGTTGCGCGTGAAGCGTCACGAGTCCTCGCGCGGTCCGAGGGGGACTACTCCTCGACGATCGCCGTAACGGGGCACTCGGTGATGCAGTTGCCGCACTTCGTGCACTTCTCCTGATCGATCATGGCCTTGCCGTCGATCATGGCAATGGCCTCAAGCGGGCAGACCGGCACGCAGTTCTCGCAGCCCACGCAGTCGTCCGGTTTCACTTTCACCGCCACGATGTGTCCTCCTCATTTCATTCGTGAAAAAACGCTCCCCACGGGCGGGGAGAACGATTGTATAGTAGCCTTTTCGCCGCGGAAGTCAAGCGGAAACGGGGCGCTGTCTCTTGTAGGGGCGGACCTATGTGTCCGCCCGCGTTTCTTCGCTTGGAGAAGAAGAGCGGGGCCACACGCAGGTGGCCCCCTACTCAGACAGCTCTTCGAGAATCAGGCACGCGTACGCGGTGACCAGCACCGGGTCCGATTCGAACCAACGGTCGGTCTTGTTGACCCACGAGCCGTCGGGCTGCTGGAGCGAGAGCACCTTCTCGGCGATGTCCTTGCGCCAGTCGTGCGCGACGCCCTTCTCGTCCACGACGGTCTTCTCGCCCATCGCCTTGAGCGCCTTCACCATCGTGTGCATGTAATAGAAGTACCCCATCTGCCCCATCTCGGGGTTCTCGTCGACGGTGTAATGCTTCTGAATCCACTTATAGGCCGCCTGGACGCGCGGGTCGTCCTTCTTCACGTCGGCGTAGATCATCGTCTTGAGGAACGCGTAGGTCATCGAGCCGTAGGAGCGCAGGCCCTTATTCCCGTTGGGATAGGTGATCTCCATCGCCTTCGACTCCCAGGGCGAATAGGTGGCGCCGCCGTTCTGGTCGCCGTCCTTGGCCCACTTGAGGTCGTTCGACTCGCTGCGGTTCTGGCAGCGCGCGGCGAACGCGGCGGCCCGCTTCCACGCCTCGGAGTCGCGCGGCAGGCCGGAGGCCTCGAGATCCTTCATCGCGTCGGCCCACGTCTGCGTGTTCGAGAGGTCCGCGCGGAGATTGTCGTCGCTGTAGGCGATGCCGCCGTAACCCGCGTCGCCCGACTCGAACCCGTTGGCCTCGGTGTTCTGGATGCCGAGCAGGAAGCCGCGCGCCTTCTTGACGGCGTCGGCGTACTTCGGATCCTTCGTCTCGATCAGCACCTGGACGATGATCGCCGTGGTGTAATTGGCCAGCTCGTGCTCGTAGATGCCGCCGTTGGGCTTCTGGAACGACAGGAGATACTCGATCGGCTTGCGGATGAACGGGTCTTCCTTGGGGTTATAGTTGTTGCCGCTCCGCAGCATCGCCAGCACATCGAGCGCGGTGATGCCCGGCTTGGCGCCGATCGACCCGTCGGGCTTCATCGCGTCGCGCAGATACTGGAGCCCCCGCGCGACGGCGTCGACGGACTGCTCCTTGAGGTCTTCCGGCTTGGCGGACGGGGCCTTCATCGGCGCCGTCGAAACCGAAGGGCCGGCGGGCGGCGGCGCGGATTCCCGGCGGCACCCGGCGGCAACGAACGCGACGCAGAGCGCCGCGACAACCAGGGTCATGAACCTCACCATGACGTCCTCCTATCGAAACAGGGCGTAAGGCGGCTATTTCGTTCACCCGCGCAGCCGGATTTCGCACTCGGGACATCGCTTGACGGAGCGGACCTGCACGATCGAGTGGATGCGCGCAAGCACCGGCGCCCCGCACGACGGGCATTTCGCCGCAAGCACCACGCACCTCATGCCGACGTTCGCCGCGAAGATCGTCGCGACCACCAGCGCCATCGCCAGCCATGTCGGCTTCACGTAGACGTAGATCACCAGCGCCAGGGCGATCCAGGATGCCATGATCGCCAGATGCAGCAGGATGGTGCGATTGAGCACGCCCTCATAGACCAGCGCCGCCTGGTCCTCGGTCAGCTTCGGCTTCTCCGGGGCGTCGCTCATGCCGGCTTCTCCTCGGCGGGCTTCTCGTCCTTCGGCTCGGGCTCCGCCGGCCGCGGCGGCTCCGGAGCAGGCTCGGCGGGCGCATCCTCGGCGGCGGCTTTCGTCGCGTGCTCGCCGAGATCGACGTCGTGGATCTCGATGCTGCGGATCTTGTCGAGGTCGTCATCCGGGTCCTCGTCGTCGGGGGCCAGGTCGATGGGAACGGGTTCAGGCTCGGGCTCGGACGGCTCTTCGATGACGGCCTCGGGCGCCTCGCGGATCTCGTTCTCGACAGGCGCGGGGACTTCCTCGGGCGCGGGAACGGCCTCCGCCGCCGGGGCCGCGAGTTCCTCCGACGCGGGCGCCGCGTCGTGCGAGGCCCTCGCGGACTTCGACTCCATCGGCGCCGACTGCGTCAGATCGGGGTGCGCCGAGAGGGCGTTCATCAGCTTCACGACGTTCTCCTCGCCCTCGTCGGCCAGCCTCACCGTGATCGTCCCCGCGCTCGCCAGTTGCTCCAGGCGGATGACGCGCCACCGGGTCATCTCCAGGCACGCCAGGAGTCCGCCGATGGCCTCCAGGCGGTCCTCGCAGGTCTCGAAGATCGAGCGGAAGGTGATGGCCCCCTGCACGCGCAACATGCGGAGGATCTTCTCGATGTGGGAGCGGAGGGGAACGTCGCGGTTGACGATGGTCGCCGGAGACGCGCGCATCGTCTCGCGCATGATGCGGTCGAACGCCGAGAGGATGTCCCAGATGCTCACCTCGGACATGTCCACCGCGTCGGCGTCCGCGTCCTCGCCGAAGGTCTGCTTCGAGCCGCGGCCAAAGCGTTCGAGGTGCTCCTCGCGGCGGTCGGCCAGAAGCGCGGCGGCCTCCTTGAACTTCTTATATTCCATGAGCTGGCGGATGAGTTCGATGCGCGGGTCGCCTTCCTCCGTCTCGCCTTCCGCGCGCTCGGGCCTCGGCAACAGCAGGCGCGATTTGATCTCCATCAGCGTCGACGCCATCACCAGGAAATCGCCCGCCGCGTTGGGGTCCAGCTCCTTGATGATGTCGAGGTGCGCGAGATACTGCTCGGTGATCTTCGAGATAGGAATGTCGGTGACCTCGACCTCGTTCTCCTGGATGAGGTACAGGAGAAGGTCGAGCGGCCCGCGGTAGATGTCCAGCGCAACGCGATAGTCCATGAACGTCCCTGCGCCGAAGAGAGCGAAACCCGTCCCCTAAAGCATCTATTCTGCCCCCGCCAAGCCTGTTTTTCAAGCGAATAATCGGGCGGGGGCGCGTTGGCCAAGGTGAAGGTGCCACGCACCCAGAGGACCAAGGCATCCGCCGGGGCAAAAAAAAGGGACAGCCCGTAAGGGCTGTCCCTTGATTGACGGGATCGGCCTGGAGGGGTGCCATCCCGCAATCCGATTTTCTGAAAGGCCGCCGGGGTCACCCCGCGACGGCCGCTGCCGCGCGAGGTACCTCGCGGCGGGCCGAAGGCTTCGGCAATTCCGACCGGTCCAGCGTATCGAGCAACAGGCGATAGGCGGCGAAGAACTCGGCGCGCTTTGCCGGATCGAGGCGGCCGAGGGGGCCCGACCACAGTTGGGAGAGCGTGACGTCGCATTCCTTCATCAACTCGGTCCCTTTGGGCGTCAGCATGACGCGGACGATGCGGCGATCATCGTTATCCCGAACGCGATCGACGTAGCCGGCGACCACCAAGCGCTCCATCAGGTTGGTGCCGGCGCCGAAGGTGACGCCCATCTCCTTCGACAGGGCGCCCATCGTGATCCGCCCCCGCTCACGGATGATGCTGAGGGCGTTGTACTGGGGCAGGTTCAGCCCGCAGTTCGCCACGCACCACCCCGCCGCGGAGGCCATGCGGGAACAGGATCGGCGCATCAGTTGCAGCCATGCGGACAGGTCATCCGACGTTTCATAGCCCATGGGCGGTTCTCCTCCGGGTCAAGGCACGGTCCCGACGCGTCGGAACGCCTCCGCGACGGCAGCCAACCGTAACATGCCCAATTATACCGGCGAGAACTTGCCGCAAGATTATCGCAACATTATCTTTTCGTCATGAAGACTTCGGCGGGGCTGTCTGGGAGGCCGTGGAGCGGGGGAACTTCACGGTGAAGGTGGTCCCTGCGGCTTCGCTGCTCTGGGCGGCGATGGTGCCGCCATGAGCGAAAACGATGGCCCGCGCCAGGCTCAATCCCAGACCGTTCCCGGGCAGGCCGCGGCTGTTTCCGCCGCGGAAGAATCGCTCAAAAACGCGCGACAGCTCATCCGGAGGTATTGCGGGGCCGGGGTTGCGGACGCTGAGGACGACGGAGTCGTCTTCCGGGCCGACCCGGACCTCCACGACCCCGCCCTCGGAGGAGTACTTGATGGCGTTGTCGAGGAGATTGGCGAGGACGCGCTGCAGCCGCTGGAAATCGCCCCGAACGAGACACGGGCCCGCGGAACGGAGATCGAGCTTCACGCGCCGATCCTCCGCGACGGGCTGGAAAAGCTCGCAGACGTCGCCGACCATCAGGGCGATATCCACCTCGCCGGCGGCCGGGGCGCCGACCCGCCCTTCCAGCTCGGAGATGTCGAGCATGGTGTTGATCAGGTCCAGGAGACGGTCGCACTGCTCGACGGTGCCCGCGGCCATGGCCTGGTAGTCGGCCGGCGACGACGCGCTGAGAAGCGTCAGTTCCGCCTGGCCGCGAATCCGCGTGATCGGGCTGCGGAGCTCGTGCGCGAGGTGCTCGTGGGTCTCCTTCATCCCCTCGACCAGCACCTCGATCCGGTCGAGCATTCCGTTGACCGTCTGCGCCAGCTCGTCCACCTCGTCGCCCCGCCCCGTCACGCTCACCCGGCTCTCCAGGCTGGCCCCGTGCGAGATCCGCTGCGCCGTCTGCGTGACGCCGTGCATTCCCGCGAGCGCCCTTCGCGCCATGAGCCAGCCGACGAGCACGGCGACGACGGTGGTCGCCAGCAGGACCAGCCCGAGGATGCGTCGAAGCTCGACGATCACGAGCTGGTCGTCGGTGACGGTCAGGCCGATCTGAACGGTGAGGTCCCGGCCCAGAGGCGCCGTCAGGACGCGCACGGCGGCGTGATGTCCGGAGCCGGTCCAGGAGTCGAAGACCTCGCGGCCGGGGGGAAGGCGTCCGGGTAACTCGCCGAGGCATGCGACGTCCCGCCACGGGAGGAGGTTGGAAGCTCGGACCTGCCGGCCCTGCGTGTCCAGGATGCGGAAGAAGACGTCGCCGTCGCCGAGGGAGGCGGTTTCGGCGTCGATGCGCGACTGGACCTCGTCCAGCCCCTTCGCGGCGAGGGCCTGATTCAGCATATCGGCAAGGCGCGAGAGATCGGATCGGCTCCGGGCGCGCATCGAGGAGACCATCAGCCCGTAGAACGCGCCCACGCAGACGAGCATGGCCAGGACGAGGATGCCGCCGTACCAGAGGGTCAGGCGGAAGGCGAGGCTGCGGCTCACGGGCCGCTTCCGGACGGCCTCGGCGGAATGCATCTCAGGGCTCTTCGCGGAGGACATAGCCGACGCCTCGGATGGTGTGGATGAGCGGGGAGCCCTCGCCGGCGTCGATCTTGTCGCGAAGCCGGCTCATCCGGGCCTCCACGACGTTGGTCTGCGGGTCGAAGTCGTAGTCCCAGACGTGCTCCATGATCATCGTCTTGGAGACCACCCGCCCGGCGTTGCGCATCAGGTAGCTCAGGAGCGCGAATTCCTTCGGCTGCAGCTCGATGCTGCGGCCGTTCCGCGCGACCTTGCGCGTGAGAAGGTCCAACTCGAGGTCGCCGACGGTCATCCTCACGGCGTCCTCGGCGCCCGTGACGCGTCGCATCACCGCCTGGATGCGGGCCATAAGTTCCGAGAAGGCGAACGGCTTGGTGAGGTAGTCGTCGCCGCCCATCGCCAGCCCTCGGACGCGGTCGTCCACGGAGCGCCGCGCGCTCAGGATGATCACGGGCGTGCGGATCTTCCGGCCCCTCAGCTTCTCGATCAGGCTCAGGCCGTCCATCCCCGGAAGCATGATGTCCACAACCATCAGGTCGAAGGCGTCCGGCGCCGCGCGCGTGAAGGCGTCCTCCGCGCTCGTCACGTGGCAAACGACGCACCCCGCCTGCGTCAGGCCTTTCGACACGAACGAAGCGATCTGATCGTCGTCTTCCACCAACAGGATGCGGATCTGCATGGACGCGCCTCTCCGGAACAGGTCACCGACATTCTACGCCGGTCTCCCCCGCTTGTCCACCGACGATCGGACGAATGGAGCATCGACGCGGAGACGCCGGAGGGGACGAGTCGTCGCAGCGACAGATTGCGACCTCGATTCCGGCGGCGAACGCCACCCCTACAGATTGTGGTCGGTGCGGTGGGCGAGCACAAAAAACAGCTTCCTGTCCACAGGGCACCAGTGGAGGCACAATTACTGGAACCATGGAACCTCCAGTATTTCGGCCGTTTTTGACCCCTTTTTGCGAGAGCAGAGGTTCCAGTAGTGGAACCTCTCGAAATCCGTCCCGACGCGGTTGAAGAGCCCGGCCCCTGCCCCGGTAACGGCCGGTCTTCCGGATTCCCCAAACCGCCTGCGCACCCACGGATATATCGTGGGTGGCGCCGGTTACGCCGTGAACCGCACGCAGGAGGGAGCCGGGATGCGGGCTGTGACGCCGGTCGGGGCGAGCGAGCCCGAGGCGGGGTCGATGCGGAAGAGGACGAGGTTGTCGGAACGCTGGTTGGCGACGAGGAGAAAGCGGCCCGTGGGATCGACGGAGAAATGGCGGGGCCACTGCCCGCCGGTCGGGGTGAGGCCGAGGAAGGCAAGCAGGCCGGAGTGGACATCGATTGCGAACGCGGCGACAGAATCGTGGCCGCGGTTGGAGGCGTATAGGAATCGGCCGGACGGGTGCGCTTGGATTTCGGCGGTGCAACTCGTGCCGACGAAATCCCCGGGTAGCGTCGAGATCGTCTGAATATCCCTCAACGCCCCGCCGCCCAGGGCGAAGGCGGTGACGATATTGCCCATCTCGCTGACGACCCAGACGAACCGCCCGTCCGCGCTCACGGCGACGTGGCGCGGGCCGACGCCATGCGGCAACTCGGCCCAGGGCGGATCGTTCGGGGCGAGCCGTCCTGCGTCCGGGTCGAAACGGTAGACGAAGACCTTGTCGAGCCCCAGGTCGGCGACGAAGGCGAACCGCCCGGAGAGGTCGAGGTTGACCGAATGGACGTGCGAGATGCGCCCGGGCTCCGCGTGTTGAACAACCTGCCCCGGCGCCCCGAGCCGACCGTCCTCCCCCACCGGCAGCACCGCGACGCTGCCGCCCACGTAGTTGGCGACGAGGACGTTGCGCCCCGCCCCGTCGATGGTGAGATGGCACGGCCCGGCGCCGCCGGAGGGCTGCTGGTTGATGAGCGTCAACCGGCCCGACCCTGGCTCAACGGCGAACGCCGACACCGCGCCCGTCTTGCCGCCGGCGAAGTCGTCGGTCTCCCCCACCGCGTAGAGGAACCGCGCCGACGGCCCGAGCGCCAGAAACGACGGGTTCGCCGCCTCCCCCACCGGCTCCGGCGTCGACAGCGTCCCGGCCTCCGGGTCGAGGCGAAGGAGGTAGATCCCGCGGCTCCCGGAGCCGGTATAAGTTCCGACATAAACGCGCATCGCGCGAGCCTCATGGTTCCCGACGACAGAAGCGCCTTATGGACATCTTAGGCGAGCGTCCGGGGCGGGGTCAAGGGATATGTGAGCTGACCCGTCCCCACTTTGACCGGCAGATGTCGACAGGCCGCTGTGCTTCTTCATGCCTCCCCCTCTCAGGGGGAGGGCAGGGTGAGGGTGAGGCCTCTCAAGCGCAACGAGGCTCTCGACGAAACGGGAGCCGTACCCTCACCCTGCCCTCTCCCTGGAAGGGAGAGGTGGAAACAACCGGATTCGCTAGCGGCGATGAGTCACTTGATGAAAGTGGGGACGGGTCAGATATGTGCGGAACGGGCAGGTCCGCCCCCGTACAATCAACCAGCCCCGGCGGCTTTCGAAAGGACCGAGCCGAGGGGCCGATTGGACTGCGCAGCATGTCCGGTTACTTGCGCGACGACTTCTTGGCCTTCTTCATGGGCTTCTTTTTGCCCGCACATCCGCATTTGCCAGCCATAGGAAACCTCCTTGTCTGGAGGCCTCGGCAAGAACCCGCCTGCGGCGCGCGCCGCACGTTCGGACGCTTCCCCGAGACCACGATAGCGTCGCTGCGGGGCGCCTCGGATCGGGACATCCCGAGCCGCCCGGACGTCTTGCTCGTTCAGACGGCGGCCGTCGGAGAGACCTTGACGACGTTGGCCGCCCGGGGACCCTTGGGGCCCTGGGTCATGTCGAACGTCACGCTCTCCCCCTCGGTGAGGGACTTGTAGCCGTCGCCGGTGATGTCGGCGTGATGGACGAACGCGTCGGTGCCATCCTCAGCCGTCACGAACCCGAACCCCTTGGCGTCGTTGAACCACTTCACGGTGCCCTTTGCCATTGCAGTGCTCCTTCCGCTTGCGGCATGATGGATTTGCAGGGAAGTGCGCACGGGGTCGCGGCACAAGGGGTGGAGTGCGGTGCGGCGGAAAGCATCCACGGCCGGCATCCGGACGACATGCGACGTGCGTCTGCAAACAAGCCCGCTTGCCTGACGGGCAAAGCTCCGGGGCGGTGAACTCGTTTCACTCGTCATCCCGATGCTCGCTAGTAAGTATTTATACCTCATTGTGTAAGCAATTCAAGATAAATCCAAGAAATATTTTCACCGGGCGTCGCGGCCCGCAATCCGCTATCGCCCCCTCTTCGCCACGATCGCATCCAGCAGCCCCGGCGCGCAGCCGACGACCCCCTGCCGGCGATGATCGTACGCCGTGAGGTCATAGCTTCGAACCGCGCCCCCGGCATTTCGGAGGATGAAGGACGCCGCGGCGTGCCCGAAGGAATCGGCCCCAGAATCGATGAAGGCGTCGATCCGGCCCCGCGCGACGTTACAGAGCGTGAGCGCCGGAGTCGTCCAACCGACCCCCTTGCGGCAGCCGTCGAAGATCGGCTGCCATTCTTCGTAGTACCGGCGGATGCGCTCCATCCGCGCGCTGAAGCCGAAGACGACCAGCGCCTCGCGGAGGTCGGACGTCCGGGACGCCGCGATCCGCTTCCCGTTGAGAAAGGAGGCCCCGCTTTCCCGAGTCGAGAAGTAAAGTTCGTCCGAGATGGGATTATAGACGTAGCCCCCGACGATCTGAGCGCCCTCCTCCCTCGCAAGGGAGATGCCGAAGTAAGGCTTGCCCATCACGAAATCGGTGGTGCCGTCCAGCGGATCGATCAGCCACCTTGCTCCCGAGCTTCCGACAACTCCAGCGCCTTCTTCGCCCGCAAACCCGTCGCTTGGAAAGAGCCGCCGGAGCCGGTCGACGAGCAACTGCTCGACGTCCCTGTCGGACTCTGTGACCAGGTGAAAACGCTCTTTCTCGGAAACCCGGTCACCTTCCCGGAACCGTTCCGCCAGCACCTTCCCTGCCTCGCGCAGGATGATCTCGATCTGCTCTGTCATGGGATTCGCGCCGCCGATCGTGGGGGCCTCTAATCCGGCTGTCGAGGTGCAAGGCCCCGCGTGCCGCGGATGAGCCGCTCGGCATTGAGGTGAGAGAACTTCTCCAGCGCCACGGCGCCGCACGGGTTGAACAGGGCCGTGGCCTCGGCGAGCGTGCGGGCGTACATCTCCTCGTTCCACGGCAGGTCGGCCTTGCGCCCGCGCTTCATGCCGAGGTCGGTCTCGAACAGGAGGCGGTCGGAATGCTTCAACACGAGGGCCGGGAAACCGGTGTCGCCCTTCTTCAGGTGATGCGGGTGGAGCGACGCGTGGAAGTTCGGCATCTCGTCCATCCACGCCGAAAGCTGCGCGCAGGTCGGCGAATAGCCGCCGAAGTGGCAGTCGACGACGACCAGTTGGGGATAGCGATGGTGCAGGCGGTTGCGCGCCTCGAAGAGCGTCTCGCGCGACGGAAGGCCGGGCTTGCCGAAGTGCCACTCCGGGTACCGCTTGAGCGATTCGTAGGCCGGGTTCGTCTCGTCGAACGGCAGCCAGAAGTCCGCCGGGTCGGCGACGTGCGCGATGAGGACGAGCTTGAGGTCGATCATCTTCTCCCAGATGGGATTGAGCCGCTCGTCGTCGAGCATCATCAGCCGGCCCGCCGGGTCCTTGAGGCCCAGGCCCATGTCCTTCCAGACCTTGACGCCGGAGATGCCCCGGGCGTGATACTCGGCGATCCGGCCGGCGCACTGCTTCGGAAACGCCGGGTCGGTCAGCCTCTCCCAGTCGGGCCAGTAGAACGTATGGACCAGGCCCGAAGCGCGCTCCCGCGCCGCGTCGATGGTGGCCTCGACCTCGGAGTGCGTCGTCCCGCCGCGCGGGCCGACGATGTTCCAGCATCCCATGAGGCCCGTTGCGCCGAACGACCCCACGAAGTCGTCGAGGTGCTCGGCCAGAAAATGAACGTGAGCGTCGATAAAGCGATTCTTCATGTTTCCCTTTTCCTTATAGGGGGCCGCCTGCGTGCGGTCCCGCGTTTCCTCGCGTCGACGAGGAGAAGAAGAACGGGGGACACGCAGATCTCCCCCTACATTAGCGGATACAACAGCAACGTCAACGGATTTCGCCGGACGCCCCTTGAGTTGCGGCGGGCGGACGGGTACACTTCAGGGGACCAGGAGGGCCCCATGAGACCGATCGATCGCGTATTGGCGGCGCTGGGATTCGAGGAGCCCGACCGCGTGCCGAGGACGGCGGGGTTCACGCCGGCGATGCTGGAGGAGTTCAAGAAGCGCACGGGCGCCACGGACCCGGAAGACTTCTGGGACATGGAGGTCCGGAGCATCGGGTACGCCGAAACCCGAGTCAAGGCGGACTTCAACCGGTTCTTCCCGCTTCACGTCGCCCACAAGATTGCGCACGTCAGCGAATGGGGCATCGGCCACGTGCCCGGCTCCTCGCACCACTTTGTGGACTACGTCCACCCGATGGCCGCGTTCACGTCGGTCCGGGAACTCGACGAGTACCCCTGGCCGGACGTCACCGCGAACTACCGCCGATCGACGGTGCCCGAGACCATCGAGCGATGGCACGAGAAGGGCTACGCGGTGATGGCCTGGCCGCCGATGGCGAACGGGTCGGTCTTCGAAAACGCGTGGCTCCTGCGCGGCCTGGAGCAACTGCTCGTCGACTTCGTCGAGAACAAGGAGTTCGCCGAGTCGCTCCTCGACCGCATCACCGAGTTCCAGGTGGACAACTGCCGCTATCTCGCCAACTGCGACTCCGACGTGCTCGTCACCGGCGACGACGTCGGCACGCAGCGCGGCATGATGATGAGCCCCGCCATGTGGCGGCGGTGGCTCAAGCCGCGCCTCGCGAAGATCATCGCCGCCGCGAGGGAACAGAAGAGGGACATCCGCATCTTCTACCACTCCGACGGCGACATCCGCGACATCATCCCCGAACTCATCGAGATCGGCGTCGACGTCCTCAATCCCGTCCAGCCCGAGTGCATGGACCCCGTCGAAATCCGGCGGCTCTACGGCAAGAAGCTCGCCTTCTGGGGCACAATCGGCACGCAGACGACGTTCCCCTTCGGCTCTCCCGCCGAGGTCAAGCGCGTCGTGAGCGAGCGCATCGCCACCGTCGGCCGGGGCGGCGGGCTGCTTCTGGCGCCCACCCACGTCCTCGAACCCGAAGTCCCCTGGGAAAATGTCCTCGCGTTCTTCGAGGCGATTGAGGACGAGGCGGAACGATAGCGAGAAACCGACCGTGCCGCATACCGTGCGCAATACGTTCGTCGTGCTGGGGTGGTAGGAACACTTGCCCTCGCACCGTCCTGTCCTGCCTTGCGTCGCAAAGATGCGGCGCCCCTGTTTCCGAACGCAATGCCAACGAAAAAGACCGGGAAAAATCCACAACGCGGCGGCGTAGTGCCCCTCGGAGAGGTGCGAGGAGTCGTTTCGGACGGGTCAGGGGCCGGCGTCAAGAAATGACGCAACTCTAATAGCAGAACAATGATACAATGACGATATAACACCAACAAGGCATCATATTCACGCCCACGGACAGACGATTGTGTCATATCACAGAAAAACAATGATTTCACCCAAAAACAGAATTGACATTTTCGGAAGGCTATGGGATTATATTCGCCTGTCGGCGCTCGGTGCGCCGGAAGGCTCTTGCTATTGCGACGAATGTCCAGACTGACGCCTTGGGGGAGTTTTGTCGTCGGGTCGTCGCGCCGGGGGGAGTGGAAGAGGATGGTGAACATCTACGTTGGGAATCTGCCGTACACGACGTCGGAGACGGAGCTGCAGCAGTCGTTCGAGGCGCATGGGACGGTGAGCCGGACGAAGGTGATCATGGACCGCGAGACGGGAAAGTCGCGAGGGTTCGGCTTCGTCGAGATGCCGAACGACCCCGAGGCGGAATCCGCGATCGAGGCGCTCAACGGCGCCGACTTCGGCGGCCGCCGTCTCGTCGTCAACAAGGCCCGTCCGAAGCCGATGTAAGCCGCAGGCCGGAAGCCGTTTTTCTGAAGCCGGACTCCACAGAGGTCCCCGCGTGGGGTCTCTTGTTTCTTCTCCGGGCCTGCCCTGCCCTACCTGCGTCAATCCGATGCTGCCCTCAACTCACCGGCGGAACCGGCGTCGAGTGGGACTCCCGGACCTCGGACTTCTGGTCGTCGGTGAGCAGGCAGCCGGTGCATCGCTGGTCGAGGCAATTGCCGCGGCAGGGCTCGACGTGGCAGGCGACGCTGGCGCCGGGGAACGACTCGCGGATGCGCGCGGCGATGTCGTGGCTGAGCTTGTGCGATTCCTGAACGGTCATGCGGCTGTCGACAAAGACGTGGAACTCGAAGAAGCGCGACGGCCCCGACTTCCTCGTGCGCAGGTGGTGGAAGCCCCGGACGCCCGGCGCGAAGCTGGCCAGGATGTCCCGGACGTGGTTCTCCTCCTCGGGCGGAAGCTGGACGTCGAGCAGGTCGGCCACGGACTGCCTCGTCAGGTGCCACGCCGCCCTAACGATCAGCAGCGAGACCGCGATGGCCACCATCGGGTCGATGAAGTGCAGGTCCACGCGCGGGAAGAAGACGTCCCCCAGCCACAGGACGCCGAGGCCCCCCATGACCCCCGCCGAGGTCCAGACGTCGGTGCGCAGGTGCCAGGCGTCGGCCTGGAGCGCGATGGAGTCGGTCTTGCGGCCCACCTTGAACAACAGGTGCGACACGCCGAGGTTGACGAACGCCGAGACGCTCATGATGATCACGCCCCAGCCCGGGGCTTCAACATCCCTGGGGTGGATGAGCTTCAGAACCGCTTCGTAGACGATCCAGCCCGCCGCGACGAAGATCAGCACCGCTTCCACGGCGCCGGAGATGTTCTCGATCTTCCCGTGCCCGAACGGGTGCCGCGTGTCCGCAGGCTTGCCGCCCGTCCTGACCGCCACGAGCGCGATCACCGACGCGATGAGGTCGACGCCCGAGTGGATCGCCTCGGATATGACCGACACCGAGCCGATGGCCAGGCCGATAAGGATCTTAAAGGTCACGAGGACCGCGTTCGAGAGAACGGACAGGGAGGCGACGGCGGACTTGAGTTTCTGATCTTCCATGCGGCGCCTCGCAGGCAACAGGGTCATGCAAGGACCGGTCGACGACGTCTGGCCTGTCCTTCGACTCCGGCCTGCCCGGCGCGTCCGGGCAAGATGCGAACGTCAACCGCGCGGCGCCCTTCCTATCGGCATTCGGCGCGGCGGGGTCCATGGAATAGAGAAAGGCTCCCCTCGCGGGGAGCCTGTGAGCGACTCGGAACTTCAGGCCTTCTTCTCGTCCACAATCGGCGCCTTCGGCTCGGCCTTGGCCTCGATAACCTTGGGCGCTTCATTCTTCTGATCGGCCTCGACGGCCTTGGTGGTTTCCTCGGTGACCTCGCGCATGCCCTTCTTGAACTCGCTCACCGCCTTGCCCGCGGAACGCGCCACGTCGGGCAGGCGATGCCCGAACAGGAGCAACGCCACGACCAGAATGACGATGACTTCCCACGGCCCAAGACTGCCCAACGCCATCGGCGTCAGAAAATCGGTCAGCATGATCGCTCTCTCCAGAAAGGGCGGAGCCCTCCTCGCTCCGGCATAATACTACCCTCTATGGGTAGCCTGTCAACGCAAAATATTGCGGCGCATCCGGTTGCGGCGCGCGGGGAGGGGAAGATCCCGGGCTGGAGGAGCCCTTCAGCGGGAGGAAGCCCGGCGCAGCGCGGCGAGGAGCCTCTCGAAGTCGGGCGGCAGCGGCGCCGAAAACTCCACCCGACGGTCGGTCATGGGATAGAAGAATCGGATGCGCAGGGCGTGCAGGGCCTGGCGGTCGATGATGGGCGAATCGGGATCGGTCTCCGGCACGTCGGGCTCGATGCCCAGCGACCGCCATGTGGGAACCGGCCCGCGGTATTCCCGGTCGGCCGCGACGGGGTGCCCCAGGCTCGCGAGGTGAACGCGGATCTGGTGGGTGCGCCCGGTCTTCGGCGCGATGCGCACGAAGCAGAACCCCTTGAACCGCTCGATGACCTCGTAGAAGCTCTCCGCGTGGCGGCCGTCCTCGCGGATGGTCATCTTCTTGCGATCGGTCGAGTGCCGCCCGAGCGGACGGTCGATCACGTCGCGGTCGAACGCGAGGTCGCCGGAGACCACCGCAGCGTACTCCTTCTCCACGCGGCGCTTCTCGAACTGCATCCCGAGGCTCCGGTGGGCCTGGTCGTTCTTCGCGGCGAGGAGAACGCCGGTCGTGTCCTTGTCGAGCCGGTGGACGATGCCGGGCTTATAGAGCCCCCCCACCGTCGAAAGGTGCCGCGTGTGCCAGCGCAGGCCGTTGGCGATGGTGCCGCCACGGTGTCCGCGCGCCGGGTGAACGACGATGCCCGAGGGCTTATTCAGCACGATCAGGTTGTCGTCCTCGAAGATGACGTTGAGGGGAATCGGCTCGGGGAGTATCGCGTCGTACTCGACGACCGGCAACTCGACGTCGATGACCTCGCCCTTCATCACGTCGTGCGAGGCCTTGCAGGGACGGCCGTTGACGCGCACCGCGCCCGACTTGATGAGCTTCTGGAAAAGCGTCCGCGAGACGTGCGGATACCGCCCGCAGAGATAGAGGTCGAGCCGCTTGCCCTCGGGGAACTGCTTCGACACGACCAGGTTGATCTTCTCGATATGCGTGGTCTCGCTCATGTCGACAATCTACCCGCGCAGCCCGGCCCGCGCAAGCGAAAAGCCCGCGTCGTCGGCTCGATGAAACACATGCATAAATCGGACTGAATGCGTGTTGACACCGGCCGGGACGTGGTAGACTATAGGGATTGAGGGAGAGCGAAACAGCGATACCGGCCTCCTCGACCCCCGGACGGGTTCGCCCGCGCGGTTCGAAAGGAGGGCATGAACATGAGCACCGCAACGATCCTTCGACGGCTTGCGTTTACGGCCGCTTTGACATTCGGCATGGCAATGGGGGCAACGGCATGGGGCCAGGACACTCCGGCCCCGTCCCGGACGGTCGGCTCCGTGATCGGCATGGCCACCCTCAACCAGGACTCCGAGAAGACGCTCCGCATCAGCCTCCTCACCGACGACGGACAGGTTGTCACCGTCGAGGCCTGCCCCACGATCAGCATGAACGCCGGAAGTGTCAACTTCACCCTGGGCGACCGCATCCTCGCCACGGGCGAGATGACGCAAATCAACGGCGTGCCGATCCTGGAGAGCTGCCACATACAGCTCGTGGCGTCGGGACAGCCGCAGCAAGGCTATGCGCCGCAGCCGACGCCGACGTACGTGCCGCCGGACTATGGGGCCGGCGGTTACGGCTACACCCCGGACTACGGGTATTATCCGGGCGACTACGGGTACCCGTATTACGGGTACTCGTCCCCGTATCTGTTCAACCCGTTCTTCTTCGACTTCAGCTTTGGACGCTTCCGACACGGCTTCGACCGCGACGACTTCGCTCGCGGGTTCCGCGGGGATCATCGGGACGGAAGCGGCACGGCATGGCATCGCGGGACGGTCACAACATCGCCCGTGACTTCGTCGCCGATTCGTTCGGGCGCCGGAACAACCGCAAGATCAGGGGTCGAACACCGCACGACCGTCACCCCCATGTCCGGACGTTCGCCGAGCGCGTGGCACTCCTCCCCCGGATGGACCGGCTCGGCGCCGCGGAGTTCGGCGCCCTCGTTCCACGCGAGCGGGACCGCGCATTCCTCCGCCCCGTCGTTCCACGCGAGCAGCGGGACGCATTTCTCGGCCCCCGCGTTTCATAGCAGCAGCGGAGGAGGCGGTGGCGGTGGCGGGCACTTCGGCGGAGCTTCTCATCGGTAGAGGGAGGCTTCGCGCTTAAAGAGAAGGAGGACCGGCGCTTGTCCGGTCCTCCGATGAGGTTCGTCGAGGCTTCGAGCCGACTAGACCTTGAGCAGCTTCTTGGCGACATCGACGGCGGAGGCGGCGTCCGGAGCATAGCCCTGGGCGCCGATCTCGTCGGCGTAGCTCTGGGTGACGGGGGCGCCGCCGATGAGGACGGGCACCTTGACGTTGGCGGCCTTGAGGGTCTCGACGACGGTCTTCATCTGGGGCATGGTCGTGGTGAGGAGCGCCGAGAGGCACAGGAGCTGGCAGCCGCCCTTCGCGGCTTCCACGAACTTGTCCGCCGGGCAGTCGATCTTCAGGTCCACCACTTCGAAACCGGCGCCGCGGAGCATCATGGCGACGAGGTTCTTGCCGATGTCGTGGAGGTCGCCCTTGACGGTGCCGATGGCGACCTTGGCGATGGGCTTGACGCCCGCCTTGGCCAGCGCCGGCTCAAGCACGGAAAGACCCGCGTGCATCGCGCGCGCCGCGATCAGCACCTCGGGAACGTAGACCTCGTTCTTCTTGAACTTCGCGCCGATGATGCTCATCCCGGCGATGAGCCCCTTGTCCAGAATGTCCTTGGCAGGCGTGCCGGCCTTGAGTTCGGCTTCGACGAGCGCCTTCACGTCGTTGGCCTTGCCCTGCTGAAGCTTCTCGCTGATTTCGTTCAGTTTCGCCATTCGTGGCGTTCCCCCCAAAAGAAAAGAGATTCGAAGCGGTATTCCCCCCGTGCGTCAATCGTCGCCGTTGTAGCCCCCGCCACAACGGAAATCAAGACAATTTCGCACTGCCCGCCGGCCGTCCCGCACCGGTTATTTCGGGGTCTCCGGCGCCTTCGGAGCCTCGGAAGCCGGCACCGCCGCCGCGGGCGAGACCGATGCCTTCGGCTTGCGGTCCAGCACGCCAAGCATGTGCTTCGCCTCGTCGATGTAAAGACCGTCGTCTTCCACCACCTTGTAGCGGGCGCGCGCTTCCTCGACGTTTCCCTGCTCCTCGGCGGCGTAGGCCAGAAGCAGATCCGCCGCGGCGCGATTGAGAGGCGTCACCGCCGCGTTGCCGCGGAGGCCGGCGAGCGTCTTCTCCACGCCGGCGTAGTCCCCTTCGTGGTAGAGCGCCTCGGCAAGCTTGATCTGGATCGCCGGGCCGAGGGGCGTCGAGCCGTAGTCGCGGGCCAGCCGCGCCAGGTGCATCTTCGCGGTCGGGTCCTCCGCCCGGATGTTCTCCAGTTCCCCGCGGCCCTTGGCCGCCTGGCTGTCATACCACCGCTGGATCAGGACGTAGACGAGCACCCCGGCCAGCACGAGCGCCACCGCCCCGCTGATCCACGTGCCCCACTTCTCCCAGAACATCTCCAGCGACGTCGCGTCTATCGTGTCCGGCTTCTTCGGCTTCCACGTCATCCGTTGCTCCTATCGCGTAGTGATTTTCCAAGGACCTTTTCGACCAGCGCCTCGGCGTTCTTCCACGCCTCGGCGACCTCCGCGTCGTCGAGCCCGGCGCCCCGCAGCACGCGCTCGGCGTCCGATTTCGAATGCAGGTTCTCCGGCTCGTGCGTGTCGGAGCCGAAGAGCACCTTCGCCCCGACGAGCCGCGCCGTCTTCGCCACGTGACCGTTCGCCAGGCAATGCCCCCGGCGACCTGAGATCTCCAGCAGCACGCCCCTCTTCGCCGCGAGCCTCGCGGCCTTCTCCGAGATGAGCCCCGGATGCGCGACGATGTCCACGCCCGCCTCGATCGCCGCCTCGTCCGTGCCCGGGATCACCGGCTCCGACAGCGTCTCCCCGTGCATCAGCACGAGTTGGGCGCCCAGCTTGCGGGCCTCCTTCACCAGCTCCGCGATCTCGCCGAGCGGACAATGCGTCAGCTCCACCCCCGCGATGATCCGCAGCTTTCCGAACCGGTTCAGAGCCTGCGCCGCCTTCACGATCCGCGGCACCAGGAAGTCAATGTTCGACGCATCCGCGTGGTCCGAGATCCCCAGCACGCGATACCCCGTCACCTCCGCCCGCCTCGCCAGTTCCGAGACGATCAGGTCGCCGTCGCTGAGGATCGTATGGGAATGAAGGTCGATCATGGGCCCCTGCCTGCCGTCGGCCATAACCTGTTTCCGGGCAATGACTTAGATGGTGTGCCCGGACGGATTCGAACCGTCGGCCTGCGGTTTAGGAAACCGCCGCTCTATCCTGTCTGAGCTACGGGCACAAGTCTTTACGCACCAACGGCTTACAAAAATCAGCATCAGACCTCTCGACAACCTTGACGACAACCGGAAGCCCCGATTTGCAGGCACCCATCGTCGATTGGACAAGACGATTGCGCGTTCCCACTATCACTCGTAATCTCGACGTAACTACGTGCCCGAATATATCTTCCGACTCGCCCGGCGTCAAGGGTGATTGTCCACATTCAGAATCGAGTATGGGGAGGACGGCTGTGCTCGCGATTAAGAAGACCGCCGCTCTATCCCATCTGGTCTGCGGGCGCAACCTATTGAGAGTCGAAAAGTTATGTGAAAAACCGCTCTGGCCTGAATCCAACGCTGGTGAACCACCAACGGTTGGCCGGGGCATTCCGGGATCGGATAGATGCCGCTACGTTTCGGTGGGCGCGCACAAACCGAACTCGTCCGCCTCGATGGCGTCGGCAATCTGGCCGATATCGCCTTCACACGGAAGCCATTCCCACTTCTCGGTATGACTCCAGTACTGCAGGAGGAAGGGGCCCGGCTGAGAGGGAACGATTCGCAGGTGCTTACACATGTAGCGAAGGGCGGGGTCCGGTCTGCCGGTCTTCGGGCTAAACGGTATGACCGGGCTGTAGATGATGATCGTCCCGTTCCGCAGCTTGTACTCCCACTGGTCCCACAGCGGGCCTTTCTTCGAGAACCGCTTCCGGAGATACTCGACGTCTTTCCCGGTGCACATGAGCATCCAGACTCGCCTCGCTGGTCGGTCATCTCCCGGATTCACACCGGCCCCTCCTCCCTTGGCACATGCGGTCCCCTATTACTCATCAAGCAAAGTACGCCAAAGCTTCGGCGGCGCCGGCGACGAGGATCTCCGCCCCACCTGACTTGTGAACCTTCCATTCGGGCTGCTGGACGATCTGCAGTCCGCGCCTGCACGCAAGCAATCCCGCAAACCTGGACCAGTTTGGCGAAGGCATGGCATCGTAGCACTTGACCTCTACCGGCAACCAAGGCACACCGTCCCGTACGATCAGGAAATCGATTTCCTGCTTCTCCTTGTTGCGGAGGAAATACAGCCCGAACTCGCCTTCGCCCGTATCCGTCCAGAAGTGGCACGTCTTCAGCAGGTGGCAGGCCACGAGGTTCTCGAAGCGGGCCGGCCCATTCTTGATCGCGCCGTAGTCCCACAGGTAGACTTTGCCCTCTCGCCGGATGGAGCGCGTGATCTTCTTCGTGTAGGGCCGGATGTCGAAGATGTAATAAAGCTCCTTCAGATAGGACATCCAGCGTTTGATCGTCGGGAAGCTGACCTCCAGATCGCGGGCCATCGAGGCGACGCTGAAGAGCGATCCCACCCGTTCCGGCAAAAGGGCTGTCATCATTTCGATCCGGCCCAGCTCGAGGAGACGACTCAGGTCGCGCAGGTCTTCCCGGACAACCAGTTGCTCCCGGTTCCGCCTCCACAGCCGAGCCTTCCGAGCATCCTGGGCAAAGAGCGGCATCGGAAACGGGCCGTAGGTCATGAGCGACGAGAGGGAATCCTCCGAGGTATCATGCCGGCGGTGAGCGCAGGAGAACAGGGACTCCAACATCGCGTCCGGAGAAAGAACGTCAGGCTTCTCCATCTCCCGAACCGTGAAGGGGTGCAGCCTGAAACTCAAGTGTCTTCCGAGAAGGCTGTCGCTGCCCTTCACGTAGACATTCAGCCTCGCGCTGCCCGTGACGAGGATATCGCAGGGCGCCTTCAGCGTGTCGTACATCCCTTTCAGGTTGCGCTTCCAGCGACGGTCCTTGTGGATCTCGTCGAGAACGACCAGCGGCACTTCCTGTCCTTCAGCCGCAGGGATGATGGCGGACGGGTTTTGCGCCCAGGCGCGGCGGAACTCCAGTTCATCCCAGTTCCGGTAGAGGCCGACCCGGCGCTCGGCGAGGAGCATCTTGGCCAGGGTGGTCTTGCCGCATTGGCGCGGCCCCGACACGAGTGCCATCTTGCGGTCGGCGAACGCGAGGTCCTCGACGGGCTGTGTGAGCGAGCGTTTTCTCATGCTGACCAGATTAACGCTAGTCGTTAATTCAGTCAAGCCCAAAATCGCCGCAGAATGGGCCTTCCCGCTCTGGGGCAGACGGCGAGGCCGCAGGTTTGGCCCACCTGCGTCCTATCCCTTGGCCTCCTCGGCGCCGAGTTTGTCAAGCATGGCCACGAAGTTCCGCTTCCGGCGGTACTCGGCGCGAAGGGCCTGCAGGTAGCCTGCGAATTCGCCACTTCGCTTCGTTTTCTTAAGGAGTACCTCGATCTGGTGGACATGCTGAACCGCCTGCCGATAGTGGCCGTCGCCCGTCTGCCTCAGCACCCGCTGAACCTGCGCCCGATAGATCGGGATCGCCTCGCGGGGACGATCCTTCTCCAGCCACTGGGCTAGACGCATCCAAAGCTCGTCGGAACACCCGCCGGCTTTGGCTTCTTCCCAAGCTTCGTCAAATCGCTTCTCCCAGAGAAGAATCTCGACGAGCACCGAGTGGTCCTTTCTCCAGTCCCAGACTCTTTCACCGGCCTTCTGCCGCGCCTTGCTGATACCGGAGCGTATGTTGGCAAGGGCGCGCTCTCGCCATGACGGCCACTGGCGAATACGCCCGGCCTGCTTGTGGAGATCCTGGTAGACTCGGAGGTGCGGATGGTCAGCGAAGTTCGACCACACGAGTTCCATCGCCTCGTCGTCTCGCCCACAGCGATGGTACTCATCGGCCAGCAGCAGACGCAGATCTCGGTCCTGCTGGTCCGGGAACGCCTTCAGCCCCTTCTCCGCCCCCCCATGGCTTCGTCTGATCTGCCGGCGTCACGATACATCATGGCAATCCGCAGGTAGTCGTAGGAAGAGCGGATGTCCCGGATGTTGACGGCCACGAGCGACTCGACGTCGCCGGAAGCCTTGGCCAGGGATTCCATGATCTGCTTCAACCGCCTCCAGCGGACGTCCGCCTGCGTCAACGAGTATCTCTCCGTCCCGGGCGGCGACGCCTTGGCCCATTCGGTCTGGGCCAGTTCCCGGTAGACCGACAGCCCCTTTTTCCCCAGCACATCTGCATAGTTCTCCGCGGCGCCGGAAAAGGTGTTCCAATGCCCATCCAACTGCCAATCGAATATCCTCCGAGCGAGCGCCACGGGGTCCGGCTTGGCAATGGCGCAAGCCTTGTGGTGGAGTTCCTCCAACCGCCCGACCGCCACTCCGATCGCCCCGTCGGAATCGTCGGCTTGAGCAAGGGCTGTCTCAACTCGCTCAAGAGCATACTCTGTCAACGGGATCGCCTCAGCAGCGTGGTTCTTGTCAATTACGTCTTCAAGCGCCTGAATGACCCCGTCGAGGCCGTGGGCAAAGTCCGGAGCGTCGTCGTAATCGAGAAAGCCGCCGCTGGCCGTGGCCTCCCGGATAGCCAGACGGAAAGCGTCGGCGCTAAACTCCGATGTGGATTGTAGCGCCGTCTCCGTCAGAAGCCGCCGGCGCAATGCATCGTCGACGTGTACCTGCTCCATGACTATCTCGACGAGATCCGAGGACTCTTTCTTCGCGAGGTAAGCCCTGACGTCCTCCAAGTCCACCGTGCGTCGGCGCGCCTTCCGAGAAGGCCTGCTCGGCACGATATAGCCGTCTTCCATCCGGGATTCTTTGTTGTCGTCCAGATAGGCCAGCCCCGCCGCGACGCAATGCTTGCAGAAGACTCCTCCATCCCCCAAGGGACACGTACGCTCGCCAACGAGATCCTTCTCGTCGACGTGGAGCTTGACACGATAGCTTTGCGTCCCCATGACTTTCGCCACGACGACGCCGCGGTCCTCGAGGAGCGTGGTTACCCGTTTGTCCTTGAAGTACTGAACACCGCGCCCCCAAGAGCCCTCATCTGCGAGGTCCCGCAACTGGGCCTTTGTAAACAACGGTTTTCGCAGCGCCATGCGATTCGCGGCCTCCCGCTACTTGCGTTCCCACAACACAACAGCATCCGGCGCCTTGACCCCATTGGAGTCGAAGGCAAAGTCAACGTGTTGCTGGAGAAATGCCGTGGCACCGCAGCCCGGAACTCGGCATTCGATCTTGCGTTCCCTGGGACAGGCGCCAAACTTGCAGAGCCGGCCAAGATAACGATCCGTGCCGGGCGCCATGAGGAAGATATCCACCTGGTGATGGGCCACGCCGATGTTCCTCTCGGCGAGGAGGAGGTTAAGCCCGTGTGCGTTTGCCCTCTGCAGTGCCCGCAGGCAGGTCAGATCTGAGACCCATACGGCCAAATCGACGTCTTTACACTCATGCAGAACCGCGATTCCCGCCTTGCGGAATTCCCGGAACCTCGGCACTTCCTCCCGGAGTTCCTTGATCACCGAACCGAAGAGCGCCACTTTCTGCACGGCCGGGATTTGCCCCAGTTCTCGTGCGACGTACTCCACCGCGATGCGGAAGTTCCGCTGCCGCCACAGCATGTACTCGTTCTGCTCGTCGATCTTGCGCGCTCTCATGACTCAGCCCAAGCAAGTGGTTGTCGCGACAACCGAAGGGGCGGCTTGAGCGGCATATAGCGGTTTCTACATACGATGCAAGTCGTTGATGTCGCTGTTATTGCGTCACTGCGCGGGATTTCGGGTGAGATTAGGAAACCGCCGCTCTATCCTGTCTGAGCTACGGGCACGTGCCGTAACCTGAT
>JBBIVY010000053.1:0-24972 GCA_037439485.1 Planctomycetota bacterium | reverse complement strand
CCCGAACCGGCCATCCCGCGGTCACGAACCGACAAGGAGTTCCCAAGTCGAACGGAGGCCCTCGACTCCAAGGGCGCGGGAAGACTCCGGCCCTGTCCTCTACGGATGTCCGGTATGCACACTCCACCTGCGCCCGCCGCCACCCTGACACTTTCCTAACCATTCACATGTGGATACAGCGTTCCCGAGGCACGGAATAGGGAAACAGCTTACCGGCTTTAGGGCTATCCCTGAGTGACACGGCCTTTAGGGGGGCTGTAGAGTAAGGCCATTGGGCTCTTCTCGCATCACCCGTACACGGGGCTTCATAACTCCTTTTCCATGTTCAGGGGGATCGTCATGTCGGGAAAGCACGCCGTGAGGAATGCGGGTCCGAAGGCCATCACGCCCAGCTTTGACTCGCTCGAGCGCAGGGAACTGCTGAGCGGAGACGTGACGGCCCTCAATTCCGCGGGGACCTTCTACCTGTTCGGGGACGTTGCGGCCAACAGCGTCGTCGTGACCAATCCGACGGCCGGCAGCTTCCACATCGCCGGCACGAACGGCACGACGGTCAACGGCGGCGCCAGCGCGGACATCACGGGCATCACGGGCGCCACGTATGCGTTCATGAGCCTCGGCGACGACAGCGTCACGTTCCAGAGCGTCAACCTTCCCGGATCGCTGCTGTTCTTCGGAGACCTCGGCGATAATACCCTCACGGTGAACGGGACGTCCTCGATCAACGGATTCTTCGAGTCCTTCGGCTCGATCGGAAACGACACCGTCACGGTCGCCAACACAACCATCTCGGGCTTCGTCTACATCGACGGCAGCCTCGGGACCAACGCGACCTCCTTTACGGGCGGCTCCATCGGCGCAAGCCTGACGGCCTACAGCCCGGCGGGCACGAACTCGCTGAGCCTCAACGCCACGCCGGTCGCAAGCTACCTGTACGAGTATAACGGCTTTGGCGCGGGCGCAACGACCCTGATAAATTCGAACGTCGGGAACTTCCTGTATCTCTACAACTTCGGCGGTCAGGACCTGGGCGGGGCGAACGCCGGGTTCTCCACGGCAACCACGGTCACCGGTGGCACGATCAGCGGGCCGGTGACGCTGCTGAACGTCCTCGGCGCCGACAAGACGACCTTCTCGGGCGTCACCGTTCACGGATCCTTCTACCAGGATAACGGCCTCGGCGCCGCCACCACGAGCCTTACGGGCGGCATCATCGACAACGGCGTGACCCTCGTTGGACTGGGTGGCGCGGATACCTTCACGCTCGGCTCTGCGGCCGGGCCGACGGCCTTCGGCAGCAGCCTCTTCGCGCTGATGGGCGAAGGCGCCAACACGCTGGGCGTGCGCGGGCTCACCGTCGCGGGCAACACGACCCTCATCGGCGGCAGCGGCGGCAACGCGATCACCATCGACGACTCGACTTTCACCGGCACCACCGGCATCACCACCGGCTTCGGCGCCGACACGCTCAACATCGAGCGGCTGCACGGCACGACCGCCGAGACCGTTTTCACCGGCAAGCTTACGGGCAACTTCGGCGGAGGCGACGACGCCGTCGCGATCGGGGATTTCCCCAACGACGCGAACGCGCAGGCCCGGTTCCACAACAGCCTCTCCCTCGACGGCGGACCCGGGACCGACTCCCTCAATTACTGGCTGAACTTCAACGTCGTCGACCCCGGCGCTCCGGCCCCGGCCTTCACCAACTTCGAGTCGGGACAGGCCACGACCCTCGCCGTGATGATCAATCAGGCGCCGGCCCAGGCCGACCCCACAAACGCCTCGCCGGTCAACTTCTCGGTGCTGTTCAACGAGCCGGTCACCGACTTCGCGACCGGCGACGTGGCGCTGAGCGGGACCGCGGGCGCGACGCTCGGCACGGTGACCGGCAGCGGAACGACCTACAACGTGGCCGTCAGCGGCATGACCGGCGACGGGACGGTCATTGCGACGATTAACGCGGGCGTGGCGCACGACGCGTCGAGCAACGCGAACATCGCGTCCACCAGCTCCGACGATACGGTGACCTATGACGCGACGCCCCCGACTGTGGCGATCTCCGTCGCGGCGGCCCAGGCCAACCCGGCCACGGGCTCGCCGATCCACTTTACGGTGCTTTTCGACGAGGTGGTGACGGGCTTTACGACCGCAGGTCTGACGGTAAGCGGGACAGCGGGCGCGACGACGGCCGTCATCACCGGCAGTGGCACGACCTATGACGTGGCCGTGAGCGGCATGACGACCGCCGGGACGGTGACGGTGATGGTCGATGCCGGCGCGGGAGCGGATGCGGCCGGCAACGCAAGCCTGGCGGCTCCCGATTCGGCGACGGTCGACTACAGCTTCGGCGCCGTCGACTTCACGACCCTCGCGGCCCCCGTCGATATCACGCTTGCGAACAACCTCGTCGGCGTGACTCTCAACGACGTCCAGTTCACGTATGACAACTTCGGGAGCACGGCGGACACCGCGTCCGCCGATTCCAGCGGCATTCACGGGAGCACCAACGGCCTCCTGATACTGACCTTCACCACCGGGCTCCACACCGACCTGGGTCTCACCTTCGACCTGAACGGGGCGACCGGGGCGCTGACGGACAGCATGTTCGTGCAGTTCAGCACCGCCGGGACGATCGGCGACACCGTGACGGTCCCGGGCACCTACAACTCGGGGCCGGGAACGATCACGGGAACGCTTGCCTACACCGGCGCGGCCTTCGACCAGGTGGACATCTTCTTCTCGCTGAGCGTGCCGACGTTCGACCTCACCGCCGTCACGTATGGCTGAGAGAGGCAGAAACCGGTGATTTGTCGGCCGGGGTTTGGCCCGACAGGACGAAATAAGGCAGCGAACCGGGGAGACCCATGGAAAGGGGACTTGCGATGGCCAAGCTGGAAAAGATAGCGTTCATCGGTGCTGCGGCGATTGCGTTTGCGGTTCTCCTGTGCCTGGGAGTGGGGCAAAGCACGGTCCCGGCGGCGACAACGCCGACCGGCGTCAGCGCCGCAACACCCCCCAAGATGCCCACCCAGCAGCAGATGGAGGCCCAGAGAAAGGCCGCCGCCAAGAACGACGCCGCGATCCGCGCCAGGATGCTCGCCGGCACGACCGGCGGATCGACCTCGGGGACAACCGTGAAGGCGGCGCTCAAGACAACGTTGAGCCCGATGGGCATGGCGACGCCCGGCTCGACGCCGCACTATTTCGGCCCCTATGCCAACTGGGCCTACAGCCCCATGCCGAGAGGCGCCGTGGCCTTCGCCACGGTCACCGATAACGGCACGGGCTACACGGCTCCCACCGTCCTGATCACGGACCTCTACGGAACCGGCAGCGGCGCGACCGCCTCGGCGACGGTGGTCGGCGGCCTCATTCAGAAGATCACGATCACAGCGGGCGGCAGCAACTACACCGCCCCGCAGGTCACTATCACGGACGTCACGGGCACCGGCGCCATGGCCACGGCGACAATCGGCGGCGTCCTCACCGGCGGTATCCACAAGTTCGTGGACTCGCTGCCGCAACTGGGACCCGCCGGGATCAACAACCTCCTGAACTATATCCCGGTGGCGGTCGCCGACACGGGATCGTTCGCCAACTCCGACTACTACGAGATCGCGGTGGTCGAGTACACGCAGAAGGTTCATACGGACCTGTCCGCAACGCGGTTCCGCGGATACGTGCAGATCGAGACGCCGGCGAACACGGGCGTCAGCCACCACTTCGCGCTGAAATATCCGAATGGCTCCTCGATCCTCGACAAACTCGGTCACCCGGTGTACGCCGTGGACCAACCCCGATACCTGGGCCCCATGATCGTCGCCCAGAGCAACCGCGCGGTGCGCATCAAGTTCACCAATTACCTTCCGAAGGGGCTGGCCGGCAACCTCTTCCTGCCGGTGGACACCACCGTCATGGGCGCCGGGATGGGTCCCAAGGGCGGAACGGAGATGTATACCCAGAACCGCGCGGTCATTCACATGCACGGCAACAACACCGTGTGGATCAGCGACGGGACGCCGCACCAGTGGATCACCCCGTTCGGGGAAACAACGTCCTATCCCAAGGGCGCGAGCGTCCAGAACGTTCCGGATATGCCCAGCCCCGGCGACGGGTCGGTGACGCTCTACTATTCGAACGCGCAGAGCGCCCGGCTGATGTTCTACCACGACCATTCCTATGGGATGACGCGCCTGGACGTTTATGCGGGCGAGGCGGCGCCGTACGTTATCTCGGACCGCGTCGATGCCGACCTGACCAACGGCACGAACAACACCGGCGTAAACCCCACCCTGGCGCATCTCCTGCCCGACATTGGAATTCCGTGGGTCATTCAGGACAAGTCCTTCGTCGATTGCACGACCATCGCGACGCAGGACCCGCTATGGAACTGGGGCACGACGCCGGGAACGCCGACGACCGGAGACCTCTGGCTGCCCCATGTGTACATGCCGCAGCAGAATCCCTTTGACCCCTCTGGCGCGAACGCGTTCGGCCGGTGGATGTATGGCCCCTGGTTCTGGCCGCCGGTGACGGACCTAGTGCATCCCCCGATCCCGAACCCATACTACAACCCCGCCACCGCGCCCCTGGAGCCTCCGGTGATTCCGGACATGCCCAGCCCGTCGATGTCGGGCGAATGCTGGATGGATACGCAGATGGTCAACGGCACGGCCTATCCTTACATGGTCGTTCAGCCGAGGGCTTACCGCTTCCGCATCTTGAACGCATCAAACGATCGCTTCGTGAACCTGCAGCTCTATCAGGCCTACAACCCGGTCACCCTTGCCGTCGGCACCGGGACGGAAGTCAAAATGGTGCCCGCGGCGCCCACGACGGGCTTCCCGAGGCTCTGGCCGGCCGACGGACGAGACGGCGGCGTGCCCGACCCCGCGACGGCGGGGCCGTCCTGGGTTCAGATCGGCACCGAAGGCGGCTTCCTCCCCGCCCCGGTCGTCATTCCTCCCCAACCCGTGACCTGGCGAATGGACATGACGGCCTTCGCGTTCGGGGATGTTCAGTATCACTCGCTGCTGCTTGGAACGGCGGAACGTGCGGACGTGATCGTGGACTTCTCCGCTTATGCGGGCAAGACGCTCATCCTCTACAATGACGCCCCGGCGCCTTTCCCCGCATTGGACAAGCGCTATGACTTCTTCACCGGCGCTCCGGACCAGACGTGGCAGGGCGGCGCGCCTCCGACACAACCCGGGTACGGTCCCAACAGCCGCACCATCATGCAGATCCGCGTGGCGGCGGCGACCCCGGCGGCGGCCTACAACGTCGCGGCGCTTCAGACCGCCTTTGCCAAGACGGCCCTGAAGCGGGGCGTGTTTGAGGTCTCGCAGGACAACATCATCATCCCGTCGGCCGTCTACAATTCGGCCTATAACCAGACGTTCAAGGCCGACACGTTCGTCAGGCTGAATGACACCATGAGCACATTCCGGACCGTTCGGGGCGATTGCGTGACGATTCCGTTCCAGTTCAAGGCCTCGCACGATGAGATGGGCGGGGTGTACGACCCCATTTACGGGCGCATGAGCGGAATGCTGGGGCTTGAGATAAGGAACGCATCATCCTCGACCCAGAACTTCCTGCTCTACCCGTACGTTTCGCCGCCGACCGACGTGTTCAAGGGCTCCGTGGTCGGGACCCCGATCGGATCATGGGACAACGGAACGCAAATCTGGATGATCACGCACAACGGTATTGACACTCACACGATACACTTCCACCTGTTCAACGCGCAGCTCATCAACCGCGTTGCGTGGGACGGGGCGATCTATCCGCCGGATGCGAACGAGTTGGGCTGGAAGGAGACGTTCCGGATGGACCCGCTGGAGAGCATCATCTTCGCCATGCGGCCGATGCTTCCGACGAGCATCCCCTTCAAGGTTCCGAACAGCGTCCGGCTGATCGACCCGACCATGCCGGTAGGCGCGCCTCTCATGCCTCCGCCGAGGGGCTTCACGGACCCCGCGGCCAACGGGATCACCCCGCTGAACCACGTGGTCAACTTCGGCTGGGAGTATGTCTGGCACTGCCATATCCTCACGCACGAGGAAATGGACATGATGCACTCGCTGTGCTTCGCCGTGCCGCCGGATGCGCCTTCCAACCTGACGGGCACACGCTCGGGAACGACGCTGATCCTGACTTGGAAGGATAACTCCTCGAACGAGACCGGCTTCACCGTCCAGCGGGCGGGCAACATCGGTTTCACGGGGCCGATCACGACGTTCCAAACCGGCGCGAACGTTGCGACGTTCAGGGACCAGGTCGCGCTCCACCACACGTATTACTACCGCGTGTTCGCCTCAAATGTCGTCGGCGACACGATGGTCTACGCCGGGGCGACGACGCCTTTCCCGACGTATAAGCTGGACTCCGCGGTCTCCAACACGCTGACGGTAGTTGTCCCGTAGACGCTTGACTCGTTGCCGCTGCAATGGATCCCGCGGGGAGGGAGTGCCCCCTCCCCGCGGTTCTTTCATGAATGAGGTGTCCGAATGCGTTTCGCCGGCGCTGCCTCGGTCGCATTCCTCTGTCTGTGGCTCATGCCGACCCTCCCGGCGACGGGCCAGACGGCCTCCGAGCCGCTCAAGGATCCGCCCCTCCTCGTCAATACCAGCACCACGCCCGGCGTTTTTCAGGCCCAACTCGATATCCGAATGACCGCCTGCGCGATCAGCGGCAGGAACGCGACGCTGATGACCTATAACGGAACCTTCCCGGGGCCGACGATCCGCGTCAAAAGAGGCGACGTGGTGAAGCTGCGCGTCGTGAACTCCCTTCCGGCGACCTCCGAGAGGAATGCGCTGGGGTTCGTCCGGAACCACACGAACCTTCGCGTCCACGGGCTGAACGTGTCCTCCGAGTCCCCGGCGGACGACGCCCGAGCGGATATTCCCCCCGGCGCTTCCCGCGACTACGAATACGACCTGTGCGAAACGAACCCCGGCGTCACGGGGTTCTATCACCCCGGTCTGCACGGCCTTGCCGCAGAACAGCTCTGGGCAGGTCTCGTGGGCGCCGTCATCGTCGACGACGAACTTCTCTGTCTTGCCCGCTACGAGTCTCACATCCTCCTTATCAAGGACGTTTCGGCCGGCGATCCGGCCTCCGAACGCTGGACTCCCGCGCAGTACGCAGGCAGCCGGGAGGGGGAGACAATCACCGTCAACGGGCAGGTGAACCCGTGGCTCCTCTTCCGGCCGGGTCAGGTCCAGCGCTGGCGGATTCTCAACGGAAGCAATGCGAGGTTCTACAAGTTGGCCCTCGACGGCTTTGATCTGAACGTCATCGGAACGGATGGCGGCCTGCTCGACAAGCCTTGTCCCGCGCGCAGCCTGCTGTTGGCGCCGGGGGAGCGGCTGGACGTGCTCGTCAAGGCGAGCCAGAAGACCGACACGTTCAGGCTGGTCGCCCTCCCCTACCTCCGAGGAGATCACGTGGCCGGCGATGGGCCGGCCGCGAAAACGATCCTGACGGTCTCTAACCAGGGCTTCGACGTCGGCGATCCCTTGCCCGCCGCGCTCGCTCGTCCGGTCCGCTGCGCGCCACCCGACACGTCAAGGCTTGCGAGGAAGACGCTCATCCTGAGCCTTCGCGACGGCCGGGCGCAGATTCAGGGGACAGGTGCCGGCGCCGGACCCGCCATGGTTCGCTCGGACACCGGCGCCGGCGAGGTCTGGGAGGTATTCAACGACAGCGCGTCCGATTGTCCGTTTCATCTCCAGACGTGCGGCACACAGGTGCTTTCGATAAAGGGAGGAGACCCGGAGTACGTCCGGCTTGTGACCACACCCGCGGCATTGAAGGACGTGGTCATCGTCCCGAGGCATGGCAGCGTTGAGTTACTCGTCCCGGGAGGTTCCTGGCCGGGCATGGCCGTCTTCCAGAGCCAGATTCCCGAATTCGCGGACCTCGGGATGACGGGCGTGTGGCACCGCACCATGCCGGCGGCTGTTCGGCGGTGAGGTATATAGAGCCCCTCTTTAAGGGTTGTCCTGATTGCGAAAACGGGCCTGAATTGACCTAATAGTAACGCATCCTTCAGTTCTTTCCCGGTGGGGGCCATGAAAATCCTGAAATGGTCGGGGTTCTGCGGCGGTCTGCTTCTGCTTGCGGCGGCTTCGTATGCACAAGAGGGCGGGCAGGCGCCTGGGCTGGCCCCGGCTCCCGCGCCTGTCGTCACGCCGGGGGGCGGCGAAGAGGAGATGGTGCAGCTTAATTTCCCCGAGGCCATCGAGATCCAAACGCTGATCGACTACGTCAGCAAGCGTCTGAAGATCAACATCATCCTGGCGGACGAGTCCTTTGCCGCGCGAAAGGTGAGCATCTCGTCGCCGAAACCGATTCCGAAGTCCTCGCTCTTCGGACTCATGCAGAGCGTGCTCCAGATGGTGGGGCTGGCTGTCGTGGACGCGGACCAGCCGGGCTGGAAGAAGGTCGTCCAGTGCACGAATCTACCCTCCGTGGTCACCGAAATGCGGGCGGACCCGACCCAGCCCGCCGTCTCTCCCCCGATGACGGTTGCGACCCAGGTCTTTGAACTCCGCAACGTCACGGCCCCGGCGCTGGAGACCTCCGTCAAGCTGTTCCTGTCCAAGCCGGGGGGCAACTGCATTTCCATCCCCGAGCGCGGACTCATCATCGTCACCGACTACACCGCGAACATCCAGCGCGTCGCCACGCTGATCGACCTCGTCGACCGGCCGGGCCGGGGCGCCGGCATTCAGTTCGTGTCGGTGAAGAACATGCCCGCCGTCGATCTCGTCAAGCAGATCAATGAGTTCCTCTCGGAGAAGGACCGGGTATCGGCCGGCGGCGGCCGGAGCGCCGCGCGTGCCCTCACGCTCATCGCCGAGCCCCGCACGAACCAGATCGCCGTGATCTCGACGGACGGCTCTCGGAACGCGGCCCTCGAACTCATCCGGACGCTCGACGTGCCGGAAGTCGAGCAGACGACCAGCAACATCCGTATTTACAAGCTCCTCAACACCACCGCGCCCGCGGTGCTCGCGACGATACGAGCGCTCGGGACCGGCGCGAAGATTTCGGAGCCTCCGTCCGAAGGTGAGAGCGGCTCCTCGCGCTTCCCGACGGGCGAACGCTACACCGGCCCGAACTACCCGCCTCCGACCCTGGGCCAGCCGCTGCCGACGCCGCCCGCTTATCAGACGCCGCCCGCCGCCCCTGCCGCCTCGGAGGGCGCAAGCGCCGAGGGCAAGGATGCCCGCTGGAAGACGCCGACGGTGACGGTCACCGCGGACGTCAACACGAACTCCATCATCGTCTTGGGTCCGCCGGACGTGCAGACGATGTACAAGCAGCTCATCGCCGCGCTCGACAAGCGCCGTCCGCAGGTTATGCTCGAGATCACGCTCGTGACCATCGACGACGCCGCGTCGCAGTCGCTGGGCATCGAGCTGTCGCGGCTGATCGGGGCGAACGACCGCAACAAGGCGGCGCTCTTCTCCTCCTTCGGGCTGAACACCGTCGACCCGACGACCGGCGGCCTCAGCATCGAGCCGGGGATCGGGTTCAACGGAGTCGTCCTAGCGCCCAACACCGTAAACATTGTGCTCAGGGCGCTGGCGACGACCGCCAAGACCCGCGTGCTCGCCTGTCCCAAGGTGCTCGTCAACGACCACGCCTCCGCCACGCTCACGAGCGTCGCCGAGCAGCCGTTCACCAGCGTCAATGCGTCGCAGACCGTCTCGACCACGAGCTTCGCGGGTTATGCGACCGCCGGCACGACCATCACCGCCACCCCGCACATCAGCGAAGGCGATCACCTCCAGCTCCAGTACGCCGTCACGCTGAACGCCTTCAGCGGGAAAGGCTCGGAGGGCATCCCGCCGCCCCGGCAGACGAACGCCGTCAACAGCGAGATCACGGTTCCCGACGGCTCCACGGTGGTGACCGGCGGGCTGACGATCAACAGCAACACGGACACGGTGTCGAAGGTGCCGATCCTGGGGGACTTGCCCCTGCTCGGGCCGCTCTTCCGCAGCACGGAGAAGTCGAAAGACAGGAGCCGGCTCTACGTCTTCATCCGGCCCATCATCCTGCGGGACGACCGCTTCGAGGATCTGAAGTACCTGTCGGGGGTCGACCGGACGGTCGCGAAGCTTCCGACGGGGCTCCCGAAAAGCGAGCCGATCCCGATGCGATAGGCTTCAGCGCACTTAACGGAAAGGCACTGATGTGTTTCCCGTGAAGGGTGGGGCCGGGAACACGGAGAACCCCGGATTGCCTGATGACTCGCGGATCGCGGCGGCCGCCGAGGCCGTGGCTCCGGCGTCGCCGGAGGCAGCGGCGCAGGCCATCGGCGTACCCTTCGTCGAATCTCTCGCCCACCTCCCGGTCAGCCACGAGTTCCTCTCGCGCATCCCCATCTCGTTCGCGAGGCGAGGCTCCGTGATCGGCTTCGCGGCCGAGAACGGCGACATGCCCGTGGCGCTGGCCGATCCGTCAAAGTGGCAGGAGATCGAGGTGCTCTCGCGCGTCCTCGGCCGGCGCATGAGGCCGGTGTTCGCGCCGCGCGCCGAGGTGCTCCGCGTCATCAACGCCTCCTACCAGGAATCCACCGACGGCGCGCAGCGCGTCATCGAGGAGTTCAACGAGGACGAGGTGATGCGCGAGCTGGAGGAGGTCTCGGGGAACGAGGACCTCCTCGACGTCGCCGGCCGCGCGCCCGTCGTCAAGCTTGTGAACCTCATGATCTTCGACGCGGTCAAGCGCCGCGCCTCGGACATCCACGTCCAGCCGTACGAGGACTCGCTCGTGGTGCGCCTCCGCGTGGACGGCATCCTGCACGACGCCTTCCGGCCTCCCAAGGCGCTCCAGGAGGAGATCATCAGCCGCATCAAGGTCATGGGAGGGATGAACATCGCGGAGCGCCGGCTCGCACAGGACGGCCGCGCCACCGTCGAGGTCGGCGATCGCGTCGTCGACCTGCGCATCGCGACGCTGCCGACGAACTTCGGCGAGCGCGCCGTGCTGCGTCTCCTCGACAAGAGCACCCGCACCTACGACCTCTCCGACCTCGGCATGCCGTCGCGCGACCTCGACAGCTTCCGCCGGCTCATCCGGCTCGACCACGGTATCCTGCTCGTCACCGGGCCGACCGGTTCGGGAAAGACCACGACGCTCTACGCCGCGCTGCAGGAGATCAACTCGAAGGATCTGAACATCCTGACGCTCGAGGACCCGATCGAGTACCGCCTCGAAGGCGTCAGCCAGACGCAGGTCAGCGAGAAGAAAGGGATGACCTTCGCGAGCGGACTGCGCCACGTCCTGCGGCAGGACCCGGACATCATCATGGTCGGGGAGATCCGCGACGGCGAGACGGCGCACATGGCCATCCAGTCGGCGCTCACCGGGCACCTCGTCTTCAGCACGCTCCACACCAACGACGCCTCGGGGGCCGTGGCGCGCATGCTCGACCTCGGCGTCGAGCCGTATCTTCTCGCCAGCTCGCTCCTCGGCGTGCTCGCCCAGCGGCTGGTCCGGCGCACCTGTCCGGCGTGCCGGGAGGTGCATCGCCCCGCGCCTGCGGAGATGCGCCTGTGGGGACTCGACGAATCGACGCTCGGAGGCCGCGCGCTCTACCGCGGCAAAGGCTGCGAGGCGTGCATGGGCACCGGCTACCGCGAGCGGCTGGGCATCTTCGAACTGCTCCTCGTCGACGAGAAGATCCGCGAGCTGATCCTGCAATCCGGCAAGGCGTCCAGCATCAAGGCCGCCGGGCTAGCGGCGGGAATGACCTCGCTCTGGGCCGACGGAATCTCCAAGGCGATCGAGGGCGAGACTACGATGGAAGAGGTCGCCCGCGTGACCTCGTGTGACGACGTTTGAGGCGGAGACCGCGATGGCGGTGTTCGAATACACGGCGATGGGCTCAAGCGGAGACCTCCTCTCGGGGAGCGTCATCGCCGATACTCCGCGCCAGGCCCGCGACGTCTTGCGCGACCGCGGGTGGGTTGTCACCGGGGTCGAGCTTCACCCCGGCGCCAGGCGACGCAGCCTCTTCTCGGGCCGCCGCTACGAGCAGGAAACCACGTCGTTCATCCGCGAACTGGCGACGCTCCTCGCGGCGGGGATTCCCCTCTTGAAATCCCTCCAGACGCTTTCGAAGCAGCGTCGCAAGGCGATGAGGGCCGTCGTCCAGCACCTCGCGGACCGCGTGGCTTCCGGCCGGAGCCTCGCCGACGCGATGGAGGAGCGCGGCGACTTCTTCGACGACACGTGCGTCTCCGTCGTGCGCGTGGGCGAGAACACGGGGTCGCTGGACATCTCGCTGAAGCGCCTCGCCATGCTCACGGAGCGGTCGGCGCGCCTGCGCGGACGGGTCGCCAACGCCCTCGCCTACCCGGCCGTGGTGCTGGTCATCGGCCTCGCCGTCGCGGTCTTTCTCATGACCTACGTCGTTCCGAATCTCCTGAACACTCTATCGCAGGCCGGCAAGGAGCTGCCCGCCGTCACCCGCGTGGTCAAGGCCGCCAGCGACCTCCTCGTCGGATGGTGGTGGGCGATCCTCGCCGCGGGACTCGGGCTCGTCGCGATCGTCCGCTCGGCGCTCGCCTCCGAGAAGGGGCGCGAGGCGGCCGACCGGCTCGTGCTGCGGCTCCCGGTCCTCGGCGATCTCGTGCGCAAGGAGAACACGTCGCGCGTCGCCGTAGTCCTCGGCGCGCTCCTGAAGAGCGGGGTCCCGTTCGTGGAGGCCGTCCGCATCACCCGCAAGACCGTCAGCAACCGAGTCTTCCGCAGGGCCCTCGGCGACTACGAGTCCGCCGTCGCGGCGGGAGGCGATATCTCCGGCACACTCGAGGCTTCCGGCGTTTTTTCGCCCATGGTCGTGCAGATGCTCGCCGTCGGACAGGAATCCGGCGAACTCGAAGAGATGCTCGATCACCTTGCCGAGACCAACGACCAGGACGTGCAGGCCACGACCCACCGGCTCGTCACGCTGCTCGAGCCGTTCCTCATCGTGCTCCTCGCCGTGCTGGTAGGCTTCATCGTCTTCGCCACAATTCTGCCTATTCTGGAGGCCAGCAATGTGCTCTGACACGCGCCGACGCTGCTTCACGCTGCTCGAGCTGATGATCGTCATCGTCATCATCGGCCTTCTGGCCGGCGTGGTAACGGCCAACGTGCGGACCTACCTGAACAAAGCCAAGCGGGCAACGGCCCGCACGGAGATCGCCACGATCGACCAGGCGCTCGAGACCTTCTACGCGACCTACGGCCGCTATCCTTCCAACGAGGAAGGGCTCGCGATCCTGTGCAAGCCCACGGAAAAGCTGCCCGAGGCCCTGCTCAAGGAAACGCCCGTCGATCCGTGGGGCCATCCGTACCAGTACAACTCGCCCGGATCCGCGGGCCCTTACGAGGTGATCTCCTTCGGGCAGGACGGGCGCGAAGGCGGCGAGGGCGTCGATGCCGACATCTCGAGCAACAAGCTGAAGGAATGACGCCGGAGCCATGACCATGAAACGGCGCGCGAAGGCGTTCACGCTGCTCGAAGTCACCGTCGTGGTGCTGATTCTGGCGCTGGTCTCGGCGGCGGCGACGCTCCACGTGCGCGGGCGGATGGAGAGCGCGAACCTTCAGGACGTCGTCGGACAGGTGCGCTCCTTCGACCGCCTGACGCGGTCCTTCTCCCGTGAGCAGGACCGGGCCCTGCGCGTGATGGTGTCGTCGGGACGCCTCCGGCGGGTGGACGAATCGGGATTGAAGGACATCGGGACGGCGCTCGAACTGCCCGAGGGGTTTGCGGTCGCCGAGGTGCGGGTCGCGGGGAAGCTGCCGGCGAATGCGGACACGGTGGTCGGCTGCTCGCGGCTCGGGCTGACGCCCAGCTACGCCGTGAAGATCGCCGCTCGGTCGGGCGCAGCGCGATGGGTCCTGTTCGCGGGACTGAGCGGAGAGGCCCGGGAGATTGAGGATGAACGCGAGGTGCAGGACATCCTGTCGGCGGCGCGGAATGACGCTGATTGAGGCGCTCGCGGGCGTCGTCATCCTCGGGACGCTTCTCGTGTCCATTGTGACGGCGAACGCCCGGCTGACCTCGCAGGCCGTCCGGACCGAGCTGCGCATCGAGGGCTGCCGGGTCGCCGACGAGCAACTCTCGCGCCTCTGGCTCGACCGCGACAACTTCCCGCTCGACGGGTCGGGTCCCGTGGAAGGCCGGCCCGGGTGGACGTGGAGCACCCAGCGCGTCCGCAACGAAACGGCCGCGACACTCGACGCCGAGGCCGTCGTGCTGTCGGTGTTCAGTCCGAAGGGACCGCGGGGAGTGCCCGCGGCTACGATTGAAATTGTGGTGCCGGCCCATGCGCAAGTCACGGCCATCGGGATTGACGCTCGTTGAGCTGCTGGCGGCGCTCGCCGTCTCGGCGCTCCTCGCGTCCGCGGCGCTCGCCGTGGTGGTCGCTCTGCCGCGCAGCAAGGCCGCCGCCCGGGGGCTCGAAGAGCGCGCGTCCCAGGGCGTGTCCTGGTCGTCGCTGCTGGCCGCGGATATCTCGCACGCGAGACTGTGCCGCGTCGTGCCGGGAGGATTCGAGGTGCGCGTTCACTCCGCGCTCGACCCGCGTACGCTGGAGATATGCCACCTCGACGCGACCGTCGCGTGGCGGGTGCGGTGCATCAAGGGAACGCCGTGGCTCGTAAGAACTCAGCGCTCGACCGACGGGCGTTCCTTCTCGGACCTCGTCGCTCCCGGCGTGAGCGCCATCAACGTCGCGGCGGCGAAGGGCGATGCCCCGCCGGACGCGGAAGGCTGGCGCGTCATCCCGGAGGCGCTTGCGGTCACGGCCCGGTTCGAGACGCCCGGAAGCGTTCCGGCCGTGTTCACGTATTGCTCGGAGTAGAGGATGAGGCATCCGAAACAATCTTCGGGTTTCGTGCTGATCCTGGCGCTCATGGTGCTGGTGGTCGCGGCGACGGTGTTGACCGCCTCGGCGCGGCGGGTCAGCTCGCTCGCCCTGCGCGCCGGGGCGCAGCAGCAGGAGGTCCAGGTGCGCTGGGGCGCGGAGAGCTGCCAGGCCCTGTGCCTGTCCCGGGCGGAAGCATGGCTCGCCCTGCCCGAGGGAGACGAACCCGTGGTGAGTCGTTCCGTCGACCTCAAGCTCGGCGGCATCGCGTTCCGGGTGATCGTCTCGGACGAGCAGGCCAAGGCTAACGTCAACCGCCTGTGGGTGCTGCGAGGCGACTCGGGCGTCATGGCCGCGGTCCAGCACCTTCAGGTCGGCAACACCAGGCCCCTTCAGCCGCGGGTTCAGCCCGACCCGACGTACCTGCCGGGCGCAGCGGCGCTGCTTCCGTTCTCGTCGTTCGAGCAGGTTGCCGCGGCGAGCCGTCCGTCGCAGCTCATCGACCCGGCAGGCTCGGCGTCGCTGGCCGGACGCATGACGCTCTGGGGCTCGGGCCGGATCAATCTCCGCCGGGCTGAGCCGCGGGTTATCCGCGAGGCACTCGACGGGATTCTCATGGAAGACGAAATCGCCGGCGTTCTTATGCGACGAAAGCTGACGCCCGGCGCCGGGCTTGACGTGTTGCTCGACGAGACGCACATCCCGCGGCCGAGGCTGGTGCTCGTGCGCCAGGCGGTCACGGATGCGTCGCAGTGCCACTCGGCCTGGGTTATCGCCCGCGGGGCGACGCGGGAATGGCACCGATTCTACGTCGCGCAGGAAGGCCCCTCCGCAAACGGGCCGCTCCGCTGGAGGTTCACATGGTGACCCTGACGCGACGAGTTCGGAAACGGCTGCTCTGCACCGCGAACGTCGCGATGGCCCTGGCGATCGCCGCGGTCGTCGCGTGCGCCGTCATGGTCCCGGTGGAACGTCCCGACGCGGAGACCCATGCGCTCCGGCCGCTTCCTCCGGCACCGGCGCCGCCGCGCGAAATCAAGGAGCTTCCGGCCTACGCCGTCATCTACGAGCGCGACCTCGGCTTCTCGGCGCTCGTGGAGGCCGCGACGCCGGCGCCCGCGCTCACGTTGCGCATCGTCGGCACCGTTATCGAGCCGGGCTTCTCATCGGCTTACCTCGAGACCGCCGAGGGCAAGCACAAGCTCGCCTCCGTCGGCGACACGGTCGGCGGCGCCGAAGTCACGGCGATCACGGCCGAGACGGTCACGGTCCTGTTCCAGGGCAAGTCCTTGACGCTCCCCGTCGAGAAAGGCAGGTCGGGAAAATGAGCCCGAGCCGGTTCCTGGTCAGCTTCGAAGGGGATCGCTGGCGCGTCGCGCGCGTAAGCGGAGGCCGAGAGGAATCCGTTGAGATTCCTCTCGCCGCCGGCGCGGACGACGTCCCCGACACGGTCGCCGGCCGGCTCCGGCAATGGGGCTGGAGCGGCGGCGGTGTCTGCCTCGGGCTTCCCTCGGACTGGGTGCTCCCGGCGCTCATCGATTGCGCCGACCTCCCGCGCAAGGGCCGTGCCGAGGCGATGCGCTACCGCCTTGAGGAGCAGCTCCCGCTGGACGCCGAGCGGCTGACGGCGGACTTCATGCCGGCGTCGGGATCGAGGGTCTTCGGACTGGCCGTCGACACGTCGCGCGTGCGTGGCGTGCTGTCGCAGTTGTCGGCGCAGGGAATTTCGGCCGCGGCGATCTCCGCCACGGCACTCCTCGCGCTGAGGGACGTTTCGCAGCGCCTCGCCGCCAAAACGGATTTCGTCATCGTCGCCGGGGATTCGTCGCTCGAACTCTTCCGCATGGTCAACGGACGCCCCGAAGCATGGAACACCGTGCCACACCGGGCCGAAGACATCGTGCAGGCGTGCCGGGCGAGCCGCTTTGCGACTCACGTGGAGGGCCGCAAAGCCACGGCCGCGGTCATCGGCGCGATGGACCCCGTAGCCTCTCACGCTCTCGCGCAGGACGGACGGATCGAGGTCCGTTCGGTAGACGAAGGCCCGACGTGGCCGGCCGCGGCGCGCGGGGCCGCGTCGATGCTGGCGGACGACGCCGAAGGCTGGGCGAATTTCCGTCGCGGCGAACTCGCGCCGTCGAGCCCGTGGGGAGAGTTCCCGGCTCTCCTTCGCATGACGGCCGTGCTCGCCGTAGCGCTGCCCGCGGTACTCGCGGCCGTATTCCTCTGGCGCGCGGCGCAGTACGAGAGTTCCGCCCGCGAGTCGCACGCGAAGCAGGCGGCCGAGTACATCCGCGTCTTCCCGAACACCCCGGTGCCGGCGAGCGTCGCCAGCCGTTTCAAGAGCGAGGTCACGCGGTGTACGAGCCTCAACGGCGCCGGGGCGAAACTGCCCGAGCAGCGCAACGCGATCGAGAGCCTCCGGCGCGTCGTCGCGGCCCTTCCGGACGGACTGGTCCGGGTGCGGGAGATCCGCGCCGAGCCGACGGAGGTCACCCTCGACGGCGAAAGCCGCAGCCACGCCGACGCCGAGCAGGTCGCGCGGGCGCTCCGGGCCGCGGGGTTCGAGGTAGAGCCGCCGCGTTCCGAGGTCGATCCGCGCGGTCTCGTGTCGTTCACCATCGCCGCGAAGTGCGGTGGCGCCGATTCCGACAAGGCCGCCGCCGTGAGCGGGCCCGTCGCAGGCGCGAAGGAGGCCCTGCCATGATGAAGCGCAAGGGAATCCAGGCGGCCTTGCTGGCGGGGCTTCTCGCGGCCGTCGCCCTGTGGAGCGGCGGCGTCATGATGGGCGCGAGGCACCGGGCGATCGAGGCGAAGCAGGGGCTCGAGGGCGTCCAGCGGTGCGCGCTCGCCATTGAGGCACTCCGCGACCGCCCGACCCTCGCCGCTGACCGCGAGCGGCTGGACGGCGAGATGGCGGGGCTGATCGAGAAACAGGCTTCCTCGCTCGGCATGTCGAGGCCCGCGCGCATCAGCCCGGAGCCGCCGCAGCGCGTCGGCGAAAGTTCCTACAAGGAGAAACCCACGCAGGTGGCCCTGCGCGGCGTGACGATCGAGCAGGCCGTCCGTTTCGTTCACGCGCTGTGCGCGGCGGACGCCGCCCTCAATGTGAAGTCGCTGCGTCTGACTCCGCCCTCGGTCGACAACCCGGCGGGCAAGTGGTCGGCGGACGTCGTATTAACATATCTCATCTACAGTCCCAGGAACTCCGAATGAGAAGGGGTGCTGCCATGCGCCGGACATGCCTGATCGCTCTCGGGTTGGCTACGCTGTGCGGATGCCAGGGGATGCAGGGCGAATCGCCGCAGCCTCCGCCGCCGACGAGGGCACAAGCCTACCAGACGCTCCCGCCGGACGCGCACGGCAATACGCAGCCTGCACAGGAACGCAACGGGAAGGCCGTGGAACTCATCGGTCGCGGCGACCTCACCGGCGCTGAGAAGGAGTTGAAGGAGGCCCTCTCGCAGGACCTCTTCTTCGGACCCGCGCACAATAACCTCGGCCTCGTCTACTTCCGGCAGAACAAGTACTACCTCGCCGCCTGGGAGTTCCAGTATGCCGCCAAGTTGATGCCAAACAAGTCCGAACCCGCGAACAACCTCGGGATGGTCTACGAGGCCGTGGGCAAGCCCGATGACGCGACGAAATACTACGAAACGGCGCTCAAGCTGGAGCCCGAGTCCGCGGAGGCTATCGGCAACCTCGCCCGGCTCTACGTCGGCGAGAACCGTTGCGACACCCGCACGCGCGAGCTTCTGAGCGAAATCGTCTTCCGCGACCTCCGGCCGGACTGGGTCGCATGGGCCCGCGAGCGACTCGCCCTCATGCGCAAGGCCGAGACGACCGAGACCCGCGTCGAGAAAAGCCAGTAACCAGCCGACCCCGTCTGACTCAGTGCAGGCGGACGGGACGCGGGCTCCACGCCTGCATATATCTATAAGTTACCCTATCGGGGTCCGAACACCAGCCTTTTCGAGGCCAAGAAGGCCGGCTTCAAAGGCAGGCGCAGCAGAATCCGCAGCAGTTTTCCAAGGCTCGGACCCCGACTTGGCCAAGGTGATCTCGGCGTGGCAGTCACTCTCCAAGTCCGTCAGGTCAGCAATCGCAGCAATGGTTCAGGTGGTTGGGAACGGCGCAAGCGTTCGGCAAACCACAGGTCTTCGGAACATGGAATGAGTTTCAGGCAGGGACGGCGGGGAGGTATGCGACCAGGGCACAAGCGGCTGAAGCGTGGACAGCTTACAAAGGAGCGAATGGCATAATCACCGGAACGGTTCGAAGCTCGGCGGCGAGGACTCAGTTCCTGAAGTCGCTCGCCGACGACTACCGGACCCCTTCATGGCAGAAGCAGTGGTTGAGAGAAGGCCGGGTGCCGCCCGGATATGAGGTGGACCACATCATCCCACGGTCCATCGGCGGTGCGGACGCGCCGCAGAACATGCGGTTGCAGGGAGCAAAACTCCACGACCTTTGGCACACATTCTACGACCCGTGGAACTGGTGACGACCATGACAGACAAGACCAAAACAAGAAAGCTCTTGGTGGCCTATGACCCGCTCGGCGGCAAACCGAAATCCGGGGATTTCTTGGCCGCGATTAATGACAGCACAGGCTTGTTTCCATTCGGACTGCGGAGCCGGAAGAAAGCCGATCAGGGGGTCATGGTGTACCTGGGAAAGGATATCACTGTCAACGACGTTTTTGCGAGGCTGGTCCATACCGATCACACGTTTGAAAACGTGGGCCGGACTTTGAAGACTTTGGAAGCCTACTTGCATATGCTCCAGGAGTACAAGATCGGCAACATCCTGACGATTGAGCGCTGTGATGACGCGCCATGTGGTTTCCGCCTGAAGAAGGTTGCCGACTCGCCGCCGGCAAAACAGAGCAAGCTGCCACGATAGAGGTGCAATTTGGTGAAGTTGGGACGGTTAGGGGCTCTGCTTCCACTGCCCCGGCAACAATTCGGCGATGCGCTGGGAAGGATGGGCGGCGAGGCGGGTGAGCACGTCGCGGAGATAAGCAAAGGGGTCGGTTTTGTGCCGGTCGCAGGTGGCAATCAGGCTGAAGAGCACCGCCGCGGTGTGGCCGCCGTTGTCGGATCCGCAGAAGAGCCAGTTCTTGCGGCCGATGGCCACCCGGCGCAGGGCATTCTCCGCGGCGTTGTTGTCGATGTCGAGATCGCCGTCGGTCGTGTAGACGCACAGCGCGTCCCACTGGTTGAGGGCATAGCTGATCGCCTGGCCCATCGCGCTCTTTGGCAAAACTGACCCGCCGCTGGTTGCCTGACGGGATTCAAGCCACGTCTTGAATTCCCCGAGCCGCGGCAACGCCTGCGATTGACGCAGGGCGAGTCGCTCGGGAGACGAGAGCCCCTTGCTTCCGAGTCCCGATCTATCGGGGGCCTGGTCTTCGACGTCATAGAGGAGCCGGATGTAGGCCAGCGCCCGCGTGGCGGTGTCGCTGTCGGTGGTACGCGCCTCGTAGAATTTTCTCCGGGCGTGCGCCCAGCAGGCGACCTCCGTCACGTTGCCGCCTGCCTCCCCGGCGTAGATGCCGTCGTAGCCGCCGAAGGCGTCGGCCTGAAGATACCGCCGGCCGTCCTTGCCCCAGCCCTTGAGGAAGGTCATCGGCCCATCGCGCGAGCGGTTAGGCGTGTAGGTGAAGACGGTCGAGGGATGATCCCGGTCGCCGACGTAGACCCAGAATCTGCCCGTTCGGGTCTCGGGAAGTTGTCGGTCGAGCACGTCCACGGGGGTGTCATCGGTGTGGAGAACCTTGGATTCGAGCGTCTGGCGCACCATGAGGTCGTAAAGGGGCTTCAGAGTCTCCGCCGATTCCCGCATCCAGTCGCACATGGTGGAACGGGCGAGGTCGATATGATGCCTCGCGAGGATGCGCTCCAGACGGTGGAGCGGAAGGTGATCAGAGTACTTGCTGACGATGAGGTAGGCGAGCAGCCCCGGCGCGGCGAGGCCCTTCTCGATGGGCAAGAGCGGCTTTTCGGCTGTCGTGATCTGCGGCCCGCCCTCGGCGGCGTTTTCCTCGCACGAGCGGCAGGCGTATTTGAGCCGCACGTGCTGGATGACGCTGAGTTTCGCCGGCTCGTAATCGAGCTGCTCGCTGGTCTCCTCTCCGATGAGGACGCGCATTTTGCCGCAGCAGGGGCAGGGCTTTTCCTCTTCGGGCAGGTCGTGGACGATGCGATGTCGCGGGAGGTCTTCGGGAATCCTTCGACGGCCGTGGCCGTTAGAGGATTTCGGCGGCGTCGCGGCAGGCGGTGTGGGCGGCGACAGGAACGGGTCCTGCGGCTCCAGCTCCTTGAGCATGTTGAGGAAGAGCAGTTTCTGCGCCGGGTCGAGCTTCTCCGCCGAGCGGCCGTAGACGCGGCGGAGGAGTTGCTCCAGCCGGTGCTCCAGACGCTCGATGGTGGAAGTGTCTTTGTGCAGGGTCTCGAGGAGTTGCCGGATCATCGCGTGGCAGGCGGCGAGGTCGTTCGGGAGCGGTGAGTCGGTCGGAGTGCTCATGTCATGTTAGACACGAGGGAGCGGAGAATGTTTCGCGGATTCTCCGAAAGAATCCATATATTATACCGCGTGCGCCACGAGCCTCATCCGCTTCACGCGCTTGATGCTCATCAGGTCGATTCCGTCCAGGAGCATCGCAAGCTCGGACGGCTTGATCTCGACGCCGACTTCGCCGGAGCGCGCGAGGGGCAGGCGAAACGTCCCCTCTTCGAGACGCTTGTACCAGAGCGCGAATCCGTCGGTGTCCCAGTAAAGGATTTTGAGCCGGTCGCGGGCGCGGCCGACGAAGAGGAAGAGATGGCCGGAGAGCGGGTCTTGGCCGAGGAAGTCTTTGACGAGGCCCGCGAGGGAATCGAATCCCTTGCGCATGTCGGCGGGCGTCGTGCAAAGGTAGATGCGTGTGGAAAATCCGCGGTCGACTTCCGCCAGGCTCGGCAACCTCAGCATGGTCGGGCCTCCATCACCGAGAGCAGGTCATGGAGCGTTTGCCTGTCGACGGGAGGGGTGAGGTGAATCCTGACGACCGCGCGCGAGCTCGATGTCGATGCTGCCTGTTGGCGGCGGGGTTTGCGGCATCACCCGCACCGGCACGAAGAGCAACTTGCGTCGTCGAGCCGGGACCTTTGCGGCGGGCCGACTCTCGGCGTTGCGCCGCGCCAGCTCGCGTCGCCAGAAGTAGAACGCCGTCTCCCGGAGTTTCTCCCGGCGGCAGAACTGGCGGATCTGAAGCCCGCTGCGCCGATACGCCGCCATCGTCTTGCGCCAGAACGCTTCTTTGCTCTTGTCGCGCTCTTTACCCTTGGCCATGCCTGTCCTCCTGTTGGGGATTGCATGGCCGAGATTATCGGATAGCTGCGGCTGGCTTACAAGGTGTGCTTGGCCGAACAGTTACCCATACCCGCTCCCTGAGTCCCGCATCACGTTGAAGGTCGCCTGGAATCTGTCGAGGCGGACGTTCTTCAGAAGCTGCGTGAGGTGGTTGGGGTCCTGGAGGCGGAAGCGGTTGGAGCCGTTGTAGAAGGGGGAGAAGCCGAAGTAGTTTCTGTTGCGGAAGCTGTTTTTCCGGAGGGAAAATCCGTCCGGATGCTTGATAAAAAATGACGCATCCGTATCCTCCTGTTGGGATTGTTCAAACAAAAGACAGGGGGACGAAGATGCGTCGAAAATCCGAGGCCGTGCTGTGCTTCGAGGGGTCCGGCGCTTCCGAGTTGAAGATTGTAGCCGCGCACCGAAGGAAATACAAGGGCATCAGCCGCCTTCTCGACAAAAACCCGGCGATCCTCGACCTGGCCGACCGCGATTTGAAGGCCCTCTCCATCGGAGGGCCGAAGGGCCGCAAGGCCGACTTCACCTCGGAGAACCTCCTCCGCTCGCTGATCGTCCACGCGGTCGAGGGGGAGGACTTTCGCACGACGGTGGTCCGCATCGCCGAGAGCCCGTTCCTCATGGATTTCCTGCGCCTGGGGGACCGGCGGGTGATGGACTTCACCTTCCTCGACCGGGCCTTCCATGCCGTGAGGCCCGAGACGTGGAAGCGGATCAACGAGGTCCTCGCGGCGGACGCGGTGAAGCACAAACGCGTCGATCCGTCGGCCATCCGGGTGGACACGACGGTGGTGGAGACGACGATCCATTACCCGACCGACGCGTCGCTCTTGTGGGACGGCTGGCGGGTGTTGTCGCGGCTGATCCGGGAAGGCCGGAAACTCGCCCCGGGGCTCGGCGGCCATCGCTTTCACGACCGGAAGGTGAAGGGGCTTCACCTGCGGATCACGCGCTACGCCGCGAGCAAAACGCGCCGGCGGTTCGTGAAGCAATGCTGGCGGAAGTTGATTTCCCGGGTGACGTGGATCACCGGCGTGGCCGAAGGGTTTGCCGCCGAAAGCCGCCGCTGTCCGGACTTGGCCGTGCAGGCCATTGGGGCCGAGATCGAGGGATATCTGCCGCGGGTGCGCACCGTGCTGTCGACGTCCGAGCGGGCGAACCTCCTCGGCGAGACGGTGCCGGCGAGCGATCGGGTCTTCAGCCTGTTTGAGCCGCACACGGAGCTGATCCGGCGCGGCAAGCCCCGAAAGCCCGTGGAATTCGGGCACGTCGTAATGCTCTCCCAGACGCGGGAGAAATTCATTTCGGATTACGAGGTGATGGAGCATCGCGTCTGGGATCCGGAGCTGACGGAGGAAGTGGTGGACCGGCACGAGCGGCTTTTCGGGAAGCCGCCGGAGGCGATGACGGCGGACCGCGGATTCCACCCGAAGAAGGAGACGCGCGAGGCGGTGGAAGCGCGGGTGAAGACGGTGGCGATCCCGCGGAAGCTGTCGGATTGGAAGGGCGTCATTGATGAGATCTGGCAGCGGTTTCGCGCGGGGATTGAGGGGACGATTTCGGTGCTAAAACGGGCGTATCGGCTGGTGCGAAGCCCGTACCGCACGTTTAGGCACTTTGCGTCGGGTGTGGGGCTGGGCATTTTCGCTCACAACCTCGTGTTGCTGGCGCGCGCGAGCGGGTGAAGCCGGGCGCGGAGACGTTGAAGACGCGGAATCCGAGGATCGCAGGGGGAGAGTCCGTCCCGAAGCGGCCTTCGACGGGCCGATACGTTGGCCTGACGCCCGGCCGCCGCCTCCGACCGCTCCCCTCCGCCCGCCGCCGCCCGCGAGCGGTTGAAAAAAGGTGTTGTCGCAACAGAAACGAAGTAGGAGTTCTTCGACCACCGGCCCATTATGTCCGCATTGAGCGCGTCCTCGTGCGCCTGAAACGTGTTGAAGATCGCGCCCTGGACCGAGGTCACGAAACCCACCTTGCCGGCGGGGAAACCGTCCGGGAAGGTGTAGGAGACGTTCTGGGCGCCGCGCCGGAGCATCTCCATCTTCATGTGCGTCCACGCGTTCGCGCTGATCCCCTCGTACGCCTCCGCCACCGGCGAGCCCTTCGCGCCGTTCAGGACATGATAGATCCGACGCCTCTGCGCGCCGATGTCCCGCACCTCCATCCAGTAGTCGTCCGAGCTGAGATATCCGAACACGATCCCGCAATACCCCGAGGTCGTCCCCGACACCGGCGCACAAGCCTGCTGGCCACGCGTGTCATAACCCGTGAGCCGTGACGACGATCCTGTCCGAGGCTTTGAGCCCCGTAGGTTACATCAGGCACAAGAAGGCAGCCACAAGACCTACGCTCCAAACAATAAAGACTTGCCAATGGGCTTTAGGTGGTGCCTTATCCAGTGCTGTAATGAGAATACCGGATATAACGACAACCAAGGCTATGATGCCTCCTGCCCTTCTGCACTCCGCGGCGACCACCATCTCGTGTGTTATATTGCTCGTGCCCGAACTTGCCCAATATGCCGGTAATGCCAAGAGAAGGAAGACTATATCCCCAATAAGAAGTATCCAAGCAGCCCCGTAAACTCTTGGTTTCATGTTCATTTGCCCATTGTATCACGGAAAGGACTTGTCCAAGAATTCCTTCATGTCAGCCTTGGGCTCTCGAAAGGGTACGTACCACCAATGGCGGTGAAATAAGCATCAGCTGGCCCTCCGGAGGCGCCGGGTTCGCC
>JBBIVY010000052.1:0-25561 GCA_037439485.1 Planctomycetota bacterium | reverse complement strand
CCTGCTCGCGTCGCTCCGGAAGGACGGCGCCGAGACGCTTACGGTTCCCGGAGCCGGCGGGCCCGGCACGCTCTTCATCATCATCGTCGTCAAGACGCAGGAGGATTGCGACCGCATCGCGCCGACGCTCCAGGCCCTCGACATCCCCCCAGGCGTCACCTGGAAGCTTATGCGCGACAACCAATCCGCGCTTGTCCTCAAAGGCAAAGACCCGGCCGCAAACCCGCCGAATTGACCGGCACTCAGTCGGTGGAGGCGGAGAGGTCAAGGAGGGCGCGGGCGCGGGTGAGGTCGTGGAGGGGCAGGGGCCAGGAGGGATCGCGGAGGAGGACTTCGTCGAGTTCGGAGACGATGAGGCGGGTGCGGATGCGGAGGGCGCGGGGAGAGGCGGGACCGCCGGAGAGGCGGGCCGGGGGGATGGCGCAATAGAGGTTGATCGTGTCGCGCGGGCGGAGGGATTCGGCGGAACTCCAGCTTTCGACCGCGCTTTCCTCGTCGCCGGCGAGGGCATAGCGGTCGCCCGCCTCCCACGCCGCGGCGTACCGCTCGGCGCGCCGGTGGTCGGAGACGTTTGCGACGACGACGCACGCGGCGACCGTGACCGCCACGGCGCTCAGGGCAAGCCGCATCCACGCCGGGTCGCCCAGCCGATCCATCAGCCATAGCATGCCGAACACCGTCACCGGTACGAGCGCCCACAGCGCCCGCGCGCCCATCGGCGTCCACACCCACCCCGTGACGACGGCCGCCACGGACATCGCGGCGACGGCGAGCGCCGGAACGCGCTTCCACGCCAGAACGCACATCATCAGGAGCGGCGCCGCGGTGAGGATCTCCGCGAGGCCGCCTCCGCCGAAGAGATTGGCCCCGACGACGACGGCGAAGAATATCGCGAGCGCCACGGCGGGCAGGGCGCGGACGAGGGGGCCGCCTTTCTCATTGCGCACCTCGCCGAGGACGTAGCCGAGGCGGCTGAAGAGCATGAGCGCGAGGATGCCGAAGGCGAGGGCGATGGTGGCGACGTGCGCCCACGCGCGCCAGCCGAGGAGGAGGATGATGAGACCGTGCGGCACGAAGCAGAGCGTCCAGGCCCAGCGGATGTACCACCGGCGGTCGCGAAAAGGCGTGCAGACGATGACGAGGAAGGGCAGCAGGAAGTCGGGCACGACGGAGAACCACGCCGTCATGGCGAAGGAGTTGACGTTGCCGAAGAGGTCGGTGCGCGTGGGAAGTTCCCACCGCCACCACCCGACGCGCACGGCGGTGGTCTCCATCGCGTAGCAGATGGCGAGCATGAAAAGCGCGGAGAGGCCGGCGACCATGAAGATGCGGGAGGAAAAGGGGACTGTCCCCCTGGCGCTGTTGGGGGGACTGTCCCCTTTTCCGTCGTCCCTTTTTCCGTCGAGTCGGCGGAGGAGAAATTCGGAGACGGTCCAGGCGAGGTAGAGCGCGAAGGCCCAGCCGACGGCCTCGATGAGATAGGCGCGTCCCACGGCGAGTCGAGCGTCGGGGCAGACGAACGGTCGGTCGGCGGCGACGCCCTCGCGGAGGTTCGTGAAGAGCAGCCAGACGACGTTGCCGCGGACGAACCCGAAGGCGACCGCCGCGAGAAAGAACGCCCGCGTGACGTTCCACGCCCGCAGCTTCCAGCAATGAACGACGAGCATCGCCAGCGCGGCGGCCGATGCAATGAGGAGCACGTTCGACACGGGGCCTCCCGGGTGAGCGGCAGATGCAACGCTCCTCCAGTCTACGGGCCGGCCGCGTCGGGCGCAAGGGGGAACCGCACAGGAAAGAAACGGCCCCGGAATCGGAACTCCGGGGCCGTGCGGATGGGCGTTATGAGCGAGGCGGCTACCGGGCGAAGCGTCGCCGGGCGAAGCCGATTGCGCCGAGGAGGCCGGCGGCGAAGAGCGTCATCGTCGCGGGCTCGGGGACGGTGAAGACGTCCGAGAACGCGGTGCCGAACTTGATGTTGTCCCAGTGCCAGTTGACGTTCGCATTGCCGACGCGCAGGACGAACGTGTCGAACGAGAGATCGCCCGTGCCGATGTAGGCGGGCGAGACCTGCTGCGGCTCGTCGAGCCCCGCCGTCGGGTCCGTCCAGATCGACAGCGATTCGGCGCTGTTGCTGTTGGCCTGGAAGTTGATCTTCATCACGAAGGCGTGCATCGACGTGCTGAGCGGGCCGTCCAGGCTGCCGGACGCCGTGGCGATGTTGATGAGCGCGTTGTAGTACGTGGCGTTCCATCCCTTGCCCACGCTGGCCGCGGCGTACGAGGCGCTGTCCATCAGCGAGCGGTTCGTCGTGGAGCCTCGCTGCGTCTGGAAGAAGGCGAACTGGGGCGCCGATGGAGCGGTCGTGTAGCCGCCGTCGAAACGGATGTAGAGCGTGCCGCTCGCGCTGCCGCCGCCGATGAGGCCGCTGCCGCTGTCATAGAGCGATCCGAACGCGCTCTTCTCCGACGCGGTGAAGGCGTACTGTGCGGTCGCCTGAATCGTGCCCGACCCGGCGGTGTTCGAGAGCGCCGTGCCGTCCGACGTGCTCCACGTTCCCGCGGTCGGCACCGCGGCGTCGGTGATGTTCGAGTGCCAGTTGCCCGACGAAAGGTCCGGGTGGCTGGAGAAATTCTCCGACCAGATGAGCCCCGCCTCGGCCCCCGACGACACGCAGAAGACGGCCAGCACTGCGACGATGCCGACGATCGTGAATTGAACCCTCATGCCTACCCCCCCCTCGTTGGCGCCTGGATGCAATGTCCCCTGACAGAATGCCGCCTCGCGCGATATGCAGCAAACCGCGTGCCGAAGCGCGTTGAATGCGCTGTACAAATGGCCGGGCACCGCATCTGCTGCGTCAGCAAGATGTTATGGCGAGTGAATCACCGTCCCGCGATACGGTTCCGGGGGGTGCTGCAAGACGTGCTGTCGGAATTTTTCAACAGGCAGGACGCGTGAGTTGGAGGGTTGGGAGGGCCTAACATGCTGGCACGAAAGCAGTTGCGGCGATACTGCGACGGTGTTCATTTTACCCAACATGTTGCGTCGCGGGGAGGCGGTTCCCGATTCACGAAAAGACTCCGAACTCATGGAGCATCTTGGCCACAATGACGACGAGCGTCAGCAGCAGGACCAGCGAGAAGTAGAGCCGGATGCGGGCCGGCGTGATTCGGTGATGGATCGCGGCTCCGAACGCGGCGCCCGCGGTCGAAGAAAGAAGGATGAGCGCGACGAGGCCCAGGTCGACGTTGCCGCGCAGGCCGTGCGTGATCGTCCCGGCGACGGAGCCGAGCGTGACGACGAGCAGGCTCGTGCCCACCGCCGCGCGCGTGGAGCAGCCGAGAAGATAGATGAGCGCCGGGATGAAGACGACGCCGCCGCCGATGCCGAGCAGGCCCTGCAGCACTCCCACCGCGAGGCCCAGGACGACGATCGCGAGGAGCGGAGCCGGCCGGCCTTCGGTTGCGGAAAGCGTTGTGAGGGGTGGAAAGAGCGCGCGGCTGAAGAGCCCCCGGCCGACGCGGCGCGGGACCTCTTCGCCCTCCGACACCCGGCGCTGGTGATGCCAGCTTTCGACGAGCGTCACGACCCCGACGCCTCCGAGCACGACGACGAAGGCGCTCATCGTGACGACCCAGAGCCAGGGGACGTGGCGGCTGAAGATCGCGGCGTTGCCCAGGTGGTCGAGCTTCTCGAGAAGCTCCGTGCCCAGCTCGATGCCGCCGACCGTGCCGCCGAGGAGGATGAGCGCGAGCTTGACGTCGACGGTGGATTCCTTCCCGTGGCGGAGCGTCGCCGTCGTGCCGGTGCCGATCATCTGCGCGAGGCCTGAGCCGACCGCGATGTTCATCGGGATGCCGAAGGCGATGTTGAGCATCGGCGTGAGCATGAACCCGCCGCCGACGCCGAAGAGCCCCGAGAGGAATCCGACGACGGCGCCGAGGAGGATGATGCCGCCGGCCAATGGGATCGTGAGTTCGGGCATGGGCGGTCAGAGGGGGCGGTTGATGAAAGCGCGCGGAGGGTCGTCAGGCTTTGTTTCCGACCGGCACTTCTCGATCCGCCGGAAGACGAGTTCCGTCGCGACGCCCCACGCCAGCGGCACGAGCACGCAGGCGCCGACGTGCAGCGTCACCTTCAACCACGCGGGAATCTCGGCGACCAGCGCCCAGTTCAGGGATGACATGCGGTTTCCGGGAAGATTCGGCGGCTCAGGCTTCGTGCTTCGTTCTGAAAAGAGCATAGCGGCAAAGCCGTCGGAGTCAAGCGGGTCCGCGAAGCCGTCGGCGGCGCCTTTTCTTCTTACCTCCCCCTCTCAGGGGGAGGGCAGGGTGAGGGTAAAGGCTCACATGCGCGGCCGCGCCCGCGAGGCGAGGAAGAGGACGCCGGCTGAGAGGAGCTTGAGAAGCACCAGCAAAACGCAGACCCCGGCGAGTCCGAGTGCCGGGACAAGGGCGACTCCGGTGAGAAGCGCCCCGACGCATGCGCCGATGTTGTCCGCCGCGGTGATGGACGCCGCCGCGCGGCCGGTCGTCTTCCCCTCGCCGATGGCGATCTTCGCGGCGAGGGGGAAGATGAGCCCGCCGAAGAATCCGACGAAGAAGATGCCGACGGCGAATGGCAAGCAACCGGGGTCTCCCTTCTCGGGGGCCTCCAATGGTGTGACAATCGAGTATGCCGCCAGCATCCCGAAGAGGACGAGCGGGAGAAGGAAGTCGTATCTTGCCAGACGTTTGATGCCCAGGGAGGGATTCCGGCGCAGGCGGGTCTTCATGTCCAGTCCTCCGACGAAGAGGCCGAACATGAACACGCCTACCATAATCCCGACCCAGGCGTAGACATAACCCAACACGTTCTGGAACGCGACGAGCAGGACGAGGCTGAGGGCTATGGTCGCGAAGCCGGTGGTGCCTACCGAGAACAGCATCGCGGTCTCGACGGCGGACCGCTTCAGCAGCCATTTCGCGGCGGCGAACCAGAAGACTGCAACGAGGGCCGCGGCGATGAACGGCTCCAGAAGGGACATTCGGGTCAGAGTTTCGAACAGCCGGAACGAACCGCCCGTGCGCATCCGTTCGTCGAGGATCGTTCGCCGGAGGTACGGGGCCGAATCGCGCCGGCAGGAACTCTCTCCCTCCTCGAGTCCCCGTTCGATTTCAGCCCGGATCTTTGCGACCTTCTCCGGCACCAGCATTTCCGTTGCGCCCTCGAACCAAGCCGGGTCGAAGTGTTCCGACTTGATGCCCCGTTCGAGGTAGCGTTTCGCCAGAACCGAGCCGTCGGTCGTGAAGGCGTTATCCCCGGTCGAAGCGAGGATGAATGTCTGCTCGCCCCATGTCGCTGTCCAGTGGAAATCCCAATACTCACGTATTCCCCATCCGTGGAATCCAGATACGACACTCGCCAGATACCGGCGATGTTCATCGTCAAAATAGCCGGAACTTGCCGTGAGGCGCATCACCACCAAGCCTTGTCGTGCCAGGTTCCGCTCTAGGAGATGGAAATTGGAATAGTACCGTTCCATCAGGAGCGACGTGGGTTCCGGCACGTTCAGCCAGATGAGATCATATTCGTCCGCACTGTTGGCATGAATCTCCTCTCGATGTCGGATGAGGAATTGAATGCCGTCTTCGTAGAAGACATGCACCTTTCGGTTCTCCAGCGCCGCGCGGTCGGCGGGGGGAAGATAGGGCTTCACGAGGTCGACCAGCGACGGGTCGAGCGTGACGTAGTCGATGCGTTCGACGGGGTATTTGAGCATCTCGGCGAGAGGGCCTTCCATGCCGCCGCCGATGAGGAGAACGCGGCGGACGTTCTTCGCCTCGCACATGACGAAGTGCGCGTCTTGTGTGTGCTCGACGGGGTCGGGGAAGGCCATCGACTTGAGGCCGTCGAGGAAGACCGAGTATTCCTCGCCGCGCCGGGCGAGGGTGATGTTTTGGTAGCGCGAGTCGACGGGGGAGGGGGGAACGATCGTCGTGCCGGTGGCGAAGGTCGCCCAGCGTCGCTCGACCGAGGCCCGTTCGATCCGGGGCGCGAGGAGGACCGTGGCGAGCACGAAGATCAAGGCCGGCGTCACGAGCCGTGCGAGATTTTGGGTTTTGGATTTCGGATTTTGGGTTGAAGAGGCGACGGCAAGAAAAGAAGCGGCAAGGAGTAGGATTGCGCCCGCGTATCCGACGAGCGGGAACGCCGGGATGCGGTCGACGAGCACGAACGAGAAGAGCGCGCCTCCGACCAGCGCCCCGAACGCCTCGGCGACGTAGACGTTGGCGATGCTTCCTTCTTCATGTAGGGGGGGACCTATGTGTCCCCCCGGCTGTGTCTTCGCTTCTTCCGCAGTTGTCCCAGCCGAGGGCGGCTGGGCTACATCAGCTACAGAAGCAGCCTCACCCGAGGGCGGGTGAGCCACACAAGCTACACCAGCAAGAGAAGAAGCGATGGGGAACGCGAACCCGACGATGAAACTGATGGGCAGCGTCAGCAGGGGATAGAGCCAGAGCATCGACCCAAGCGGCAGGTATTCGCCCGGGCCGACGTCGAAGAAGCCTCGCGAGATGCGGATGAGGAAGACGCAGACCGGCGTCACCAGCGCGAGAGCGGCGAGGGCCGCGGCGATCGCGGGCGTTCCGCGCGTGTTGTTTTGGATTCTGGATTTTGGGTTTTGGCCTGCAGAAGGAGAAGATGGGGCGTCACCGCGTGATGGCTGCTTCCCCAAAATCCAAAATCTGAAATCCAAAATGAGTGTTGGCGACAGCTTGGCCCCACCGCAGAATCGTCCCCCGGCCCAGGCCCCGAGCGCCAGCCCCAGAAGCCACCCGAAGAACGTGATCCCCCACGACATCTCGTTTCCGAACGACGCCACGAGGAACTCGCGCACGAGGATCGACTGCGCGACCACCGCGTACGCGCCCAGCGCGAACGACGCCGCGAGCACCCTTCGGGTTGTCGGGCCGCTTTCCGTGGTCATGTTCGGCATTGTATCAGACCCATCTCCACCCCGAAAGCCCGCGCCTCACTCCGTGGCGCCGTGGCGGCGGAGGAGGTCGATGAAGCTCCTTAAAGCCTCGGTATCGGCCTCGTCATCGAGCTTGGCCTTCGTGGGCCGGCGCGACATGAATTCCTTCAGCGGCGTCGCTCCCGACTTGTCCTTGGCGTTCACGTCGGCGCCGTTCTCGATGAGGAGTTCTGCGAAGGCCTTGTTCGGACTATTGGCGAGGTAGTGAAGCGGGGTCCTGCCGCCATTGTCGGCGGCTCGGGCACTGGCACCTCGGCCGACGATGTACTTCGCCGCTTCGAATCGCCCCCACATTGCCATGTAGTGCAGCGGCGTTTTTCCCTCAGCGTCGACGGCGTTGACGTCGGCGCCTTGGGCCACGAACATCTCGGCGACCTCGCGGTCGGCGGCGAAGTGCAGCGCCGTCAGGTTGTCGGGGTTCCGGGCCAGCGGGTCGGCCCCCTGGGCGAGAAGGAACGCCACCATGTCGTCGGCGCCCTCCAGTGCGATGTGGATGATCGGCGTCTGGCCTCGCCATCCCGGCGCGTTGACGTCGGCCCCCGCGGCGACCAGCGCCTGGGCGACGCCGAGCGTCCGGGCATGCGAGAGCGGTGTCGAGCCGCCTGCGTCCCGCGCCTCGACGTCGGCGCCGCGGTCGAGCAGCAGCCGCGCGATCCGCGGGTCGTCGCGCCGCGCCGCGAGGTGGAGGGGCGTCTTCTTGCTCTGGTCCACGGCCCTCACGTCGGCGCCGCGAGCGATGAGCATCTCGGCGATTCCGCTCTTTGGAGACTCCGAAATCGCCAGGTGCAGCGGCGTGCTGTCGCGGGGAGGGACGAGGTTCCCGATCTCCAACCCGGGCGGAGGCCCGCCGCCGTCCGCGTTGTTCACGACGTGTGTTTGCGAATAGACGGTTCGCGCGTTCGCGTTCGCCCCTCGCTCGACCAGCAGCTCTGCGGCCTTCGTGAACCCGAGCGCCGCCGCGCGGTGAAGCGCGGTCTCTCCCCACGCCCCCGTTGCGTCGAGATCCGATCCCCGGCCCAGGCACACACGCACGAGATCGAGGTCGCCCGAGTCCACGGCCCAGATGAGGACGGTGTCGCCGGGGGTGGGTTTGCCCTGATAGACCGGCATTACCAGGAACGGCCGGGTCTCCAGTTGGGCGTGGGCGTACGGCTCGGTCTGCAGCATGCGCCATGAGGTCAGCGACGGCCCTCGCATGTGGACGGGGCTCGGCCACGAGTCCACGAGATATGCCACGGTCTTCTCGTCCCCGACCTCCATCGCCTGGACGACCGTGTGCTCCAGCATCGCCTTTTTCTCATAGTATGCCCCGACCGCCACGGCGGCGAGGAAGAGGAATATCGAAATCGGCGCGATGAGGCTGTGGGGTCGCATGGGTTGTGCCCGTTAGTGGTTGAGGCCGTCGAGGCCGCCGTGGGACTTGAGGATGTCGACGATGCGCTGCCATTTCAGGGCGTATGACGGCATGGGGCCTTCCGCGGGACGGATGTTCGCGCAGGCGGTCGAGGCGTTGCGGAGCGGAGTGCGCGGGCGATTGTCCATGGCATTCACGGCGGCGCCCCTCGAAAGGTAGAACTCAATCAGCTCGGGCGGGCCCCAGGGGCTCTTGTAGAAGCCGGGCCAGCGGCGGCGAAGCTCTTCCGTGCTCATCGGCTTGACATACCACTTCGCATCGTGGCGGGCGAACGTCGCCGCCGCGTGATGGAGCGGGGTCTCGTCGTTGGCGTTGCGGACGTCGACGGGTGTTCCCGCGTCAAGCAGCGCGCGCGCGACGGGGATCGTCCGGGCATAGTGAATGGGCGAGCAGCCGTACTTGTCCCGCGCCCGCGCGTCGGCCCCGGCTGTTACGAGCGCCGCGATGAGATCGTTGTCGCCGATCAGCGCCGCAAGGTGAAGGGGCGTCCGCCTCTCGCCGTCCGTCACCGCCACCGGCGCCGGCCATGAGCGGGCGGTTCGCCGCATCATGCCGCCGTCGCCGATGTCCATCGCCCGCAGCATCGTCCGCTCGAGGATGTTCCGGCGCAGGTAGTACGTCCCCACCAGCGTCAGCGCCAGGAAGAGCACGACGCACGCCGGCGCAATGAAGCGGCTCATCGGCTTCTGGCGCAAGGACTGGCGCACGGGCGGCTCCTGTTTTTTCTCCACTTAACTATATCCATTCGCGGCGGCGTTTCAAGGGGGGTGGAGAGGAGAAGAGGACAGGACGGGAGGGGAGTAACAGGACGCTCAGACGCTCTGCAGAAGCCATGTGCTGTTGTTTCATCCCTCTCCTCCTTCAGGGGGAGAGGGGGGGGTGCGGGGGCCGTCGGCGGACAAAGAAGCTCCTCCTCACCTTTAATGCTCTCCCCCTGAAGGGGGAGAGGGAGAAGAAGGACAGCGTCCTGTTCTCATCTGTGCAGCGTCCTGTTCACGCTTGACCGCGTTGCGCAACGTGCTATGATGTTCCGACCCGTTGCCCCTTACCCCAACCCTCTCCCCCAGGGGAGAGGGAGAATAGAGACGAGGACGAACCTATGAAGATCGGCGTCAGCAGCTACAGTTTCAACCGGTATTTCAAGGACCCGGGCTACACCGTCGCGCAGGCGATCAAGGCGACGGCCGAGATCGGGTTCACGGGGTTCGAGATGCTGCCGAGGTATTTTGCGGAGAGGAAGTCGACGCCCGCGGCCTGCCGGGAGTTGAAGAAGATGCTCGGCGATGCGGGGCTGGACCTTCCGTGCTACACGCTCGGCTGCGAGTTCGCCCTGCCCGAGGGGCCGGAGCGGCGGGCGGTCATCGACGAGATCAAGCGCGAGATCGACATGGCCGTCGTCATGGGCGCGAAGGTCTGCCGCATCGAGGCGAGCTGGGGCCCGAAGCCGCCGGTCGAGTTTACCTTCGCTGAGGCCACCGAACGCGTCGTCCGCGCGACGAAAGAAGTGGCCGAGCACGCCCTCAAGCTGGGCGTCCGGCTCGGACTCGAAAACCACGGCTCCTACATGGGCTCCTACCGGCACGTCGCGATGCTCATCCGCGAGGTGAAGTCGGACGCCTACGGCGCCGTGCCGGACATCGGCAACTTCTTCGTCGTCGACGAGGACCCGCTCGTCGCCGTCCGCGACCTTGCCAAGTACGCCATCCACGTTCACGCCAAGGACTTCCTCCGCCGTCCTCCGGGGGCGCAGCCGGGGGAGGGCTGGTGGAAGTCGGTCGGCGGCTATTGGAACCAGGGCGCGGCCGTCGGCGAAGGGGACGTGCCGGTGAAGGCCTGCCTGGCGGCGCTCAAGAAGAAGGGCTACACGGGGTATCTCGCCGTCGAGCACGAGTCTCCCGAGGACCCGATCGAGGGGCTGAAGCGCAGCCGCGCGAACATTGAGAGGTTCCTCTCCGAGATCTGATGTGGCACACCCGCCCCCGGGTGTGATTGTTGCTTATGTAGCATCCCGATCACAATCGGGACCCTCGCCTGTGTCCTTGGTTTCTTCCTGCTGTCTCGAAGAAGCATCCCCCAGCCGAGGGCGGCTGGGCTACATAAGCAGAAGCAGCCTCATCCCGACGCGTCGAGATGAGCCACACCAGCACAAGAAATCGCGAAAAATCATGTCCGGTGGGCCGAAAAGGCTTGCAAATCGAACGAAATTTGCTACAAAATGCGTTTGTACGCCGGGGCCATACTCTAGGCGCGCCCGGTTTGCGTCTTGTTCGATGCGCGGCAGGGCTTTTGCCCGCTGCGTCCCAACAAATGAAGCAGAAGGGGAGGGAACACGATGAAGAAGGAATACCTGCTTTCACCCGGCCCGACGCCCGTGCCGCCGGAGGCGCTGCTTGTCATGGCCGAGCCGATGATCCACCACCGGACGCCGCAGTTCTGCAAGGTGTTCGAGGAGGTCACGGCGGGGCTCAAGGAGGTCTTCTGCACGAAGAGCGACCTCCTCACGCTCTTCGGCTCGGGCACGGCGGCGATGGAGGCCGCGGTGATCAATTCGTGCGACGCGGGCGACAAGGCCCTCGTCGTGCGCGGCGGAAAGTTCGGCGAGCGGTGGGGCGAGATCTGCAAGGCCTACGGCATCCCGTTCACCGCCATCGATATTCCGTGGGGCACGGCGGTGACGCCGGAGCAGATTGCGGCGGCGCTCAAGGCCGAGCCGAACATCGCGGCGGTGTTCACGACGCTGGTCGAGACCTCGACGGGTGTGCTGACCGACGTGAAGGCGATCGGCGAAGTGGTGAAGGGAACGAAGGCGCTCCTCGCGGTCGACGGCGTGTCCGGCGTCGGCGCGGTGGAATGCCGCGTGGATGACTGGGGCATCGACCTCCTGGCGGTCGGCTCGCAAAAGGCGCTGATGGTGCCGCCGGGCCTGGCGTACATCTCGGTGAGCGCGAAGGCGTGGAAGAAGATCGAGACCGTCAAGCGCGGGCGTTATTACCTCGACCTCCTCAAGCACCGCAAGGCGACGCAGAAGGGCGATCCGGCGTTTACGCCGCCCGTGTCGCTGTATTTGGCGCAGGCGAAATCACTGGAGCTGATTCGCGCCGAGGGCATCGAGAACGTCTGGAAGCGCGTGTCGAAGCTCGGACTCGCGACGCGCAAGGCGGTCGAGGCGATGGGCCTCGAGCAGTTCACGAAGTCCCCGGCCGACTGCCTCACGACCGTGCTTATGCCTGCGGGCGTCGACGGCGAGGCGGTGATGAAGCACATGCGCGACGTTCAGGGCGTGACCCCCGCGGGCGGACAGGACCAGCTCAAGGGCAAGGTCATCCGTCTCGCGTCGATGGGATACGTCGACCAGTTCGACATCCTCGTCGGACTCGTGTCGCTCGCCAACGCCCTCGCCGCCCAGAAGTGCGAAGTCAAGCTCGGCGCCGGCGTCGAGGCGTTCGTGAAGACGCTGCGCCCCTCCCCCTGAGGGGGAGGGTTAGGGTGAGAGTGAACCTCGCCTATGCTGGGAACCGTGACGCGAAGCGCCGACAGAACAGCGAAGATGATCGACGGACGCGCGTGAGTTGATACGATGGTCGTGTGACGTGGGGGAGCTTCACCCTCACCCCGGCCCTCCCCCTGAGGGGGAGGGGGAAAGAGGAGGAAACCATGAAAGTTCTCATCAGCGACAAGCTGTCGAAGGAAGGGGTGGAGATCCTCAAGGTCGCGAAGGGCATTGAGGTGATCGACAAGCCCGGGCTTCCGCTCGACGAGTTGAAGAAGGTCATCGCGGACGTCGAAGGGCTGATCGTCCGCAGCGCGACGAAGGTCAATAAGGAGTTGCTCGCCTGTGCGCCGAAGCTGAAGGCAATCGCGCGCGCGGGCGCCGGAGTCGACAACATCGACTGCGAGGCGGCGAGCCGACGCGGCATCATCGTCATGAACACCCCCGGCGGCAACACCATCTCCGCGGGCGAGCACGCCCTGGCCATGATGTTCTCGCTGGCGAGGCAGATTCCCGCCGCGGACGCGCTCATGAAGCAGGGGGTGTGGGAGAAGAAGAAGTTCACCGGCAAGGAGCTGACCGGCAAGACGCTGGGCATCGTCGGCGTCGGCCGCATCGGCGCCGAGGTGGCGCGTCGGGCGGTGGGGCTGCGCATGAACGTCGTCGGCTTCGACCCGTTCCTCAACGCCGAGCAGGCCCAGGCCCTGGGGCTCGAGATCGCGCCGTCGCTCGAAGACCTGTTGAGCCGCTCGGACTACGTCACCGTTCACGCCGCGATGACGGACAAGACGAAGGGCATGATCGGCGCGAAGGAGCTGGCCGCGGCGAAGAAGGGCATCGCGATCATCAACTGCGCTCGCGGCGGCATCGTCGACGAGGCGGCGCTGCTCGGCGCGCTCGATTCCGGCCAGGTGTCGGGTGCCGCGCTCGACGTCTTCACCAGCGAGCCGCCCGCCGACTGGACGCTCGCCAAGCACCCCAAGGTCATCGCGACGCCGCACCTGGGCGCGAGCACCGAGGAAGCGCAGCTCAACGTCGCCATCGCCGCGGCCGAACAGATGGTCGACGCGCTGGTGAACGGGAAGGTCCGCTTCGCCGTCAACTTCCCCTCGGTGGACGCCGAGGAGATGAAGCTGCTGGGGCCCTACATGGACCTGGGGAGGCGCCTCGGGGCCATCGCGGCGCAGCTCTGCGGGGCGCCGGTGAAGGAAGTGAACGTGATTTATTCAGGGACGGTCGCGTCGCTGAAGACGGAGCCGGTGAACGTGTCGGTGGCGGCGGGCCTCCTCAGCTCGTACGTCGAGGGCGTGAACCTGGTGAACGCGCGGGTGCTCCTGAAGGAACGGGGCATCACGCTGAAGGAGACGCGCACGAGCGAGTCCGCGGACTTCGTGACGTATCTCGCCGTGGAGGTGAAGGCGGAGAACGAGACGCGCCTTGCGGGCGGGACGCTCTTCGGCCGGTCGAGCCCGCGGCTGGTGCAGGTGGACGCCTTCACGCTGGAGATCGAGCCGGCGGGCACGGTGCTCTTCATCCGCAACAAGGACGTCCCGGGAGTCATCGGCGAAGTGGGCCGGATCCTGGGCGATCACAAGATCAACATCGCGAACATGTCCAACGGCCGCCGCTCGGCCGGCGGGGAGGCGCTGACGATCGTGTCGACCGACTCGGCCCCGGACGAGCGCGTGCTGAAGGCGCTGGCGGGCGCGAAGAGCGTGCTGGCCGTGAAGGTCGCGCGCCTGGACGGGGGAACTTCGGCATGAGCGGACGCGGCGAGGATCTCCGGAGCGGGGCGAACCGGGGCCGACGATTGAGACGGAACGAGGGCCGTCGAGCGTGAAACTTGCGCGCGCCGACCGCCGGCCTGCTCGTCCGTTCTACCATTCCGCGTAAAGGAAACACGATTAGGAGAAGCGACCCATGGCGACCGTGGCACCGACCCTCGACAAGAAGCCCCTCGTCCGGTTCATCGACGTGACCAATCGCGACGGCGTGCAGACCGCGCGGCTGTCGCTGGCGAAGCTGCAGAAGACGATCATCAACCTGCTCCTCAACGAGCTGGGCGTCTGGCAGAGCGAGTTCGGCTTCCCGTTCACCAATCACGAGGTGAACTACCTCAACGCCAACCTGTCCCTCGCCGACAAGGGCGTGCTCAAGCCCATCCGCCTGGAGGGCTGGTGCACCTGCCGCAAGAGCGAGCTGGAGAAGGCGATCCAGAACTGCCCGAAGCTCAAGCACTTCAACATCTCGCTGTCCACGTCGGACCAGATGCTGAAGTTCAAGTTCGGCGACAAGTTCTCGCGCAAGGACATCGTCAAGATGATGGTGGACTCGCTGACCTACCTCCGCGCCGCGGGCGTGGAGTCGGTGGGCGTGAACGCCGAGGACGCCTCGCGCACCGACCTCGATTACCTCATCGAGTTCGCCGCCGCGGGCAAGGCCGCGGGCGCCTCCCGGTTCCGCTATTGCGACACGCTCGGCTACGACGACCCGATGACCTGCTACGACCGCATCCACAAGATCGCCAAGGCGACCGGGATGCCGGTGGAACTGCACTGCCACAACGACCTGGGGATGGTGGTGGCGACGTCGGTGGCGGGCGCGACCGGCGCGATCGAGGCCGGGGTGGACGCCTACATCAACACGTCGGTGAACGGCATGGGCGAGCGCGCGGGCAACTGCGACCTCGTCAGCACGATCCTGGCGCTCAAGTATTCGAGCGGCTACGACAAGCGCAGCCTCCTCGACCCGCGCGTGGACATGTCCAAGTCCTGGCGCCTGGCGAAGTACGCCAGCTACGCCTTCGACGTGCCGATCGCCATCAACCAGCCGGCGGTCGGCGGCAACGCCTTCGCGCACGAGTCGGGCATCCACGCCGACGGCGCGCTCAAGGACTCGCGCAACTACGAGCTCTATCACTTCGAGGAGCTGGGCCGCGGCACCCCCGAGATCATCGAGACCGGCCGGCAGATCACCGTCGGCGAGTACTCGGGCATCAAGGGCTTCCGCAACGTCTACGACAAGCTGGAGATCGAGTTCAAGGACGAGGCCGAGGCGACGAAGATCCTGGAGCTGGTGCGCTACGCCAACGTCCACACGCAGAAGCCGCTGACGGACCTCGATCTGCGTTTCGTGGCGAAGTATCCGGAAGAGGCGAAGCTGCTCATGACGGTCACTCCGTAAGGGGCCGGCCATGGACAACTCGGACCCATCGGAGTCGAAAGGGGCGCTGCGCCGGGCCGCGATCGGCGACGTGCCCGCGGTGCATAAGCTCATCATGTTTTACGCCAACAAGCGCAAGATGCTCCCTGTGAGCCTCTCGCGCCTGTACGAGCAACTGCGCGACTTCATCGTCTACGAGATCGACGGCGAGGTCGTCGGCGTCGCGGCGCTGCACATCCTGTGGGAAGACCTGGCCGAGGTGCGCTCGGTGGCGGTGAAGGACGGCCTCCGCGGCAAGGGCATCGGCCGGAAGCTCGTGGCCGCGTGCCGCGAGGAGGCCGAGCGCCTCGGGCTGCCGAGGGTCTTCTGCCTTACCTACTCGGTGAAGTTCTTCAACGCCCTCGGGTTCCGCGAGGTCGACAAGGCGTCGCTGCCGCACAAGATCTGGGCCGATTGCATCAACTGCCCCCAGTTCCCCGACTGCGCGGAGGTGCCCATGGTCCTGGACCTGGCGGCGAACCCCGTTCCGGGAGATCCGGCATGAAAGCGATCCTCCTCCTTGCGATGGTCCTCGTGTTTTCCGGGTGCGCCGGGATGGATACGGTCTCGGTCCCGCGGCAGAACTTCGACGCGGTGAATGCCGGCATGTCGCGGGGGGAGGTCGTGAAGCTCATGGGCTCGCCGACGGACGAGGCGTTGACGTTCATGCACTGGGAGACGGGCCCGCGCGCCGACGTCTGGGTGTTGTTCGACGACTCGGGCGCGAAGGCGGAGGCGAAGTACTGGGAGGACGACGAGACGCTGCGGATGGCGGACGTGCCGGCCGTCCGCTGAAGCTGCTCCTGTTGTAGGGGGGCGCCTGCGTGTGCCCCCGCGTTTCTTCCCGTTGCGGAAAAAAGAAACACGGGCGGACACACAGGTCCGCCCCTACAAAAACGGAAGCGACTATGTCGCGGCTGAGCATCCTGATCGTGGAGCGGGAAGAGGGCACCGCGGCCGCGGTGGAGCGGGACCTGCGCGCGGCGGGTTTCGAGACGATCGTCCGCTGCGGGCCTTCCCAGGCGGCCGGGTCGGCGACGAAGAAGCGTCCCCAGATGGTGCTCGTAGAGTACGCCGGGCCTTCGAGCGCCGACGTCTGCCGGACGGTGCGCGAGGCCGCGGCGCCGGACTTCGTGCCCGTGCTGATGCTCACGGGCGAGGACGCCGCGAGCGTCGTGCGCGGCTTCGAGGCCGGCGCCGACGACTGCATCCACTGGCCCTACGACGCCGGCGAAATGCTCGCCCGCGTCCGCAGCATGGCGCGCATCCGCGGGCTTCACGACGAACTCCGCGTCGTCAACGCCCAGCTCACCGAGCTTTCCTCCCACGACGCCCTCACCGGCCTCTATAATCGCCGGTATCTTTTCGAGCGGCTGTCGGCCGAGGTCGAGCGCGCGGTGCGCTACGGCCAGCCCCTTTCCTGCATCATGCTCGACGTGGACGCCTTCAAGCCGGTCAACGACCGGCACGGGCACCTCGTCGGCGACGAGCTGCTCCGCCGCGCGGCGGAGGTCTTCCGCTCCATCCCGCGCCGCATCGACGTCGTCGCGCGCTTCGGCGGGGACGAGGTTGCGGTGCTCCTGCCGGCGACGAGCCTCGACGCGGCGGCCGTCGTCGCGGGCCGCATCTGCGAGACCGTGTCGAGCCGCACCTTCCGCATCGGCGAGCGGAGCCTCACCAGCACCGTGAGTCTCGGCGTCTCGTCGCTCGACCCGTCCGCGCCCGTCACCGGCGACGAACTGATGCGGCGGGCCGACATGGCCCTCTACGCCTCCAAGCACGCGGGGGGAAACCGCGTCACCGTCTGGGAGCCGGGCATGGCCGTTCGGGAGATTCCGTGACCCGCATCCGGTTCGACAACCCGTTCAGCGCGCCCGGTCGCTGGTGGAAAGGCAACCTGCACTGCCACACCCGCCGCTCCGACGGCGAGCTGACCCCGGAGGAGACGGCCCGGCGCTACCGCGCGCTCGGGTACGACTTCCTGGCGATCACCGACCACCTGCGCATCCTGGAGCCGTTCGAGCCGCCGAAGGGCCTTCTTGTCGTGCCCGGCGCCGAAGTTCACACCGTCGCGGGCGACCCGCCGCGGGCGTGGCACTTCGTCTCGCTCGGCACGAAGGCGCCGGTCGAGGGCGCGATGGGTCCGATGGAGCCGCTTCTCGAAAACGTGCGGAAGAACTCCGAGTTCTGGTGGCTCGCGCATCCCAACTGGTCGAACCTCGCCGAGGACGACCTCCTCGACGTCCCCGGCCTCGCGACGACCGAGGTGTATAACTCCGTGTGCGAGCGGGCGATCGCGAGAGGCTACTCGCAAGCCGCGTGGGACCGGGCGCTCGCGGGCCGGAAGTGCCTGAACGCCCTTGCCGTCGACGACACGCACGTCGCCGGGGAGATCGGGTGCGGGTGGATCATGCTGCGCGCGGAGAGGCTGACGCTCGAGACGCTCTACGACGCGCTCCGTCGCGGGCAATGGTACGCGACGAACGGCCCGGAGATCCACGACGTGCGGCTGGCGGGAAGCCTGGTCAGCGTGCGCACCTCGGCGGCGCGGGCCATCTCGTTCGTCGCGCGCTCGCCCGACGGCAAGCGGTTCGCGGCGAAGGAGGGCCGGTCCATCGAGACCGCGGAGTATGAGATCAAGGGCACCGAGATCTACCTGCGCATCGAGGTGGAGGACTCCGACGGCCGGCGGGCCTTCACGAATCCGATCTATATTGATGACCCCGATGCATCGGGGTCCCACGGGGGGGACGCGCCATGACGAAGCGGCTGAAGGGCGCCCTCCACGCGCACACCCGCGCCTCGGACGGCTCGCAGGAGCCGGCGGAGCTGGTCGCGCATTACCGCGAGATGGGGTACGACTTCGTCTTCCTCACCGACCACAACAAGGTGACGCATTGCGGGGACCTCGATAATTTCCTCGTGCTTCCGGGCATCGAGGTGGGCTCGGCGACGAAGAACCCCGACCAGTACTGGCATTTCGTCGGGCTGATGACGGAGGCGGGGGCCACGCCTCCGATGAAGGCGCCGCCCGACGTGCTCTGGCCGTTCGTGAGGCGCACCTCGCCCTTCGGCTTCCTCGCGCACCCGTACTGGTCGCAGGTGACGGGGCGCGACCTCCTGCGCTTTCCGGGCCTCTCGTGCGTCGAGGTCTGGAACACCGGCTGCGAGCAGGAACTCACCCGCGGCCACGGCGAATACCCGTGGGACTGGGCGCTCAGCGCCGGGGCGAAGATGACCGCCGTCGCCGTCGACGATTGCCACGGGTTCGACGACGTCGGCAAGGGCTGGGTCTCGGTCGAGGCCGAGGCCTTCACCGGCGACGCCATCGTCGATGCGCTCTCGCGCGGGGCCTACTATTCGAGCTGCGGCCCCGAGATCCGCGAGTTCCGCCTCGACGGCAACACCGTCACGGCCGTCACGAGCCCCTGCCGCTCCATCGCGCTCATCGCCGACCGCCAGTGCGGGAAATACGTCCCTGCCTCGCCCGGCCGAACGGTCGAATCGGCCTCGCTCGTCCTCGAGGGCAAGGAGCGATACGTCCGCGCCGAGTGCGTCGACGCCCAGGGCCGAAAGGCGTGGAGCAATCCGCTGTTTTTGTAGCCTCTTTTGTAGGGGCGGGCCTATGTGTCCGCCCGTTCTTCTTTTCGAAAAGCAACACGGGGCCACACGCAGGTGGCCCCCTACAATCAAGAAGGGACCATGCCCGAGCCGGTCTATCCGAACATCTGGGGTCCCGGCCAGCTCTTCGCCTTCTCGGGGCTTGACGGAGAGACGGACTGGTTTCACCCCTTCGTCGCCAGCACGCTCGACAGCGAGCCGGGGTTCGTCTTCCACATGCAGGTGCCGCGCAGGCTCTGGTGCGAGCCGCGCGCCTTTGTGGTGAAGGACCTCACGCCCCGCATCGTCACCGGCGACGCCGTCGACTTCCTCGTCCAGGGCGTTCACGGCGAGTCGTTCCCGCTGCGCTATCTCTTTCTCGACGCCGCGACGGTCATCGGCGAGACCTCCGCGCCCATGCCCCCCGTGGTCCGCGCCGAGGGCGCCGCGACCGCGTCGAGCGGGCCGGACATCGTCACGCACTCCAGCCGCGAGGAGCACACCGCGCTCCTCTCTCGGCGGTTCGGCGAGAAGATCGTCTTCGCCTTTGCGTTCTCGCACGAGAGCGTCGAGAAGGCCATCGAGCGCGCGACGGCCGGGCTCGAGGCGGGGTTCTCGGGGCTTTTCCAGCGGCGCCTCCTTTTCTACCAGGCCGTCTCCGCGCCCGAGAGCTCCAGCGAGCACCGGCGCCGCAGCGTGGCCAAGGCCGCCTCCGTCCTCAAGGCCAACCTCATGTCCGCGCAGGGGCTCATTCCCTGCCGCTGGTCCACGCCCGACCGCTGGCCGCACCGCGACATGGGGCTCTGGGACTCGTGCTTCCATTCCTTCGGCTACCGCGTCTTCTCCGTCGACCTTGCCGTCGAGCAGCTCGACGCCGTGTTCTCGATGCAGGACAAGTCCGGCTTCATCGCCCACCAGATGTTCCCGGCGGGGACGAGCAACATCACCGAGCCGCCGCTCCTGGCGTGGGTCTACCGCGACCTCTGGCGCAAGACCGGCAGCGCGCGCCTGATCGAGGACGCCTACCCGCGCATTGCCGCGTTCGTCGAATGGGTGCTGGCGAACCGCCGCGTCGGCGACGGGGCGCTCCTCACCTGGCAGATGACCGACGACCCGCTGTGCCGCTCGGGCGAAAGCGGAATGGACAACTCCCCGCGATTCGATTCGGGCGAGCCGGTCGAGTGCGTCGACCTCTCGTCCTACGTGGTGAGCGAACTGGGCTGCCTCACCGACCTGGCGGTCGCGCTCAAACGCTACGGCGACGCCGCGGCGTGGAAGGAGAATCGCTCGGCGATCGTCGGGGCGATGAACGAGCGGCTGTGGGACGCGAAGGACGGGTTCTATTACGACCGCGCGCTCGACGGCCGGCGGCTGCGGCTGCGCACGTCGGCGGGGTTCCTGCCGCTTTTCGCGGGGGTGCCGGAGGCGGCGCAGGCGAAAAGGCTCGTGGCGCACCTCACCGACCCGCGCGAGTTCTGGACGGCATTTCCGGTGCCGTCGGTGGCGCTTGACGAGCCGGATTACGAGCTCGACATGTGGCGCGGGCCGACATGGCTCAACCTCGACCTGTTGATCGTCGAGGGGCTCGAACGCGCGGGATTCCACGCCGTCGCCCGCGAACTCGCCGCGCGCGCCTGCGCCGGGGTCGAACACTGGTATCACCGCCTCGGCGCGATGTACGAATACTACGATCCCGAGAACCGCACCTCTCCCGCGGACCTCGACCGCAAGCAGAGGCTCGCGACGGGGCAGGGCATCGCCCCCATCGCCGATTATAACTCGACCGCCGCGTGCTATTTGCGCCTGGCGACGTCGCTGAAGGGGACCTGAATGGAATTCCGCACGAAGCCCGACTGGCCCGAGGCGAAGAAGCGCCTCGAAGCCTGGTGGAAAGGCGAACTCGTCGACCGCTGCGCCTGCCTCGTGACCGCGCCGAGGAAGGGGAGGTTCCCGCCGCTGCCGACGCCCCCCGAGGATCTGAGAAAACGCTGGACCGACCCGGACTACGTCGTCGCGCGGTGGCTGGCCGAAACCGAGCGCACCTTCTGGGGCGGCGAGCGCGTCCCGTCGTTCTTCGTGAACACGGGCCCGACGACGCTGGGGCAGTTCCTCGGCTGCGACGTCCTCTATGCCGAGCATACGACCTGGAAGACGGAGTTCGTCGAGGACTGGGACCGCGATTTCCCGCCCCAGAAGGTGAAGTTCGACCCCGCGAACCCCAACTGGCAGGACGTCGTCCGCCTGACCGAGGCCGGGTTGGAGGCCGCGCCGGGCCGGTTCATGCTGGGCGTCACCGACCTCGGCGGGTTCTCCGACGTCGTCGCCGCCGCGCGCGGGCCGGAGCGGCTCTGCATGGACCTCGTCGATTGCCCCGAGAAGGTCGCGCGCCTGGCCAAGCCCATCACGGAGGTCTGGCGGCAGATGTTCGACCTCCTGCACAACCGCATCCACTCGCGGCTCGAAGGCGGCATCGGCTGGATGGGCGTCTGGGCGCCGGGCAGCACGTTCCATCCGCAGGACGATTTCTCGTGCATGATCTCGAACGACATGTTCCGCGAGATATTCCTGCCGCCGTTATTGGAGCAGTTCGCGCACGTCGACTATAATATGTATCACCTCGACGGCCCGAACGCGATCCGCCACCTCGACACGCTGCTCGCAGTCGAGGACCTGGAGGCCATCCAGTGGATGCCGGGCGCCGGGAATTTCCCGATCACGAAATGGCTGCCGCTCCTGAAGAGGATCCAGGCCGGCGGCAAGCGGTTCATCGTCCACTGCGAGCCGAACGAGGTCGAAGAGATCCTGCGCGAGCTGTCGAGCCGGGGCATGATCCTCCAGACGCAGACGAAGACCGAGGACGAGGCCCGCGAACTGATCAGGAACATCGCCCGGTGGACGCGCGAGTAGCCCGACGTTCCCAGGAGGCCGCCATGGCTCGAAAGCCGAAAGCGCCCGCCCATCCCGAGACGCTCTGCGCGCACGCCGGCAGCGGGGCGGGCGGGGAGTTCCGTTCGCTCAACGCGCCGATCTACATGACCTCGACCTTCGCGCTCAAGGAATCGGGCGAGGTGGGGCCGTACTTCTACACGCGCGAAGGCAATCCCACCCGCGCGGCGCTCGAACGGGCGCTGTGCGAGCTGGAGGGCGGCGCCGTCGCCGTCGCCACCGCGGCGGGCGTCGCGGCGGAGACCACGGCGCTTTCGCTCTTCCCGGCGGGGTCAAACGTGATCGCGGGCAAGGCGCTTTACGGCGGGACTCTGCGCCTCTTCCGCGAGGCGTTCGAGCCGCGGGGCCTGTCGTTTACGTTCGTCGACATGCGCGACGCGAAGGCGGTCGCCGCCGCGGTGAGGCCCGACACGCGCTGCCTCTGGATCGAGACGCCGACGAACCCGCTGCTGAACCTTGTCGACATCGCCGCCATGGCGAAGATCGCGTCGGCGGAGAAGATCATCACCGTTGTCGACGGGACGTTCGCGTCGCCCTGTTTCCAGAAGCCGCTGGCGCTCGGCGCAGACGTGGTCGTTCACTCGACGACGAAGTACATCAACGGCCACTCGGACGTCGTCGGCGGGGCGGTGATCGCGAGATCGGCGGAGCTGGGCCGGAAGCTCGCGTCGCTGGCCCGGACGCTCGGAACGCCCGGCTCGCCGTTCGACGCGTTCCTCGTCCTCCGCGGGATCAAGACGCTGGCGCTCCGGATGCAGGCGCACGAGCGCGCGGCGACGGCGCTGGCGCGGTTCCTCGAAACGCGCATCGAGGTGGAGCGGGTCTATTATCCCGGCCTCGAATCGCACCCGCAGCACGAACTGGCGAAGCGGCAGATGACCGGCTTCGGCGGGATGCTCGCGTTCGACCTCAAGGGCGGCAAGCCCGCGGTGATGAGGCTCTTCCGCCGCGTGAGGCTCTTCACCCCCGCGGCCTCGCTCGGCGGCGTCGAGTCGCTCATCTCTCACCCGCCGAGCCTCAGCCACAGCGCGCTCACCCCGAAGGAGCGCAAGGCCGCCGGCATCCGCGAAGGCCTCGTCCGCGTCTCCTGCGGCATCGAGCACGCCGACGATCTCGTGGCGGACATGAAGCAGGCGCTTTCTCTCTTGTAGGGGCACGGCATGCCGTGCCCGTCTTTCTGTTTCGCAACAGCGAGGAGGGGCCACACAGGGGGGGCCCCCTACATTAAGAAGAAGACAGCCGCCGAAGCGCCACGAGGCTCATCACGAGCATCGCCGGGGCGAGCGTGCGGTCGTTGAAATCGAACCTCGGCGAGTGGGCCGTGCCGCCGCCCAGGCCGTTGCCGACGCGGAAGAACGAGCCGGGGACGGTGTCGAGGTAATACGAGAAGTCCTCCGCGCCCATCATCGGCTGGGCCTCGAAGACGTTCGACTTGCCCACCGCCTCGATCGCGACGTCGCGCAGGAACTCGGTGGCGCTCCGATCGTTGACGACCGCGCGGTAGCGGGGTTCGATCTCCAGCGCAACGCGGCCGCCGGCCGAGCGGGCAATGCCCTTCGCGATGCGCCGGATTTCGCGCACGGCGAGCCGTCGGACCGCCTCCACGTGGGTCCTCAGCGTTCCGTGGAGCACGGCCTCGTCCGGGATCACGTTTCGCGCCGTTCCGGCATTCCACGTGCCGAAGGTGACGACGGCCTGGTCGAGCGGGTTCACCCGGCGCGACACGACCGTCTGCACGGCCGAGAGGAACCGCGCGCTCATCACGACGGGGTCGATGGTCCCGTGCGGCCCCGCGGCGTGTCCCCCGCGTCCGCGGAAGACGGCGTCCAGCGAGGTCGTGGCCGCGCAGATGGGCCCGATGCGCCAGCCGACCTCTCCCTCGGGCATCCCGGCCCCCGTGTGAAACGCGTAGATGACCTCCGGCGCCGGATTGCGCAGCGCCCCGTCCCTGACCATCCCGTCGGCGCCGCCGTCGCCTTCCTCCGCGGGCTGGAAGATCAGCTTCACGCTTCCCGCCATGCGCCCGCGCATCCGCGCGAGGACCTCCGCGACGCCGAGGAGGTTCGCCGTGTGTCCGTCGTGGCCGCAGGCATGCATCACCCCGGCGTTCACCGAGCGCCAGGGGATATCGTTCTCCTCGGCGATGGGCAGCGCGTCCATGTCGGCCCGTAGCGCGACGCACGGGCCGGGCCTGGCGCCCCGGATGAGCGCGACGACGCCCGTCCGGCCGACCTTGGCGCGGTGCGGTATGCCCAGGCGCCTCAGCTCGCGCGAGACGATTCCCGCCGTGCGGAACTCGTGGTATCCGCGTTCGGGGTGCGCGTGGAGATCGCGCCTCAGCGCCGTGATGCGCGGATGAATCTCGCCGATGATGCGCCGGATTTCGACGATGTCTTCTCGTTGTTTCATCTGCTTTCTCTTCTTGTAGGGGGGGACCTATGTGTCCCCCCGTGTTTCTGTTTCTTCGCTTCCGTTCCGCGTCCCAAAGAAGAATAGCGCGGGCAAGCCATGGCGTGCCCCTACGAAGAGCCGCAACGCACCGCCAGCGCGCTCATCACGAGCATCCCCGTCTTGAGCGCCTCGTCGTTGAAGTCGAACGTCGGCTGGTGGAGCTGCCGGTCGGGCCGGCCGTTGCCCAGCCAGAAGAACGACCCCGGAACCTTCTCGAGGAAGAACGCGAAATCCTCCCCGCCCATCGACGGCGCCGCCGGACGGACGCGCCGCGCGCCGAGCGCCTCGACCGCCGCCTCGCGCAGCGTCCGGGTCGCCGCCTCGTCGTTGATCACCGGCGGATAGCACTTCATGAATCGCACCTCCGCCTTGCCGCCCATGGCGCGGGCGACCTCCTTCGGGATGCGGCGGACCCGCCTCTCGACCTTCGCGCGAACCGCCGGGCTGTAGCTCCGGCACGTGCCCTGGAGGAGCGCCGAGTCCGGGATGATGTTCCGCGCGGTGCCGGCCTCGACGTGGGCGACCGTCACCACCACCGGCTCGAGCGGGTCGATGCTCCGGCTCGCGATGGTCTGCAAGCCCTCGATGACCGCCGCGGAGATGACGATCGGGTCGACGCCCCGGTGCGGGTAAGCCGCGTGCGCCCCGCGCCCCTCGATGACGATGTCGAAAAAGTCCGCCGCGGCCATGACCCGGCCCGGCCCGATCATCACCGTGCCCACCGGCGAATCCGGCTGCGCGTGCAGGCCGTAGATGCGGCACGGCTTCGCCTCGGCGAGAGCCCCATCCTTCACCATCAGCTCGGCGCCTCCCTGCTCGCCCGATTCCTCCGCGGGCTGGAAGATGAGCTTCACCGAGCCCGCCAGTCGCCCGCGGAATTGCGCCAGCACGTGCGCGACCCCGATGAGGTTCGCCATGTGTCCGTCGTGGCCGCAGGCGTGCATCACGCCCGGATTCACCGAGCGCCAGGGGCACTTATTCTCCTCGGCGATCGGCAGCGCGTCCATGTCGGCCCGCAGCGCGACGCACGGGCCGGGCTTCGCGCCTTTGATGAGCCCGACGACGCCGGTGCGCCCGACCTTCGTGCGGCGGGGGATGCCGAGCTTCTTCAACTCCGCGGCAATCAGCCCTGCGGCGTACTCCACCTCGAACCCCACACCCGGATGCCGGTGCAGGTCGTGGCGGAGCCTGCGGATCTTCGGGAATACCTCCACCACGGCGCGGCGGAGTTCCTGCGTCGTAATGTCCATGACAGTCCTCGCTCGGGCGCGCTTCATGATGCCGTCGACCCCCGTCAAGGATACGCGTTAGCGGGCATCCGTCAAGCCCTTTGCGTCGCCCCGGCCGCCCGCAATGCGCCGGTGTGCGGCAACTCCCCATGCTCCCCTCGCCTTTTCCTCGTTTTCAGCCGAAATACCAAACTTACCAAAGATACCAGCAT
>JBBIVY010000051.1:0-26007 GCA_037439485.1 Planctomycetota bacterium | reverse complement strand
GTTATTTCGAAACGTGGCAGGGGGCAAAGACCCGTCGCGGCAGGTCCTTGCTGGGCAAGCACTTCCGGCGAATCTTGCCGAGGGATAATCCCCTCGGGCTCCTAAAGAAGTTAACCCCTTCCGGCCGATGTTGTTATACTGTGGGGGTCTTGCCCCGTATCCGTGGTGCCGACACATTCAGGAGCCTGCCATGTCCGAGCCATTCCCGGCTCAGGGAGAGCAAAAGCCCGCGCCCGAGCAGATCATCCAGTCCATCCTCGAACAGGGGCGCGCGTCGAAGCGGGGCCCCATCGCCTACGTCGACGCGATCAGTTTCGCCCGGCGGCATTCCTGGAAGGACATCGAGAACGACCTCTACTCGCAGCTCGGGCTTTCGCTCGTGAAGACGAGGCAGCCGCTCGACGAGGCCGCGGCGGACCTGCTCGCCGGCGAGGTCTCGGCGCCCCACTTCGACGAGGTGGCGCCGACGGCGCTGAGGACGCTCCTCGCGGCGGTGACGCGCGCGACGCCCGGAAGCCCGGCGCTGCTGCGCCTGGTGACGGCGTTCGAATCGCGCACGGAGGCGCAAGGAGTGTCGTGGCACGCGCGGCTCATGATGGGCGGGCTGATCAACTCGCTCTTCCCGCTCGACCCGGCCCTCGCCGTGCAGGTGCGCCGGCGGCTCACGAAGCGCGTGGCCGACTGGACCATCGAATATCACATCACGCCGAAGGGCGATAAGGACACCGACCTCCGCACGCGCGCCTCGTTCCGATCGCTCTTCTCGTCGGCCTGGGGCGACACGGCCCCGGAAAACGTGGCCAACGGCCTCGACGGGGCCTTCCACTGCGCCCTCGAACGCATGACGCAGGAAACCGAGGCGGAATGGTTCGTCCCCTACCTCATCGAACTGACGCCCGAGATCGCCGGGGCCGCCATGCACCGGAAGCTCTCGCGCGAGACGCTCTTCCGCATCGGCGAGATGCTCGGCTCGGCCCGCCGCGCGGTCTATGCGCGGCACGTCGCGTCGGCCCTGGCGCTCACGACGCTCGAAGAGGCCATTCACCGGCCGCACCGTCGCCAGATCGACCCGGCGAAGGCGGGCGTGAAGCTGGAGCTGGAGCTTCCGGGCCCGCGCGGGTTCGGACGCGGGATACGTCTGCCCGTCTTCGACATCAGCCGCGACGGGTGCCTCGCCGTCACCCAGGGCCCCGCGCGCTTCGAGGAAAGCTCCGCCTCCGTCACCGAACTCCACCGCGCCGCGGGACGCACGTTCAACGTCCGGCGCCTCGCCGGGACGCTCCGTCAGGGCTCGGCCGAGTGGGACGTGAGGCCGGAGACGGCGCTCATCCTGCACGACGCCGGCCGGAGCACGGAGTGGGCCGCCATCGACGGCGCCAGCGTCGTCCGAGTCGCCGACGACCGGGCCTCGGGACGCCTGTGGCTGGGGTTCCATTTCGACCGCGTCATCCCGGCCGTGCAGCGCGAAATCGAAACATTCGTATACGGGGCGGCCTGATGCCCTTCGACATCCTGACCCCACCGAAGATGATCGTCGGCCCCGCGAGCCTCACGCGCATGGGCGAGGCGGTGGCCGACGTCGGCAAACGGGCGCTCATCGTCACCGGCCGCCGGGCGATGCGCAAGGCCGGCGTCACCGAGCAGATCGGCAACCGCCTCATCGCCGCGGGCGTCGAGGTCACCCTCTTCGAGGACGTCCCCTCCGAGCCCGGCTGCGAGGTCTGCGACGCCATCCGCGATTCCATCCGCTCCGACCAGTGCGACGTCGTGATCGGCGTCGGCGGCGGCAGCGCCATGGACGCGGCCAAGGTCGCCGCCGGCCTCGCCGAGGAAGAGCCGCCCGTCATCGAGTTCTGGCAGGAGAAGGCGAAGGTCTCCCGGCGCGGCATACCCTTCGTCGCCGTGCCCACGCTGAGCGGCAGCGGCGCCGAGGTCACGCGCAACGGCGTCATCACCAACCCCGACATTCCCGCCAAGAAATCCATCCGCGACGACTCGTTCGTCGCCAGGCTCGTGATCGTCGACCCGTATCTCACGATGACCGCGCCCAGCGACCTCACGGCGCAGGCCGGGCTCGACGCGCTGGTGCAGGCGATCGAGGCGTTCACGTCGCGCGGGGCCAATCCCGTCACCGACGCCTGGGCCATCGAGGCGGTGCTGCGCCTCAAGGACTCCGTCGTGCAGGCGACGCGCATCAGCGGGGACCTCCTGGCGCGGACCGACGTGGCGCACGGAAGCCTGCTGTCGGGGCTGGCGCTCTCCAACGCGCGGCTAGGGCTCGTCCACGGCCTGGCCCACCCCATCGGCGCCCGCTTCAAGGTGCCCCACGGGCTCGTTTGCGCCGTATTGATGCCGCACGTCGCCCGATTCAACCGCGACGCCGCGCCCGACAAGTTCGCCCGACTCGACGCGGCCTTCGGCGGCGACACGATCGAGCGATTCGAGAAACTCATGGCCGACCTCGACATGCCGCGCGACCTGAAATCGTTCGGCATCAAGCCCTCCGACCTGGGCGTCATCATCGAGGAAACCCTCCCAAGCGGCTCCACCCGGTCCAACCCCCGCACCGTAACGCCAGAGGCCTGCGCGGAAATCCTGCAGGCCGTCATCTAGGCCGTCGAGTGTTATCCTAAACCCTTTGCAAGCTTTGGGTTGAATCTCCGCCGAAAACGGCTATAATGCTTTGTCTTATCCTGAGCACACGCCGTATACGCAGACAGCACGGAGGCCCCATGAAGGAAGCCAAGCTCATCTGGATGGACGGAAAGCTCGTTCCCTGGAAGGACGCCACGATCCACGTCCTGTCACACGTCGCCCACTACGGCTCCAGCGTTTTTGAAGGTACCCGGTGCTACGGAACACCGAAAGGGTCTTTCTGCTTCCGCCTGGACGAGCACGTGAAGCGGCTCTTCATGTCGGCAAAGATATACCGGATGGACATTCCTTTCACCCACGAGCAGGTGGCCGACGCGACCAAGTTGCTCGTCCGGGAGAACGGCCTCAAGGCCTGCTACATCCGACACCTCGTCTATCGCGGCTACGCGGAGATGGGGCTCAATCCCCTCACCTGCCCGGTCAAGATGATGATCGCGGCGTGGGAATGGGGCACGTATCTGGGCGAGGACGGCAAGAACAAGGGCGTGGACGTCTGCATCTCGTCGTGGCAGCGCCTGGCGCACGACACCATGCCGCTATTGTCCAAGGCGGGCGGGCATTACCTTAACAGCCAGCTCATCAAGCTGGACGCCCTGACGAACGGCTACGCCGAGGGCATCGCGCTGACGACGGACGGATTCGTGAGCGAAGGCTCGGGCGAAAACGTCTTCATCGTCAAGGACGGCGGGATCCTGACGCCTCCCTCGGCGGCGGGGATCCTCCCCGGCATCACGCGCCACTCGGTACTGACGCTGGCGAAGGAGATGGGCATCAAGGCGAGCCGACAGATGATCCCGCGCGAGGCGCTCTACATCGCCGACGAGGCGTTCCTGACGGGCACCGCCGCGGAGGTTACGCCGATCCGCAGCGTCGACCGCATCACCATCGGCGACGGCAAGCCGGGCCCGGTGACGCGCGCCGTCATGAAGCGGTTCGACGACATCATCACCGGCAAAGCCGCCGATCCGCACGGCTGGATGGAGCCCGTCTAAATGCCGATTCAACTGACCTGCGTCTGCGGCAAGAAGCTGACGGTCCCGGACGACGCCGCCGGAAGGCGCGCGCGCTGCCCGGAGTGCAATGCCGTCGTGCCCGTGCCGGGCGTCGCGCCGGAGCCGCCCCCTCCCCCGCCCGAGGAGCGCACGGCGACGGGCCGGGTCGACCAGGCGATGGACACGTTCATCGAGGACCTCGCGAAGAGCCGCGAGCGCGCCCCCGAGCTGACGCAGATCGCCACGGGGCTGCTCATCTGGTCGGGCGTCGCGCTCATCCTGTCGCTCCTGGCGTCGATGTTCGCCGACGAGGGCCGGATCATCCTCTGGCTCCTTATCGACGTGCCCATGTGCGCCGTCGGCGCCGCGGTCGGCCTGGCGACCATCAAGGGCTGGCCCAGGACTCCGGAGATGGTGAACCTGCTGATGCCCGGGATGCTCGGCGCCTCCTATGTCCTCTTCTGGCAGGCGACGATGATCGTGATCGGCTGGTCGTTCCTTCACTTCGTAACGGCCGTCGTGTGGCTCGGCGGCTCGGGATTTCTCTACTGGTATTTCCGGTGGCACGGCGCCGCGAAGCTGTTCGACGCGAACGCGGACGAACCGGCCGCCGATGACCCGTCGAAAGGAAAGACTGCATCGTGACCCGGCACTCCCTTGTGACCCGCCGCATCGGAAGTTCGGGCGGAATCGCCCTCAACATCCTGCTCTTCGTGGGCGGGGCCTTCACCATCTTCGCGATCGTCATCGCGCTCCACAAGTCGGGCGACGCGCCGGCAGCGCCGCCTTCGGAGAGCGCGGGCGCACCGAGCCCGGAGAACACCACCACCACCGCCGGCACGGGCACGTCCGGGTCCGGCGCGTCCGAGGCCGATTACGTCAAGCGCGGGTTCATCTCGAACAAGGGCCCGCGCGTCGGCGGCAACGACAACCAGACCGTCAAGGTCTCCGTCCCCGTCGTCAAGGGCTTCATCGGCGACGAGGAGTACAAGGTCTACCACAAGCCCGACTGCAAGTACGTGAAGTTCATCGACAGCGGCAAGAAGGCCTCCTTCACCACCGGCGCAGAGGCCTTCGCCAAAGGCTACATCCCCTGCAAGTTCTGCAAGCCCGAAGCCCCCGAGGGCATCGCCCAGATCCCGACGCGCACCGGCCCCGACACCACGACCGGCAAGACCACGACGCACGTTCAGCCGAAGCCCGTCTCGGTGCCCGTCCGGGACGTCGCGGTGCCGTTCCCCTACGAGGTGGTCGGCCGCGACCCCATCAACGAGCGGGGCGTCATGCGCATCGAGTATGAGATCAACGTCATGAAAAAGCTGGCCCCCGACGAGGTGCTCCTCCTCGCCGAGAAGTGCGTCTTCCAGGAGACCGCGAAGGGGCCGATCAGCGCCGTGAGCCTCCTCATCCATACCGACCGGACCAAGACGACGGTGCGGTGGCTGTCGATGGTGGACTGGGCGCCCTACGGGATCCTGACGCGCGCCGGCGAGTTCAAGCCCGGGGACTACAAGAACCACCAGTTCAACATCTACGACCAGGCCACCTTCAAGCCGAAGTAGCTATCCCCGCTGAAACCTCCCCTCTCCCCCCGGGAGAGGGTCAGGGTGAGGGTCTTGCTGCGGAGGGAGGATCGGCCTCGCCATGTGGACCGCCTACGTCATCCTGTTCCTCGCCGGGTCGGGCCTCGCGCTCTTCCTCACGCCCCTCGTCCGCCGGCTTGCCGTACGCGCCGGGTTCCTCGATCGGCCCGACCTCGTTCGCAAAACCCACGCCTCGCCCGTGCCCTACGGCGGAGGGATCGCCATCGTCCTCGCGGCGATGCTTCCGATGGCGGCGGCAGCCCTGACGGCCTGCTGGTGCCGCGAGCACGGGAGGCCGTCGTGGCTGACGCCGGGCGTCTACGACGCCTTCTACGTTCACCTCGGCGGCATCATGAAGCGGCTGCCCGAGTTCGCAACCGTCCTCGCGGGCGGCGTCGCGATCTTCGTCCTGGGGCTCGTCGACGACCGCAAGCGCCTGGGGCCTTTCGTCAAGCTCGCCGTCCAGCTCGCCGTGGCCGTGGCCGTCGTCCTCTCGGGCGTGCGCGTCACGCTCTTCATGGGCAGCGAGATCGCCGGAGGCGTCGTCACGGTCCTCTGGATCGTGGGCATCACCAACGCCTTCAACTTCCTCGACAACATGGACGGCCTGAGCGCGGGCGTGGCGCTGATCATCGGCGCCACGTTCTTCGCCGTCGCGCTCGTGTCGGGGCAGCTCTTCATCGCCGCGGCGCTCGCCCCGTTCGTCGGCGCGCTCGCCGGATTTCTGCCGTTCAACCTCGCCCCCGCCCGCATCTTCATGGGCGACGCCGGGTCGCTCTTCATCGGCTATTACCTCTCCGTCCTCAGCGTCCTCTTCACCTACTACCAGTACTCCCTCGGGCCGACCGCCGCGTTCCGACCGTTCATCCTTCCGCTGATCCTCTTCGCCGTGCCGCTCTATGACTTTGTCAGCGTGACGATCATCCGCCTCGGCGAGGGGCGAAGCCCCTTCTCCGGCGACCGGCGGCACCTGTCGCATCGCCTCGTCGACCTGGGGCTTTCAAGCCGTCTCGCCGTCGGGGCCATCCACCTCCTGACCTTCGGCATCGCGCTCGCGGCGGTGTTCCTGTATCTCGTTCAGACTCCGTTCGGCGAGGCCGCGGCGCTCATCCAGGCCGTCGCGCTCCTCGCGCTGGTCGTTGTCATCGAGCGGGCGATACGCACATGAATCTGCGCCCCTCTCCCCTTGGGGGAGAGGGTCTCCTTCTCATTCCCTCTCCCCCTGGGGGAGAGGGTCAGGGTGAGGGGCTCTTCACCGTTTCGAACAGCATGACGGGACAGTCCCAGACAGCGGGACAGTCCCTACCCTCGTCGCGGTCATCGAACGGGCGATTCGCGCATGAATTCCGAGCGTCTCACGATCCTCGTCGCGCGCGTCTCGGGAGTGCTCGCCGCGCTCCTGGCCGGCTGGTCGCTCGCCGTGCGGCCGATGTTCGCGGGAGCCGCTTCGCCGCTCCACCGCAACATCACCGCGACGCTCGCCGTGTTCATGGCCGCCCTGCTCGCGGCGATGGCCGTGGCCCTGCGCCGCCGGATCGAACTCCGATCCCCCGCCGTCGTCGTGGCGCTCCTCGCCTTCCTCGGCGCCGTGATCCTCGCCGCCTGCTTCGCCGGAAACCGCTACGCCGCGACGGTGCGGGCCGTCGAGGTCGCCTCGTGGACCGTCCTGGCGATCGTCCTCATCGACCTCGCCTCCACCGCGTTCCGCGGCCGGGTCCTGCTCGCCGCGACGGTGGCGACGCTCGCCGTGCTTGTCGCCGACGCGCTCTACCAGAACTTCGTCTCGCTGCCCGCCATCCGCGCGGACTTCGACGAGCACGTCCGGCGGCTCGTCCAGGCCGGCACGCTCGAACGCGGCATGGTCGAGGCCTTCCACAAGCGCGTCTTCTCCGGCGACGTCTTCGCCACCTTCACCACCGCCAACGAGTTCGGCGGCTTCCTCATCCTGCTCCTGCCCGTAGCGGCGGCCGGGGCGTGGGTGAGGCTGCGCGAGCGGAAGAACTCGTGGGAGATCGCCCTCGCCGCGCTTCTCGCCGTCGTCGCAATCGCCGCCGCCGGCGCGCTCGTGCTCACGCGCTCCAAGGGTGCCTGCCTATCGCTCGCCGTCGCGCTCGGCGGCTGGGCGGCCGTCGCGATCCTCTCGCGTCTCCATCGCGGCGCCGCCGCAACCGCGGCCGGAGTGCTCATCGCGTGCGCCTTCTTCCTTGCCCCCTCCGCGCCCTCCGCCGACAACGCCACGGCGCCGCCCGCGCCGCCGCCGCACAGGTCTATCCTCGGCGATTCGGCCGAGGTGCGCATCGAGTATTGGAAGGCCGGGCTCGAGATGTGGAAAGCGAGCCCCTCACTCGGCGTCGGGCCCGGGAATTTCGCCGATGGCTACACCGCCTTCCGCACGCCCGAGGGCAGCGAGACCCGCCACGCGCACAACGATTACCTCGAAGTCGCCGTCGAGTCGGGCGGCATCGGCCTTGCGGCGTTCCTCGCGATCTGGGTCGCGTGGTGGTGGGCGATGTGCAAGAGGCGCCGGACGTTCGCGTCGGAGTCGGAGGAGACGCCCGCGTCCCGGAGGCTCTTCGCGGCCGCCGTGGGACTGGCGGGCCTCGGCGCCGTCGCGTTCGTGCTGAGCCGCTTCGTTCAGACCGACGAGACGCGCTCGATGCTCGTCGTGGGCTCGGTCGCGTGGCTGGGCGTGTTCCTCGCGCAGATCCCCGGCGTCTTCCGCAAGGCCGATGAGCTTTCCCCGTCGGGAAATCGCCTGCTGCGGCGGGCCGTCGGTTGCGGTGCCGCGGCGCTTCTCATCCACTTCGCCATCGACTTCGACTTCGCCGAGCCGGGCATCGTCGCGGCGCTTGCCGGGATGATGGCCGCGGGGCTCGCGCTGCGGGAGCCGGGCCGACCCGGGAGGGCGTTCGCGTTCGGCTCGTGGGGGCAACTGCTCGTCGCCGTGATCCTTGCGGCGCCGCTGGTGCTGGGGCTTGTGACGGTCGTGTATCCGCTCGTGGACATGAGCTTCGCGATGGAGGAAGCGGCGCTTGTCCGCGACGAGGGCGCGGCGAAGTTTGCCGAGGCCGACAAGCTGCCGAAGGAGTCGCCCGAGGCGGAGAAACTGCGCGGTGAGGCCCAGGAACTGCTCGGCGGACGGTACCCGCAACTGATCGAGGAGGCTATCGGGCGCTTCCCGTATAACCCCGCGCCCTGGAGGGAGATCGCGCGTCTCGAATCGGGCGCCCTCCGGCATTCGCCCGAGGCCGGCCGCGGAAAGATGGAGGCCGTCATCGAGCGCGCGAAGGCGCTCTCCCCTCGCGACCCCGCGCCCTGGGTGCTCTATGCCCAGACGCTCTGGGACATGACGAAGGCCGCGGACGATGCCGGCAAGCGCAGCCTGGGCGACAATCTCGCTTCCGACGCGGCAAGAGAGGCCGACGGCGGCGTCGCGCGATACCCCGCGCAGCCGCAGCTCCGGCTCCTGCGCGCGCGCATCAACGACCGCCTCGGCCTCGGCGAGCGCGCCGTGGCGGACTACCGCGCCGCCCTCGACCTCGCCGAACGCACCTCGCAGAAAGAGCTGAAGTTCAAGCCCGACGAGATCCGCGAGATACTCCTCGCCGTCCGCAAGATCGAGTCCGCGCGACCAAAACCGTGATCCGCCCCGATGCCTCTCGCCACCGCGAACACCGGTTCTCCTCGCCACTCTCCCGATCCGTCTCGCTTCGCCTCGGCCACTGCCGTGGCCCTGCGCCTCCGCCACACGCCTCCGCGCCTCCCAAAGCCCCCACGCGCCGACGGGCTGTGATATAGCTGAGCTATATCACGTTCTGAAGCACGGGCCGTCGGGGCCTGATGTAGCTCCGGTATATTTATATCTGGGATATATCACGCATTCCCGCGGCGCCAGTGAGCGCCGGGGGCGGCGATTTGGACCGCGCTGATTCCAGGACCTGCGGCGTGAGGCTATTACGCTGTCACATGACTCTTTGGCTGTGGCGGCTGTAAGGCCCGAAGGGCCGACAGAGTCTAGCCGGGGGCGTAAGCCCCCGGAGTCGGAATCCCCCAACGCCACGCCCGCCCCGGAGGGGCGGAAGAATTCGCCGGGTTCTTTCGTCCCGTTGGGACTCAGAGGGAATTGAAACCCGGCTCCCGGGGGCTTGCGCCCTCCCGATGCATCGGGACCCTTCGGGCCGGAAAGCGGCCGCCACTCCCAAAGAGTCCTGTGACAGCGTACTATGTTTGCCCGGCCCTTGGGGCCAAGCAGCAAGGCGCCGCCGGGAAGTCGTGTGACTGCCCGCTAGTGGTTCGTGACAATTCAGGTTGGCGGTTGTTGTTCGGTAGTCCGGCTCCATCTTGTGGGCCGGAACGAACAGCGAAGAGCGCCCCACGAGGGGAGCGCACTACACCACAAAGACAATGGTCACGAAGCATTAGGGCCGCTTCGGGCCTTGCGGGGGCGGCTCTCCGGGCGAGGAGGAAGTCATGCGCCGGCGGCGGGCGGCGAAGAGGTAGAACAGGCCGGGGCCGAACGAGAGGAGCATCACCGCGGCGCCGGCGGCCATGGCGAAGAGCGTGAACACGGGCGAGCAGCAGTCCCCGCGACGGCGCACGAGGATGTGGCTGCCGACCGCCACGAGAAGTTCGACGATGCTTCCCGACAACAGGGACTTCGACAGCCGGCCCATGAACCGCCCCGGGTCTCCGTCGGCCTTGAAGGCCCGGTAGAATCCCCGGAAGAGCCACAGCCACGCCCCCCAGATCGCGAGGAGCAGGACGCAGGCGACCCTATCGGCGCGTCCGATTTCGCCGCCTGAATCCTGAAAGAACGCCACCCAGACGGACCCGACCAGTCCAGCGACCAGCGCCAGCGACAGCGCCGCCGCGACCGACAGGGGCACGAAGAGGCTCCGCGGCCGGACCTGGAGATCGCCCGCCGACTTCACGGGCACGAACAGGAACAAGGCCTGCGCCACGGCCAGCACGCCGAGAAGAATCCAGTACTCGTATCGCGCCACGACGTCCCGAAACGGCACGTCATCTCCCCCGGAACGCCCCCCGTAGTCCACGCCCATGACGAGCCACAGGGCGGGCCCCGTGAGCACGACCACCACGGCCACGTAGAGCGCCACGACCATGACGGCCCAACGTTTCATCGCCGGCCCTCCCCATCGTACCGCGCGTAGCGCTCGTCCTTGCCGAGTCCCGTCCCGGCATCCCGGACAAGAGAACGGGCGGACGCGAGGTCCGCCCGGGAAGACTCGATGAAGCCGGAACTCGCGGGCCGATCAGGCCTCCGCGGCGAGGGTCTGCATGATCTCCTCGTCGACGTCGAAATTCGACGCGACGTTCTGGACGTCCTCGTGGTCTTCGAGGTCGCTCATGAGGGCGAGGACCTGGCGGGCCTTGCCGATGTCGAGCTTGACGGTCTGCGACGGAACGCGCTGGATCTCGGCGAGGTCGGGCGCGATGCCGGCCTTTTCGAGCGCCTTGCGGACGAGGTCGAACGCCTGCGGCGGACACGTGACGGAGAACTGCGTGCCCTGGGTCTCGATGTCGTCGGCGCCGGCGTCGAGCGCGACCTCCATGAGCTTCTCCTCGGTGGTCTTCGAGGACTCGATGAGGAACACGCCCTTGTTGTGGAACATCCACGCGACGCAGTTGGTGGAGCCGAGCGCTCCGCCGCGGTTCTCGATGATGCGTCGGATTTCACCGGCGGTGCGGTTGCGGTTGTCGGTGAGGATGTCGATCATGAGCGCGACGCCGCCGGAGGCGTAGCCTTCGTAGACGATGGTCTCGTAGGAGACGCCTTCCAGTTCGCCGGTGCCCTTCTTGATGGCGCGCTCGATGGTGTCCTTCGTCATGTTCGCAGCCTTCGCCTTGTCGATGGCGTAGCGCAGGTGCAGGTTCATGTCGGGATCGCCGCCGCCCTTGCGCGCCGCCGTCATGAGCAACTTGGCGATCTTGCTGAACAGCTTCCCCCGCTTCGCGTCAAGCGCGCCCTTCTTGTGCTTGATCGTCGCCCACTTACTGTGACCGGACATTGACCCTCTCCTTCCTTACGAACGCTTCCGGCGTTCTCGAACCTTCCCGGCCGCCGGCGTCATAACCCGAATACGAATGACGAAATCCGAAGGACGAATAACGAAAGAATGCCGAAGGTCGAATCCCGAAACCCATTCGCCATTTGGGCTTGATTCGTCATTCGTCATTTCCCGCAGGCGCCCCGCGCCCGGCCTACTTCGTAACCGCCAAGGGATCCCGGCCCGCTTGGATCGCTTCCACCTTCTTCACGGCCGAAGTCTCGCCTTCCTTGTCCAGCGTGCGGGCCTCCTGGTAATGCGTCAGCGCGTCCGTCTTGCGGCCCATCTTCCAGCACACGTCGCCCAGGTGCTCGGCGATGACCGCGTCCCTCGCCTTGTCGAACGCCTTCGACAGGTATTCCAGCGCCCGCGGCAGGTCGCCCTTGCGGAAAAATATCCAGCCGTAGCTGTCGAGGTAGGCGCCGTTGTTCGGCTCCTTGTCGAGCGCGCCTTCGACGAGCTTCAGCGCCTCGTCGAGATGGATACTGCGGTCGGCGTACATATAGCCGAGCGCGTTCGCGGCCATGTGCTCGGACGGGTCCTTCGCCAGGATGCCCTTCAATTCGGCCTCGGCCTTCGGGAAATCCTTCGTCGCGTCGAAGGCCATCGCCAGCGAATAGCGCGCCGGGAGATAGTCGGGGAACTTCTCCACGATCTTCCGCAGCTCGGCGAGAGCCTCGTCGTGGCGTTTCAGGAAGGTGAGCGCGGAAGCCACGGCGAGCCGGGCGCCCGGGTCGTCGGGCTCGGCCACGACGACCGTGCGCAGAAGGGCGAGGCCCTCCTCCGGAGCGCGCTTCGTGCGGACCAGAAAGCGGCCGAGTTCGGTCTGGAGACCGGAGTTGCCGGGCTTCTCGGCAAGCGCGTCGCGCAGCTCCTTCTCGGCCCCGTCCAGGTTCTTGCCCTCTTCCAGGGCCTCCGCGACCAGCGTCCGGGCCATCAGGTTGCCCGGGTCCAGCTTCGCCGCCCGGCGGAACGCCTCGGCCGCCCCGGCGTAGTCTTTCTGCTTGAGGTGAACGCGACCGAGCAGCGTCAACAGGTCGGCGTTCTCGGGGTCGTCACCAAGCTCGGACTGCAGCACGTCGACGGCGCGGTCGAGCTTGCGGTCGTGCTCCATGAGGAACTCCGCCAGCAGCGCCGACCACCGCTCGGAGTTGTCGGAACTCTCGGCGATCTTGCCCTCCAGGAACGATTCCGCCGCGTCGAGTTGCCCCGCATCGCCCATGAACGACACCAGCAGCGCCGCGTTCTCCGCGTTGGCCGGGTTCAGCGACAGGCAGTGCTTCATCGCCGTGACGGCGCCCGCGGGGTTGCCCGCGGTGCTCTCGGCGTCGGCCAGGAAGCGCCAGAGGAGCATGTTCTTCGCATCCTTCGCGGCGGCCTCGCGCAAGAGCGCGGCGGCGTCCTTCGGCTTGCCTTCGCCGATGAGCACGCCGGCGAGGCGGATGACGGCCTGCGGGTAATCGGGCTTCTGACGAAGGGCTTCGCGGAAAGCGGCCTCGGCCTCGGCGGGCTTCTTCAACTCCTGCGCCATGCGTCCGAGCACGTAATAGAAGCCGAACTTCTGGTCCTCCGGCACGACGGCGATGCGGAACCGGTCCAGGAGGTCGCCGGCCTTGCCGGCCTCGCCGATGCGCCGATCGAGCTCGTCGTAGAACGCGTCGTCGTCGACGCCCGCGGAAACGCCCAACGCGAAGACCGCGAGGGCCTTCTCCGGCTTGCCGCCCTTCGATTCCAGGTCCGCCGCGCGGAGGTAGGCCGGGGCATAGGCCCGACCGTCGCGCATGATGATGCGGTACTCGGCGAGCGCCTTGTCGGGCTCGCTGCGCTGCTCGTAGAGCGTGCCGAGCAGGTAGTGGAGCTGGTAGAGGAACGGCTTTTCCTTGAGGAAGGCCTGGGCGGCGTCGACGGCCTCGCCGGCCTTGCCCTGGGCCTTGTAAAGCTCGACGAGAAGCGTCATGCCGTCGAGACGGCCCGGCTCCTTCTCGATGTACTCCTTGCAGACCTCGACGGCGGCGGGAAGGTTGCCCGTGTCGCGGCGGAGTTCGGCGATGCGCAGGAGGGCCTGCGGGAAATCGGGCTGGGCCTTGTAGGCGTCGCGCCAGGCGGCGACGGCCTGGTCGGGCTTGCCGATCTTGACGTAAAGCTCGGCGATCTTCTCGAGGACCGGGGCGTGGTTCTTCATGAGGTCCCGGATGTCCAGCAGCGTCCGGTTGCCCTGGTAGGCCTCGTCGCCGAGCGGCTTGAGCTTGAGGAACCGCTCCCACGCCGCCGCGGCCTCGGAGGGCTTGTTCTGCTGCTCCAGGAGCCGCGCCAGCTCGAAGACGACCACCGGCACGAACCGGCCCTGCTCATCCCCCTCCGGCCGCGCGCGCTCGGCGCGGGCATAGGCGTCGATCGCATCGGCGGCGCGCCCGGCACGCTCGTTCTGCACGCCCAGGCTGAACAGCACGCCGAAATCGCCCGGATTCAGCTCCGCCGCGCGCTTGAGCCACAGGAGCCCCTGCTCGCCGTCGTTGCGGTCGAAATACCCGCTGGAGAGCCTCTGGCAGGCGGCGACGCACTTCGCATCCGCCGCCAGCGTCGCTTCGTATCGCTTGACGGCCTGCTTCCACAGCTCCGCCGATTGGGCCTCCGCCTCGCGACGCTGGGCGGCCGTCGCCTTCGACGCCCCGCGCGCTTCGACGAGCAGCCCGTCGCTCTCCTCGTGGAGCATCACCGCGGCGCCGAACTCCGCCAGCGCCTTCGCGCCCGCGCCGGACTCGTTCGGCATGAGGTCCGCGGCGGGGATGCCGGCGTTCGCGTCGGACGAGGCGATCCCCATCGGAATGGCCTCACAGCCGGCGAGACACAGCGCGGCGGCGATCACCAGCAGGAGGGCGCGGCGTTCCACGTTCGACAAGTTCGGCCCCTCACCCTGCTCCCGATGAAACGGGACGGGAAGAAATCGGCGGCTACGGAATGACCTTGTTCAGCGGGTACTCGATGATGCCGGAGGCCCCGGCGCGCTTCAGCTCGGGGACGATCTTGCGGACGAAATCCTCGTCGACGATCACCTCGACGGCGAACCAGTCCCCGTCGGTCAGATGAGAGATCGTCGGCTTCTTGAGCGCGGGGAGCTTCGCCAGCACGGCGTCGAGCTTCCCCTTCGGCACGTTCAGCTTGATGCCCACCATGCCGTCGGCGCGGATGGCGCCTTCGACGAGGAGGACGATGTTCTCGATCTTCTCGCGCTTCCACGCGTCGGCCCAGGCGGCCTTGTTCGCGATGATCTTCGGCGTGCTCGACATCACCTCCTCGACGATGCGCAGCTTCGCCGCGGCGAGCGACGAGCCCGTCTCCGTCACCTCCACGATCGCGTCGACGAGGTGCGCCTTCACTTCCGTCGCGCCCCACGAGAACTCCACCCGCGCGTTGACGCCGTTCTTCTGGAGCCAGCGTTTCGTCACGCCGACGAGCTCGGTGGCGATGAGCTTGCCTTCGAGGTCCTTGACGGAGCGGATGGGCGAGGCCTCGGGCACCGCGAGCACCCATCGGGCGGGCCGGCGCGAGACCTTGCTGTAGACGAGCTCGATGACCTGCTGCACGTCGGACTCGTTCTCGGTGATCCAGTCCTGGCCGGTGAGCCCGGCGTCGAGGACGCCCTCGTGGACGTAGCGGCTGATCTCCTGCGCCCGGAAGAGGATGACCTGAAGCTCCGGGTCGGAGGAACTCGGGAAATAGGAGCGCGAGCCGATCTTGAGATCGAACCCCGCGCGATTGAAGAGATCGAACGTCGCGTCCTGCAGGCTCCCCTTCGGCAGCCCCAGCTTCAGCACGTTGGCCACGTCACTTATCCTCGCCGGACTTGGATGACTTTCCCCGCTCGCACACCGACGCCAGCAGGCACGACGCGCACACGTAGCCGCGCACCATGCACACCTTCTCGGCGTGCTCGCTCATGAGGTGATAGAACGAATAAACCCGCTTCGGCGGCAGCACCTGCTGCAGCTCCTCGGCCACCTTGTCGGCGGTGAGGTAGCTGTCCACGAGGCCCAGCCGCTTCACGATGCGCTCGATGTCCGCGGTCATCGGCAGGATGTTGATGTCGAACGCCTTGAGCATCATGCGGAACTTCACCGACGGCGACAGGCCGCCGAAGCTGTCGAGCTCCTTGTCGAGGCGGTCCTTGCCGAATCGCTGGAAGTGCGCCAGGTTCAGCGTGTGCCGCTCCGCGAAGAGCTTCTGCAGGATGCGCTGGAGGGCCTCGGCCTTCTCCGCGGCGTCCGGCAGCGGCGCGATGAGGTCCTCGATCTCCTTGGGCGTGGAGACGCGCAGCTCGTTCCAGTCCACGAGCTCCCCGCGGAGCTTCTCGAGGATCTCCGCGGCCAGGAGGTCGTTGCCGTCCCCGGCGAGCACCGAGACCATGAGCGTCTCCAGCGCGTCCGGCGGCCGACGACGGCGACGGCGCCCGAGGTGCTTCTCCAGGATACCCAACGCCTGACGCAACTGACGGCCGCGCGATTTTCGGATCGACGTCTTCACGACGGGTCACTCCTCGTCTTCTTCCTCTTCTTCGTCCTCATCCTCATCGTCGTCTTCATCTTCTTCGTCTTCCTCATCGACGAGTTCGTCGTCGTCCTCGTCGTCGTCTTCTTCCTCTTCCTCGTCGTCCTCGTCCTCAAGCTCCTCGTCGTCCACGACGACCGCGGGAGGCTTCTTCCGTCCCGGCTTGACCGGCTTGGGCTTGGCCTCCACCTCTTCCTCATCGCCCGCCAGCTCTTCCTCGTCCTTCTGCTCTTCGAGAAGCACTTCGAGCTCGTCGTTGGAGATGGCCGCTTCGGGCTCTTCGGCGGGAACCGGCTCGCCCGGCTCGGCCGGAGCGCCCGGAGCAACGCCCGCCTTGGCCTGGGCGACGGCGGCGCTCTCGGCGAGGGCGTCGTCGATGAGCTTGCTGACGCGGGCCTGGCCCTTCACGGTCTTGTCCTCCACGAAACGGAGGTCCGGGATCGTGCGCATCTTGATTTCCTCGCCGACGCGGCCCTTGATGAACTTCGCCGCGTGCTGGAGGCCGCGCAGCGTCCGGGTGACCTCGGTCCCCTCGCCCATCACGGAGACGAAGACGTCGGCCGTGCGCAGGTCCGGGGCGGGCGCCACGCGAACGATGGTCACGAACCCCATGCGGGGGTCTTTCAGCTCCGACACGATGACGCGGCCGATCGCCTGCTTGAGCAGGCTGGCGACGCGTTCCATTCTTCTCGACGCCATCAGTACATCTCCAGTTCGTAGTCCACGAGCTCCGCGCCCGGCGCAAACCGGAGGTGGTCGATCACCTTGGAGAGCACCGAGTTCACGAACCGCGAATCGGTGCCCACCATCGCCACCCCGAGCGTCGCCTGTTGCCACTCGTCCTGCCGGCCCACCTCGGCCACGGAGACGTTGAATTTGTTGGACAGACGGTCCTTGATCGATTTCAGGACGTGCCGCTTATCCTTGAGCGAGTGCGAATCGCGCAAGACCAGGCGAATTTCCAGTGTGCCGACGATCATCTTCCTTATCTCGCTGACGGCTGACACGTGACCACCGACAAGTAACGGAAAGACTCGCGTTCGCCCCGCTCTTCGCTGTTACTTGTCACGTGTCAGTAGTCCGTTGTCACTCGCCCTGCGCTATTACAACTTGCGCGCGAACTCTTCGACGTGATAGCTTTCGAGCCGGTCGCCGACCTTGACGTCGTCGTAGCCGGCGATCTTGAGGCCGCACTCGAACCCCGCGCGCACCTCGCGCACGTCGTCCTTGAACCGCTTGAGGGTCTCGATGCGTCCATCGAAGACGACCCCGCCGTCGCGGACGATGCGCACCCGGTTCTGCCGCGTGACGACCCCGTCGGTGACGTAGCAGCCCGCGATGGTGCCGATGCGCGACACCTTGAACACCTCGCGGATGTCCACGTGCCCGTCGACCATCTCCTTCTTCTCCGGCGAGAGCATACCCTCGACGGCCTTGCGCATCTCGTCGCCCACCTGGTAGATGATCTGGTAGATGCGGACGTCGACGCCCTTCGCCTCGGCGAGTTGCCTCGCCTTCTCCTCGGGCGCCACGTGGAAGCCGATGACCACCGCGTCGCTCGCCGACGCCAGCAGCACGTCGGACTCGTTCACCCCGCCCACCGCCGAGTGCAGGATGCGGATGCGGACCTCGGGCGAATGGACGTCCTCGATGGTCTTCTTGAGCACTTCGAGCGAGCCCTTCACGTCGGCCTTGACGATGACGCGCAGTTCCTTGACCTTGGACTGCTGGACGAACTCGAAGAAGTCTTCGAGCTTGATGCCCTTGCGGGTGCCGAGCGATTCCGCGCGCATGCGCCTCTCGCGGTCCTCGGCCACGACCTTCGCCTCGGCGATGTCGCCGACGACGTAGACCGGGTCGCCTGCCTCGGGCACCACGGACAGCCCCGTCACGCTCACCGGGGTCGAGGGGCCCGCTTCGAGCAGCTCGACGCCCTTGTCGTCATACATCGCCCGGACGCGCCCGTAGGCCCGCCCGACCAGCACGATGTCGCCGATGCGGAGCGTGCCGTTCCTCACGAGCACCGTCGTCGTCACCCCGCGCCCCTCGCTCTGGCGCGCCTCGATGACCACGCCTTCCGCCGGGCGCTTCGGGTTCGCCTTCAGCTCCAGCAGTTCCGCCTCCAGGCTCAGCATGTCCACCAGCTCGTCCAGCCCCGTCTTCTTCGTCGCCGAGCACGGCACGATGACGGTCTTGCCGCCCCACTTGTCCCAGATCAGGTCCAGCGACGCGAGCTGCTGCTTGACCTTGTCCGGGTTCGCCTGCGGCAGGTCGATCTTGTTCAGCGCCACGACGATGGGGACCTTCGCCTCCTTCGCGTGGTTGATGGCTTCCTCCGTCTGCGGCATGACGCCGTCGTCCGCCGCAACGACGATCACCGCGACGTCCGTGACGTTCGCCCCGCGGGCGCGCATCTCCGTGAACGCCATGTGGCCGGGCGTGTCCAGGAAGACGACCGACTTCCCCTGCGACGTCGTCACCTTGTACGCCCCGATGTGCTGCGTGATGCCGCCCGCTTCGGTGGCCACCACGTTGGCCTTGCGGATCGCGTCCAGGAGCGACGTTTTGCCGTGATCGACGTGCCCCATGAACGTCACCACCGGGGCCCGCGTCACCTGGTCCTCCGCCGTCTCCTCGATGTTGCGGTGCGCGATGATGTCCGCCGTGACGTCCTTCGGCTTCTTCAGCGTCACCTTCACGCCCAGCTCGCCCGACAGCAGTTCCACCACCGCGTCGTCGAGCTGCTGGTTGATGTTGGCCAGCACGCCCATGACCATCAGCTTGTTGATGATGACGCTCGCCTTGACGCCGGTGCCGGACGAAAGGTCCTTGACCGTGACGGGCGTGATCAGCTCCACCTGCGTCGGCTTGGGCATGATCTTCGCGACGACGGGCGGCGGCTTCACCGGGCGACGGCGGAACGCCGTGCGCACGCGGGTCGGAACGTCGCCCTCCTCGTCCACCTGGCCCTTCCAGGCCTGATCGCCCGTGCCCTTCTTGACCACCGCCTTCTTCAGCTTCGAGGCGAGCGGGTCTTCCTCCGGCTCGATGCGGATGCGCGCCAGCGGCGTCGGCGTCGGACGCTTCTTCTGCGGCTTCTCCGGCGGGCCGTCCTTGTCGCCCGGACGGTAGAGGATCTTCGCTCCCTGCCCCCCGCCGCCGGAGGACGTCTGCGGACGGCGCGGCGTCAGCGGACGCTGCGCCAGCGGCACGGGCGCCGGGCGCGAGGGACGATCGGACGAGGCCGGGTGCGCCGGGTGCGCAGGATGCGCGGCCGGGTGCGCGGCCGGAGCGCCGCTCGTCGACGACGAGCCCGATCTCGGAGGCGGCACCGGACGCGACGGCATGTGCCTCAGCGGCGGACGCACGCCGGGACGCGGAAGCTCGATGCGCCCCACGGCGGCGGAGCCGGTGACTTTCGCGGATTCGATCCGGCGCGTGACGGCCGGGGGCTTCGGGGCTTCGCTCTTCGCAGGCGCGGCGGGCTTCGCCTCGGCCACGGGCTCGACAGGCTCGGCGGCCTGCGGCTCGGGCTCGACCGCGACGGGCTCGGCCGGGGCCGGCGCGGGCTCTTCCACGGGCGCCGCGGGGGCCGGCACGGCCTTCGCTTCGACCTTCGGCTCGGGCTTCGGCTCTGAGGACACGCTCGGCGGGACCGCCGCGACGGCGGCCTTCGGCTTCGCGAGCTTCTTCGCCACGGGTTTCGGCGCCGGCTCGACGGGCTTCTCGACGACCTCGACTTCCGGCTCCGCTTCCTTTTCCTTCACCACGGGCTTCTTGATCGCGGGCTTCTTGATCGCCTTCGGCTTCGGCTTCGGCAGCGACGCCACGGCGTTCTTAAGCTGCACCGCCTCGTCGTCCTCCAGCACGCTCTGGTGCGACCGGCAGGGAATCCCCAGAACCTTGGCCTGGTCCATCAACTCCTTGCTCGGACGGCCGAGCAGCTTGGCGAGTTCATGCAGACGAATGGTCAAGTGCAGCCCCCTTAGAGCCTGATTCAGGCGTTGTCTTGCTTCTCATCCGGCTCGGACTTCGGCGCTTCCGGCGCAGGCTCGGACGTCTCCGGCGCGGCTTCCGGCTGGGCAGCGGCTTCCGGTTCGGCAGCGACTTCCGGCTCGACGGCCGCCGGCGCCGACGGACGATCCGGCAGCAGGTTGTCGAGCTTCTGACGCGCGCTCTGCGGCGGGGCCGACGACGCGGAGGCGCGGGCCTTCGCCATGGCATCCGACGCGAGCTGCTCGTAGAGCGACGTCGTGTAGGAGACGATGTCGGCCGCCTTGGCCGGGCCGATCCCTTCGATCGACTCCAGGCCCGTCTGCCCGGCGTCGAAGACGTCGCGCAGCGTGACGATGCCCGCGGCGGTGATCGCCTCGGCGGCGTGCTCGCCGATGCCGGGGATCTCGGCGAAATTGACCTCGCTGGCCTCCACGGCGGGCAGCGCCGCGGCCTCGGACTCGCTGACGATGTCGAGGCTCCAGCCGCAGAGCTTCGAGGCCAGGCGGACGTTCTGCCCCTTCTTGCCGATGGCCAGAGAAAGCTGGTCCTCGGGCACGATGACGCGGGCGCGCTGGTTCTCCGGGTCGAGCTCGATGTTGGCGATCTCGGCCGGCTTCAGCGACGCCATGATCAGCACCTCGGGCGAGTCGTTCCAGCGGACGATGTCGATCTTCTCGCCGTTGAGTTCGTCGACGATGTTCTTGATGCGGCTGCCGCGGACGCCGACGCAGGCGCCGACGCAGTCGACCTTGCTGTCGAGGGAGACGACGCCGATCTTGGTGCGCTGTCCGGCCTCGCGGGCGATGCCCCGGACCTCGATGATGCGCTCGGCGACCTCGGGGACCTCCAACTCGAAGAGGCGCTGGACGATCTCCGGGTGCGCGCGCGACAGCACGATCTTCACCCGCGGCCCCACCTTCTGCACGTCGAGCACCATCACGCGGATGCGGTCGCCCGGCTGATACACCTCTCCCGGAATCTGTTCGCTGCGCGGCAGGATGCCTTCCGTCTTGCCGAGGTTCACGACCAGCGCCCCGCCTTCGAAGCGCTGCACCGTCCCCGTCACGAGCGCGCCCTTCCGCTCGTCGTACTCGCCGTAGATCACGTCCCGCTCGGCCTCGCGGATCTTCTGGATCATCACCTGCTTCGCCGTCTGCGCCGCAATGCGCCCCAGCTTCACCGGGTCGATCGGCTGGTCCCCGTCCGCCGCCTTGATCTCCCCCGACTCGCGGTCGATGGTCACCACGATCTCATCCGATCCGTAGACCTTCCTCGCGGCGCTCGCGAGGGCCTGCTCCAGCCCCTCGATGAGCACCTCGCGGTCGATGTTCTTGTCCCGATGGATCGAGTCCACCAGTCTCAGCAGCTCGCTCATAACCCACTCCCCTCAAAAACCCGTTGTCCTCCCCGCCGCCGCGCATTCATCGGTACAAAAAAGAGCGGGTGCAAACCCACTCTGTTCCGACGCGCGACGGTGCCGACCGGGCTAGTTCCGGCTAACCAGACATAGGTTCTCGCCTGTTTGGGCGTCGAAAACGTGGACCTTGTCGAGGTTCATGTTCACCTCGAGGGCCTGGCCGTCCGTCACGTCGCCGTGCGAGCCCACTTTCCCGATAAAATCGTGCGTCGGCGTTTTCAGATACAGAATCATCTCGTCGCCGAGCGGCTCCACCACCTCGACCGTCGTCTTCACCGCGAACGTCTCGGCCTTTTCCCCCGCCGGGGCGCGATCGCGGATGTCCTCCGGACGAATCCCGAAGAACACCTTCTTCCCCGCCAGGGGCGCCAGCCGCGGGGTCATCCGCGCCGGCAGCGGGATGCGCGTCGAGCCTTCCTCGAACACCACGCGTCCGTCGTCCTTCGAGAGCGTCCCTTCCAGGAAATTCATCGGAGGCGTCCCGATGAACCCCGCGACGAACTTGTTCAGCGGACGGTTGTAGATTTCAAGGGGCGGCCCCACCTGCTGGATCACCCCGGCGTTCATCACCACGATCCGATCGCCCAGCGTCATCGCCTCGACCTGGTCGTGCGTCACGTAAATCATCGTCGTCGCGATGCGGTTGTGCAGCTTGTTCAGCTCCGCGCGCATCTCCACCCGCAGCTTGGCGTCGAGGTTCGACAGCGGCTCGTCGAAGAGGAACACCTTCGGCTGCCGCACGATCGCCCGCCCCACCGCCACGCGCTGACGCTGCCCGCCCGAGAGCGCCTTGGGCTTCCGGTCCAGAAGCTCCGTGATGCCCAGGATCTTCGCCGCCTCGCGGACGCGCGCGTCGATCTCCGCCTTCGGAAGCTTCCGCAGCTTCAACCCGAAGGCCATGTTGTTGTACACCGTCATGTGCGGATACAGGGCGTAGTTCTGAAAGACCATCGCGATGTCCCGGTCCTTGGGCGGCACGTCGTTCACCACCCGCCCGTCGATCGAGATCGTCCCGCCCGTCACCTCTTCCAGCCCCGCCACCATCCGCAGCGTCGTCGACTTCCCGCAGCCCGACGGCCCGACCAGCACCAGAAACTCCTTGTCGGCGATAGTCAAGCTGAACTGCTTCACCGCAACCACGTTGGGCGGAAATACCTTCGACACGTCGGTCAAGACAACTTCCGCCATCGAAATACCCCCACCCCTGCGGCAGTCGATAAACAGACTCTGGGCCACAAGAACACGTAAATCTATCCGGGATAGGGGTACCTGTCAAGTGATTTCTGCGGTTTTTCGCAGGCAGGTCACGCCGCAACCCATTACAGGAGCCACACTTACAACAAACACTCCGGTAGCAGGCAAATTCAGGCGGAATAATCGGGGCAAGGGTCAGCGTTTATGGCGCAAATCCTTGCCCCGTTTGGAGTTAGCAGGAAAACAAGGCCTATCGAAAAGCTATTCCTTCGGCCAGCGTTTGCTGTTTCCTTCAGCCTCTATGGAATGCACCCCCTGAACGCTGATCTTGTTCTCCCCCGCCAGGGTCTTGTAGGCATTATCCACCGCGCCCATAGGCCTCAGCATCTCCTTGCGGATCATCAGCGAGGTGTAGACCTTCTTCTTCTGAGCCTCCGTGAGCTTGACGTCCGCGGTCACCGTAGGCTCCTCCTGCGTCGGCGCGGGCTTCGGCTCCTCCCCCAGCGTCGCCCACCAGATGAGCCCGCCGACGAGGACCAGCCCCGCGGCGCCCAGCGCCACGTACGCCCCGATCTTGTTCGGCTTCTTCTTGGGCTGAGACGGGTATCCCGGCTGGCCCGGCAACGGCTGAATCGGCGGCTGCGGCTGTTGCGGCGGCATCTGATAAGAACGTAATCTCGCCAAATGCTCCTCCTTTTACCCGAGCGAAATCCGAGAGGACACTTCCGCTATGCGCGCGCTAATGGGCGCCGGCGGGGCAGATTCTCTCCAGGTCCGCGACGGCGGCCACGGCGGCGATCGTGTTGCCGTAAAACACCAGCGGCTTCGAATGGTTATGCGAATGTCGGAGCAGGTCGTCGAGCGTGCCGTTGACGACGCTCGCCCCGGTGACGAGCATCACGTCGCACCACCTCACGTCGGCGGTGATGTCCGCGTTGCCGTTTTCGACGCGCACGCCATGGAGCACCTTGCCGACGTGGGACGCGCTGTGTTCGAGGACGCGGACGCCCTTCGCGCCGAGATCCTCGACGAGGGCCTCGACGACGCCGGGCTGACAGCCCACGACGAGGACGTGCGCGAGGTCCTCGAAGCGGCCCTTGAGTTGCCGGACGAGTTCGCGGCCGCAGGTCAGCGGGGTGCCGTGCCGGCAGCGGAAGTTATGGCCCGTGAGCCCGAGGCGCGACGCGAGGGCGTTCATCGTGGCCACGACGACGGCGCGCTTGGACGCGGCCTTGAGCGGCATTGAGAAGACGTCGCCGAGCGTTCCCTGCCAGCCGCACGCGGCCGAGGCGGGATCGACCCACGCCTCGCCGTGCGAGCCGTCCACCGTCGCCTCGATAAGCCGGTCCCCGCCGGGCGCCAGGCCTTCCGGCCCTTCGACCCCCTTCACCGTCACGCTCATCGCAAGGTCGATCTCCGCATCGCGGCACAGCGCCATGAGACGGTCGCGCGTTTCGCTCAGAACGGCCATGGCTGTTTCCTTGCTGTTCGTAGGGGCACGGCACGCCGTGCCCGCGGGTAAGGACGGGCACGGCGTGCCGTGCCCCTACAGAGGAATTACAGCTTGCACCACCCGCCGGCCACGAGCTTCTCGATGGTCTTCTTGATGCGCGGAAGCTCGCGGGCGCAGTCCTCCTGGCCCTTCTTACAGAACTCGCAGTCGCTCTTACGACAGAGGAGGAATCCCGGGTCGCCGTTATAGTACGTCTTCATCATCGCGTTGATGACGTCCTGCGCGCGGATGATCTGCACCTTCGCGTCGCCGAGCTTCCCCTCGCGCACGAGGCCGAGCGAGTGGAACAGCTTCACCGCCGTCGACACGTCGTCCTTCGCGTAGAACGACCGGTGCCCGTTGGGCGACATTTTCAGCGGCACATCGACGGTCTTGTCCCCCTGCTTCACGAGCGCCTTCGAGCCCTGGTCCATGTACGGCAGCTCCGCCCAGTCCTCCGCGACGTGCAGCGTCGTGTTGCAGCCCATCCCCGTGCCCAGGAACAGGATCGTCGCGTCGAGCTTCACGTACTTGCCGTAAGGCCCGTTCTTGTCGAACGTCGTCGCCCCGTTGCCGTGGCCCTTCACCAGCTCCTTCGCGTTCTTGCCGAGGGCGGCCAGCGAATGCGTCGGGTGATCGCTGCGCGCGGCGCCCGGCCTCCGCCAGACCGTGTCGGTGATGAGCCCGACGCGCGACGGCGTCTCCTTCGGGTCCCACGCGTATTTGCACAGGTCGCTCCAGCCCGCCTTGGCGAACGTCGCCGACAGCGTCGGCACAAACATCACGCCCTCGGGCCCCAGCACGGCCATGAGGGCGTCGATGACCGCATCCGGCCCGCCTTCAACCTGGCCCAGGCTCTTCATGCTCGAATGAACCATCAGCGCCTGGCCCGGCTTGATGCCCATCTTCTTCAGATCGTTCGCCAGCGACTGCGCGGTGTGAGACATCTTGGCCCTCCCTTGGTTTGCGAGTTCTGCCTCGCGATGAGTTGAAGGTTGAACGTTGAATGTTGAAGGTCTAAGAAGCGCCCGCGAACGCGAGTCTTTCTGTCAACATTCAACCTTCAACTTTCAACCTGCAACGTCCGTCAAAACAGCGTCCCCGTCCCGTCGCCCTCCCCTTCTCGGGCGATGTCGCGGAGAAACGGATACGTCTCGGCAAGGACGTCCGGCACCCGGACGCGTCCGCCGCCGACCTTGGCCGAAATCTGCAGCGCATTCGCCGCAGCCTGGGCGCGGTAGTGGTTGTTCGTGAAGGCGTAGACCGCCCCCGACGTCTCCACCAGCTCGCGGATCTTCTTCACCCACCCGTCCAGCTCCTCGTCCGAGTAGAGGTAATTATAACGCTCGTCCCGCCCCGCGTCACGGTCAAACCACGCGCCCGCATTCCTCCCATGCAGGCGGACATAGGCCGCGTCCCCCGTAACCACCGCGGACGGGAGCACGCTTGTCTTCGAAACCGGCTGGTCGATATTGGTCCAATTCAGGCCGATTTCCCGCAGAAAACGCTGCGTTTCGTCGTTCTGCCACGATCGGTGCCGCACCTCGACGAACCGGCGGTAGTCCGCAAAATCACCCGCAAGCTTCGCCAGGTAATCGCGTGTTTCCTCGGTGTTCTGGAAGCCCCACGGGAACTGAATCAGTATCCCCCCGAGCCGGTCGGACGCGGCCAGGGGCTCGATGCCGTCCTTGAAAAGCTCAAGGTCCGCATCGGTGTAGGCCGGCTCGCGTTCGTGCGTGAACCGCTGCCAGAGCTTCAGCGTGAAGTGGAACCGTGGGCGGTCCGCCGTGCGTTCCACCCACTTCGCCGACACCGCCGCCACCGGCGGGCGGTAGAACGTGTTGTTCAGTTCCACGGCGTTGAAGTACTGCGACAGATACCGCAGCTCGTCGAACCCCGCGGGCTTGCGGCGGGGATAGAACGTCCCTTCCCAGTCCGGATAGCTCCAGCCGGAGGTGCCGACATAGACGTTTGTGGGCAGTGGTGTCATTTCTCTCGCTTTCGGACGACAATGACGAATGAATGGCGAAGCTCGAATGCCGATACCCGTTCGCACTTCGTCATT
>JBBIVY010000050.1:0-26125 GCA_037439485.1 Planctomycetota bacterium | reverse complement strand
TTTTGGATTTTGGGTTGAAGAGCCCCGATTCGGGACCTCTTCTGTCGTGCTAATGCCTTCATCCGAGACCATTGTTGCTGTTTCATCTCCGCCCGGCTCGTCGGCGCGCGCCATCGTACGCCTGAGCGGGCCGGAAGCGATTGTGTGCGCGGAGAAGCTCTTCGTCTCTCAAGCCAAAAGCCAAAAGCCAAAAGCCAAAATCGAAGCGGACTGGCATATCACCCTCGGGTCCCTGACGGTCCCCGCGTTCGTTGCCCCCGTGCCCTGCATGTTAATGATGATGCGCGGCCCTCGCTCCTACACCCGCGAGGACGTGGTGGAGTTTCACGTGCCGGGGAGCCCGCCGGTGGTGTCGGGCGTTCTGGAGGCGGTGCTGGCTTCGGGGGCGCGCCTGGCGCGGCCGGGGGAATTTACGGAGCGGGCCTACCTGAGCGGGCGCATCGACCTGGCGCAGGCCGAGGCGGTGATGAAGCTTATCCACGCGGCGGGGGAGGACGAAAGCCGCCTGGCGCTGGGCGAACTGACGGGGGCACTCTCCAAGCGCGTTGCGGCGGTCGCCGAGCAGTTGACCGAGGCGCTGACGCAGGTGGAACTGGCGATCGACTTCTCCGAGGAGGACCTCGTCCCGGCGGGGGAGGACAAGATCGCCCGCGAGGTCTCCTGCGCGCTCGGCGAGGTGGAGGGGCTTCGCCGATCGGAGGGAGCCGCCGTCGCCTTCAGCGAGCGAGCCCGCATCGCCGTCGTCGGCCGCGCCAACGCGGGCAAGTCGTCGCTCTTCAACCGCCTCGTCGGCCGCGCCGCCGCGATTGTGACCCCCGTCCCCGGCACCACGCGCGATGTCCTCGAAGAAGAGACCGACATCGAAGGCGCCAGGGTGCTTCTTGTGGACACCGCCGGCGAAAGGCCGAAGGCCGAAGGCGAAAGGCCGAAGGCCGAACCGGACCCGGACGAGGAGGCGCTCGTTCGCGCCCGGTCGGAACGCGAAAGGGCCGACCTTCTCCTTCTCGTCATCGACGGCAGCGAGCCGTTGAGTGCTGTTGACGCGGAGTTTCTCGATGCGGTTTCTGCCAACCCAAAATCCAAAATCCAAAACCCAAAATCGAGTCCCGCCTGCCTCCTGGTCCTGAACAAGAGTGACCTTCCGGCGGCTGAGAAGACGGAGCGTCCCGATATATCGGGACGGGGACACGTGGTGGAGGTCTCCTGCCTCACGGGCGCCGGGCTCGATGCGTTGCGCGCGGAGATTCGCGAGGCGCTTCTCGGCCGAGGCGTCCGCCGGCCGGCCCAGCGGTTCCTCCTGACGCTCCGGCAGCTCGATTCCCTCCGACTCGCCGCCGAGTGCCTTGCCCGGGCCCGGGACGCCTCCGGCCTCGAACTCATCGCCGACGACCTCCGCGGCGCCATCAACCATCTCCGCTCCCTCACCCGCCCCCTCGCCGCCGCCGACCTCCTCGACCGCATCTTCAGCCGCTTCTGCATCGGCAAGTGAGCCCCGAAAAAGGTACGCGGCACCTTTTGTGGACGATTGATACCGATTGCGTCGAATGGACGGCTATGCGCCGGGCGGGAAGGAGGGGGGGTGTGTTTTGAGGAATTCTGGGAATTCTGGGGAATTCTGGCGCGATTTGCCAAATCTCCAGCGAATTCGCGTAAATGCGTAAATGAGTGGAACGGCATGTGCCAGGCCGGGTAAGAGGCTGCGGCGGGCGTTCGGAAAAACGTTCGGATATTTGTGGTTCACGACGTATAATTCACGGTCACGTGGGAACGGCGTGGGGCCTCATGGAACTGGAGGACGGAACATGCGCAGGCGATTGGTTCTGACGGGCGTGCTGGCGCTGGCATTCGCGGCGTCTGTCTCGGCCGAGGAGGCGGCGAAGGCGCCGCCGCCGATGGAGGCTTACGTGCCTTCGGACGCGGTGCTCTATGTCCATTACCAGGGGCTCGCCCAGGCCGCGACGACCTTCCGCCAGACGGACCTCTACAGGATACTTCAGGAGCCCGAGGTCCAGGCGTTCGGTGCCGAGCTTTCGCGCTTCATGGATGCGCTCCTCAAGGAGAAGGCCGAGGACTCGCCGGTGCAGTGGGCCGATATCCAACTGATCTACAATAGCGAGATCGCCTTCGCGCTGATGGATTTCCGCGGGACGATACCGTCGGTGGCGCTCATCGTCCGCGGCGGCGACAAGGCCGGCGAGATGTCCAAGTTGCTCGACCGGCTCATCGACAAGGCCACCGGCGGCCATGCGGAGGGCGTGGCCGAGGCCGACATCGACGGCGTGAGCGTGAAACAGGTGGGGCCGATATCGGTGGCGCAGGTGTCGGGCGATCTCGTCATCGCCTCCAGCCAGGAGACGATGCGCCGGATGCTGCGCGCGGTCAGCGGCAAGGGGGCCTCGCTCCTCAAGAACGATCGCTACGCCGCCGCGGCGAAGAAGTTCGGCGCCGAGAAGGAGTTCCTGACGGCGTTCTTCAACGTCGAGCGGTTCACGGCGCTGATGAAGGACCTGAAGGGCGCGGACCTCGAGGACTTCAACCAGGTCTGGAAGGTGACGGGGATGACGGACGTGGACTACGTGCGTCTCGCCGTCGCCCCGGACTCTCCGGGGGTGAAGGTCAGCTTCTACGTCCACGCGCCGATGGCCAAGGGGCTGTTCCGGGTCTTCCCGACGAAGCCGCTGGATGAGAAGACGATGCTCGCCGGGGTGCCCCAGACGGCGGACGACTTCTTCATCGCGCGGTGCAGCCCCGAGGAGCTTTACGACGCGATCTCCGAGATGGTGGCGCTCGCCGGCGAGAACGAGGGCTTCGACGCCGCCATCGCCGATTTCAACCAGGCCGCCGGGTTCGACCTGCGCAAGGACCTCCTCGGCTCCCTCGGCGACGAGACGACCCTCCGCACCATCGGCCCGGGGTTCCTCTTCTTCCCGGAGTTCTACGTCTCGGTCGGCGTCAAGGACGAGAAGAAGCTGAACGACTGTCTCGACAAGCTGGTCGTCGTCGCTGGTGAGGCCGCCGGGAGGGCCGCGCGCCCCGATCACCTCGCCATCGAGACGGAGCGGATCAACTACAAGGGCCTCACGATCGTCGCGCTGAAGTTCGTCGGGCTGCCCATCCCGGCGACGCCTTCCTACTGCATCTCGAAGGGGCGCATGTACATCGCCGCGACGCCCCAGACTCTCAAGAAGACGCTCGACCAGCAGGCCTCGGCCCGGCCGATGGTCGACTCCGCGGCTTGGGCGGCGCTGCGTTCGCACGTTGCGGCCAAGCCGTCGGCGCTGGTCTACAGCGAGTTCAAGACCGGCTTCGACCAGGCCTATGGCGGCCTCGCCACGCTCCTGGTGCAGATGACCAACGGCATCCCGGACGTCCCGAAGCACAGCCTCGCGACGAAGTTCCCGACCTCGATGGTCGTGACGCCGCATGTTTCCGGCTCGCTCATGGCGCTGAGCCACGACGGGGAAGGGTATCTGTTCGAGAGCTACGGCACGTTCGGCGGCGGGACGATCCCCGGCAACGGCGGCTCGCTGGCCACGACGGGGATGATGGCGGGGTTCCTGCTTCCGGCGCTCTCCAAGGCCCGGGAGGCGGCGCGCCGGGCGTCGTGCATGAACAACATCCGGCAGATCGGCCTGGCGATGTTCCAGTACGCCGGGGACCATGACGACAAGTTCCCCGACAGCTTCGGCGTGCTCCTCCACGACGGCTACCTGACGACGCCGAAGGTGTTCCTCTGTCCTTCAAGCCGGCGGGTCTATAACTTCCCGGACAAGCTGCTGGACTTCAAGAATGCGGACGTGAAGGATCTGGACAAGGCCCTCGAACCGTTCCTCAGCTACGTGAGGGTCTCGGGAATCGATCACACGGCGGACGCCGAGACGATCATCCTCTACGAGAAGGACGGCGCTCACACGCGCGAGGGACGGAACTGCTTCTTCAACGACGGCCACGTGGAATGGGTGTGGGAGGATCGGTTCCAGCTCATCAGGGCCGAGCAGAAGAAGCGCCTGGCCGGCGAGCAATAGGCGCGGGCCCGGGCTTGGAAAGACATCGAGTTCTTCCGTCGGCGGGAGTATACTCGAAAGACGGTCGGTCGGATCGTATCCATCCAGGGAGGGTGAGACCATGCGCAGGATGACGGCACTGGCGGGGATTGCACTGCTGGCGTTGGCGGGGACGGCGTGGGCCCAGGCGGCCGAGAAGGGGCCGGAAACGCTCGATGGATACGTGCCCTCCGATGCGATTCTCTACGTTCATTACCTTGGCTTCACGAAGGCCGGAGCGGCCTTCAAGGACACGGAGGTCCTGAAGCTCATCCGGGAGCCCGAGGTGCAGGCGTTCGGCGCCGAGCTTTCGCGCTTCATGGACGCGCTGATGCGGGAGAAATGGGGCGATGATTCCGTGCCGCAGTGGGCGGACCTCCGGCTTCTGACGGACAGCGAAATGGCGTTCGCGCTTCTCGATGTGCGCGGGCGGATCCCGGGCATGGCCCTCATCGTCCGCCCGGGCAACCGCGGCGACGACCTCGCCAAGCTGGTCGATAAGTTCCTCGACAAGGCTACGCAGGGGATGGGCGCCCAAGTTCCCGAGGACCAGGTCGAGGGCGTCCAGTGCAAGTCGGTCGGCCCGTTCTGCGTCGGCTGGAACTGCGGCGACCTCATTATCACCTCCGGCAAGGAGACGCTGCGCCGGATGGCGCGTGCGACGAAGGGGCTCGAAGGCTCGCTCTTCAAGCTCGACCGCTACGCCGCAGCGGCCAAGCGATTCGGCGGGGCGAAGGAACTGCTGACGGTCTGGCTCGACGTCGAGCGCCTGCGCGAGCAGACTGCGGAACTCGGCCGGGCGGAGCGATTCGAGAAGGTGTGGGAGGCGACGGGCCTCAAGGACGTGAACTACGTGAGGCTCGGCGTTGCCCCCGACGCCCCGGGCGTGAAGGAGACGCTCTACATCCACGCTCCGCAGGGCGCCTCGGGCCTTTTCAAGCTTATCCCGACGGCCCCCGTTGATGAGAAGGCGATGCTCGCCTCCGTCGACGAAAAGGCCGCGGACGTCGCCGTCGCGCGGCTCAGCGCGGGCGCCATCTATGACGTCCTCGTCGAGTTCGCCGGCGCCATGGACGACCCCGACCGCGTCAACGCCGGGGTGGAGGACAGGAACCAGGCCCTCGGCTTCGACCTGCGCAAGGACCTGCTGGGCTCACTCGGCGACGAGATTACGTTCCGCACCCTCGGCCCGGCCCCCAAGTCTGCGGCGGCGCTGGCCGGAGGGAGAGCCTGGGCCGTCGGCCCTGCGGAGATGGCCTTGTTGCACTACCAGTTTGCGGCCTCGGTCAGCGTGAAGGACCAGGCCACGGCATCGAAGGCGCTGGAAAAGCTCGTCGCCTTCATCCACGACAAGGCGGGTGGACGTGGCGGCAGGGCCCCCGTCGAGGTCGAAAAGTCCGAGTACAAGAAGCACGAATTTTACGCGATCAGGATTCCCGGCGCGCCGCTGCCGCTGAGCCCGTCCTACTCGTTCGTCGACGGCAAGCTCATCCTCGCCTCGACGCCGGAGGCTTTGAAGAAGGCCATCGACCTCTCGGGCGCGCCGCCGGCCAAGCCGCTCGTCGACTCGGCCGCATGGCAGGCCGTCCGTTCGCACGTCGCCGCCAAGCCGTCGATGCTCGCCTGGAGCGAGACGAAGGAGAGCTTCCGGGCGGACTACGGCAGCGCGGCCAAGCCGCTGGCGGACCTGCTCGACATGTTCAAGGAGGACATCCCCGCGAACGAACTGGTGAAGAAGCTTCCCCGTGCCGAGACGATCGCGCTGCACCTCTTCGGCAGCATCAGCGCCCTCAGCCGCGACCAGGAAGGCTACCTCGTTGAGAGCTACGGCTTCGCCGGGAGCACGGGCGACGGCGTCGCCCAGCTCGGCACGACGCTCGGCACGCTGGTGCCGGCCCTGGCGAACGCCCAGGAGGCGGCCCGCCGGGCGAAGTGCATGAACAACATCCGGCAGATCGGCCTGGCGATGTTCCAGTACGCCGGGGACCATGACGACAAGTTCCCGAAGTCGCTGGGCGTGCTGCTGCACGAGGGCTACCTGACGACGGGGAAGGTGTTTATGTGCCCGTCGGACAAGCGGACCTACAAGTTCCCGGCGCACCTCGACTTCAGGAACACCGAGGTCGCCGACCTGGACAAGGCCATCGAGCCGATCCTGAGCTACGTTATGGTGCCGGGAATCGATCACGCGGTGGATGCCGAGGTCGTGATCGTCTACGACAAAGACCCGCATGTCGGCGGCGGTGGCCGCAACTGCTTCTTCAACGACGGCCACGTGAAGTGGTACCCGGAGGAGGAGTTCCAGAAGCTCATGAAGGAGCAGAAGGACCTGCTTCCGAAGAAGTGAGGAGCTACTCGTGAGAAAAGGACTGTGCCTCGTCTTGGGGCTGGCCGCCCTTAATCTTGCGGCGTCCATTTCCTGGGCCCAGGGCTACGGCGATGCGATGGTGAACGGGCTGGAACTGGCCCGGCGGAAGGCCTGTCAGAACAACCTCCACGAGATCGGCCTGGCGATGATGATGTACGCCGGCGATCATGAGGAGGCGTTTCCCAAGTCCTTCGGCGTGCTCCTCCACGACGGCTACGTCACGATGGCGAAGGTGCTCCATTGCCCCAGCGACGCGCAGGCCTACAAGGAGCCGGACAAGCACGACTGGAAGCACATGGAGGTCGCCGAGATTGACACGGCCATAGAGCCTGTCCTCAGCTATACTCTTGTTGAGGGCGTGGATCACAAGGACGCGCCGGACACGATCGTCGCCTACGAGCACGACGGCGCCCATAAGGGGACCGGCCGGCACGCGCTCTTCGTCGACGGCGCGGTGAAATGGTTCGCCGAGGCGGACTTCCAGAAGAAACTCGCCGAGCAGCGTCAGCGCCCGGGGGCAAAGAAGCCGGAGAAGAAGCCATGAAACGCATCGGCTGGATTGCCGCGTTTGCGCTGATTGCCGCCGTCGGCGTCGGCGTTCACTATGCCTCGGGCGACGCGGGAAGCATCGTGCAGGACAAGGCCCGGCAGATGAAGTGCCAGAATAACCTCTCGCAGATCAAGGGGGCCCTGGCGGCCTACCACGCGAAACACGGCGGCAACCCGTCGAGCCTGCAGGCACTGGTGGACGCGAAGCTCATCGACGCGAAGTTCCTCACCTGCCCGTCCGGCCCCGGAAGCGGCATCAACTATCAGTATTCCGCGGGTGCCAAGGGCACGGACCCCCTCTGCCGCTGCGGCGGCGCCTGGCATTCGGGCGGACGGAATGTCCTGAAGGCCGACGGGACGATCGAGTTCCAGAAATGACAACAGGGATGGTCGGGGAGCATCTCGTTGAATAAGCCGAAGATCGTCGTGGTCGGCAGCTCCAACACGGACATGGTGGTGATGTCGCCGGAGCTTCCGTGGCCGGGGGAGACCCGGCTCGGGGGCGAGTTCCTCGTCGCGGCGGGGGGCAAGGGCGCCAACCAGGCGGTCGCCGTGGCGCGTTCCGGGGGAGACGTGACCTTCGTCGCGTGCGTCGGGGACGACTCCTTCGGCAAGGCGGCGCTCGCCGGGTTCCGGCGCGATCGCATCCGCACCGACTTTGTCCGCATCGCGAAGGGCGTCGCCTCGGGCGTTGCGCTCATCCTTGTGGCCCGCGACGGCGAGAACCTCATCAGCGTGGCGCCCGGCGCGAACGCGCTCCTTTCGCCCGCCGACGTCGAACGCGCCGAGGGGCGAATCTCCCGCGCAGATTGCCTCCTCGTCCAGCTCGAAGTGCCCCTCCCGACCGTCAAACGCGCGCTCCAACTTGCGCGCCGGCATGGGGTTATGACGATCCTTAACCCCGCCCCCGCGGCAAGGCTTCCGCGTGCTCTGCTGAATCTCGTCGACGTCCTCACCCCTAACCGCACGGAATTGGCTGTTGTAGGACAGGCATTCCTGCCTGTCACGACCACGGTTGTCGTCACCCTCGGACAGAAGGGCGCCGAGATTCGCGAAGGAGCCGGGAAGACCCGCATCCCCGCCTTCAAGGTCAAGGCCGTCGACGCCGTCGGCGCCGGGGATTGTTTCAGCGGCGCCCTCGCCGTTGCCCTCACCGAAGGCCGCCCGATGAGCGCCGCCGTCCGGTTTGCCTCCGCCGCGGCCGCGATTTCCGTCACCCGCCAAGGCGCTCAGTCGTCCCTTCCCACCCGGCGGGAGATCGATTCATTCCTCCGCCGCACGGGACGCTGAGCCACAGAAGGGTTGATTTCGTCGGCCTCTTGCTGTAACTTAGCGTCCTGTCTGAGCGTCCTTCTTCAGTGTCCTGTTGCTTTGTTTCGTTCTGTTCGACGCGAGTGCAAAGGAGCCGCAATGGACCGTCCCACCTGGGACCAGTACTTCATGAAGATCACGACCACCGTCGCCGAGCGTTCGACGTGTCTCCGGCGGCACGTGGGGGCGCTGCTGGTGCTGGATAAGCACATTCTCGCGACGGGCTACAACGGCTCGCCGAAGGGCCTCCGCCATTGCTCCGAGGTCGGCTGCCTGCGCGAACGGCACGGCGTGCCTTCGGGCGAGCGGCACGAGCTCTGCCGCGGGCTGCACGCGGAGATGAACGCGCTCCTGCAGGCGGCCTCCCACGGCATTCCCATCGAGGGGGCGACGCTCTATTCGACGACCTATCCCTGCTCGCTCTGCGCCAAGATGCTCATCAACGGCGGCATCGTCCGCATCGTTGCCTCGCAGGACTACCCCGACGCCCTGGCCAAGGAGATGCTCGACGAGGCGAAGATCGAGGTGGTCGTCCTCGAGCAAGCCGATTGATCTCTGTCTCACTCCGGTACACCGCGTCGACGGAGCCGAGCGGTCTTCCATGGATATCCGTGCCGAGGGCTTCGCCTACAGATTGTGGTGTCAGGCTCGGCGGTCGAAACGCGTCCATTCGCCTGAAGGATGCGGCGGATGCCGGAGTTTGGGCGAATTGTTGTGCGGCCTGCACGTTCTCGACGTTATGCTTCGTTGTAACACGGCGCGAGTCAACAACATGCGTCGGGGGCTCCGGCTTACGGCCCTTTACGCATGGAGCGGTGTGGATAAATGCCGCTTTGATTAAATTTTGGTGCGCATTAGATGAGGTCCCCGAGCGGCTGTAACTTGCATCCCCGCTTGGGCTTAAGTGCGTCACGTAATGAGGCGGCCGGGGAATGCTCGAAAAACTTCATATAGGATGTTGACCCCCTTGCCGATACAACCTATAGTGGCCCCCCGCAAGGCAAGGAAAGACGGAGAGACGGGTTCCGAGGGGGCTTTTCCAGGGCGGCCCAGCAGCCGAACGAAGCAGCGCAGGGGGTTGGCTGCTGCACCGCTCCGGAAGAGTCCCAAACACATAGGCCGGCGGATAAGCGCGGCGAACGCGAGGCAAAGGGTGTGGTCGGCTCCTTGCCGCGGTGCTTTGTCGCCATCGTAAGCCCCGGCTCGGAACCGAGCTCTTGCGCCTTTCGCCCTTTCGGGGTGGAGGGCGCGTCTTTTTGCAGTCTGAAAGAAGCGGCGTGAGCAGGTGAGCGGCAGAGCCGGTGACGTAGGATTCGAAATCTCCTGATCGCCTGTTCACCTGCTCTCCTGTTCATGCTGTCGTTTTTGAAATCATCCGACCGCCAAGGAGACAAGACCGTGAGATGCCCATTCTGCAAGCAGGACAACGACAAGGTGGTGGACTCCCGCGGCTCCGGTGAAGGCTCGGCGATCCGCCGGCGGCGGGAATGCCTGGCGTGCAAGCGCCGCTACACGACGTATGAGACGGTGGAGGAGGGGGCGATCCGCGTGGTGAAGAAGGACGGCTCGCGCGAGCCCTACGACCGGCAGAAGCTCCTCGCCGGCGCCCACCGCGCGTGCGAGAAGCGGCCGGTCTCCACCCAGGCCCTCGAGAACATGGCCGACACCATCGAGGCCGAGGTCAACAAGCTGTTCGAACGCGAGGTTTCCAGCCGCTTCATCGGCGAGCAGGTCATGAAGCACCTCAAGCAGCTCGACGAGGTGGCCTACGTCCGGTTCGCCTCGGTCTATCGCGATTTCAAGGACGTCACCGAGTACTATCCCTATATCGAGGAGGCGCGCGACCGCAAGGAGGGGGAAGCGAAGGCGTAGCTGTTTCTTCTTTCCGTAGGGGCGTCCCGACGAGTCGGGACCGCGCCCGTATTGCGAAGAAGTCGCAGGCAGCGAACACGGGGGCGCATTCATATCATTCGTCATTTGTCCGGCGATTGCCGGGCATAGCACGGGGGGAGGATTGACGTGGCCAAGTTTCAACAGATCAAGAAGCGCGACGGGCGCGTGGTGGCATTCAACACGGAGAAGATCACCGAGGCGATCTACCGCGCGGCGCAGTCGGTGGGCGGCGAGGACCGGCTCATGGCGCAGGAGCTGGCCGACGTCGTGGTGATGTTCCTCGAGAGGGACTTCCAGGGCGACGTCCCCGGCATCGAGGACATCCAGGACATGGTCGAGCGGGTGCTCATCGAGACCGGCCACGCGAAGACCGCGAAGGCCTACATCCTCTACCGCGACAAGCGCCACCGGCAGCGCCAGCAGCTCAAGGTGCACAAGAAGACCCGCGACGGCAACAACACCACCGACCTTTCGCTCCTCGTCGATCCGGGCTCGCGCGACGAGTTCCAGACGTGGGAGAAGGGCGCCATCATCCACGCCCTCGAGAAGGAAGCGAACCTCTCGCCCTCTCTGGCCAGCGAAATCGCCTCCGCCGTCGAACGGCGCGTCTTCGATTCCGGTCTCAAGCGCATCTCCACCTCGCTCATCCGCGAGCTGGTCGACAACGAGCTCTTCGACCGCGGTCTTTCGGCCAAGCTCAAGAAGCAGGCCGTCGTCGGCATGCCGCGCTACGACCTCGACACGCTCATCATGTCGAAGTCGCGCGAGAACTCCAACATCACGTCGAATAACCCCGAGGCGATCAATCTCACCATCGCCGAGACAGTGCTCAAGCAGTACGCCCTCGACACCATCTTCTCCGGCGACGTCGCCGAGGCCCACCTGCGCGGAGCCGTTCACCTGCACGACCTCGGCTATCCGACGCGCGTCTATTGCTCGAGCCACTCGCTCGAGTACCTGAAGCTCTTCGGGCTTCACCTCGGCAACCTCGACACGGGCTCAGGTCCCGCCAAGCACGCCCGCACGCTCACCGGGCACCTCAACACGTTCCTCGCCTCGATGCAGGCCTACTACGCCGGGGCGCTCGGGGTCGGCTACATCAACATCCTCTACGCCCCTTACGTCGAGCACATGACGGCGAAGGAGAAGCTCCAGGAGGCGCAGCACCTGATCTTCTCCTGCTCGCAGAGCGCGTTCAGCCGCGGCGGGCAGACGCTGTTCCTGGACTTCAACGTCCACACGGGCGTGCCGAGCTACATGAAGGACCTCGAAGCGGTGGGACCGGGCGGCAAGAAGATGGGCCGCACCTACGGCTCCTACGAGAAGGCGGCGCAGGAGTTCCTGAAGTCGATGCTGGACGTCTGGCGCGCGGGCGACGAATACGGCCACATCTTCGCCTTCCCGAAGTGCGACTTCCACGTCAACGCCGAGTCGCTCACCGACCCCGCGCAGCTTGAGCTGGTCAACTACGCCTGCCAGGTGGCCAGCGAGAACGGCACCCCGTATTTCGTGTTCGACCGCGACGCCGTGACGCTGTCGGCCTGCTGCCGGTTGCGCACGACGATCACCGACAACTACATGCTCAACCACCTCGAGAGCATGAGGTTCTGCGGGTTCCAGAACATCACCGTGAACCTGCCCCAGGCGGCCTACCGCGCCGGGCGGGGCAACACGGAGAAGTTCCTCGAAGAGGTCTCCAAGACGATGGACCTCTGCGTGAAGGCCCACCTGCAGAAGCGGGAGTTCATCGCCAAGCTCATGGCGAGCCCCGAGATGCCGCTCTGGGAGATCGGCCGCCCCGCGGCGGACGGACGGCCCTACGTCGACCTCGACTCGTGCACCTACATCATCGGGCTCATCGGGCTCAACGAGGCGCTGGAGTTCCTCACCGGCCGCGAGCTGCACGAGAACGACGACGTGCTGCGCGAGGGGCTCAAGGTCGTCTCCTATATGAAGATGAAGTGCGACCAGTCGACGAAGCGTTACGGCCTGTCGTTCAAGCTGGAGGAGTCGCCCGCGGAGAGCGCCAGCCGGCGCCTCGCGAAGGTGGACCTCAAGCAGTTCCCCGAGGCCGAGACGGTGGTCCGCGGCGACAAGGAACGCGACGAGTGCTACTACACCAACTCGATCCACCTGCGCGCCGACGCGCCGGTCGACATGCTCACGCGCATCATCAAGCAGTCGAAGTTCCACACCATGATCGAGTCCGGCGCCATCATCCACGCGTTCGTGGGCGAGGAGCGTCCGACCGCGGCGTCGATCCTCAACCTCGTGCAGAAAACCTTCCGCAACACGAAGGCCGCGCAGCTCACGATCAGCCCCGAGTTCACCATCTGCAACGCCTGCAAGCAGGTCTCCCCGCGGCTTGTCGACGCCTGCCCCGAGTGCCAGTCCACCGACGTCTATGGCGTCACGCGCATCGTCGGCTATTACAGCCGCATCAGCAACTGGAACAAGTCCAAGCTCGGCGAGCTCCGGGACCGCCATCGCGGCAACTATAGCGTGAGCCGCCTCACCGAGGCCACCCGTTCCATCGCCGCCACCCGCGCCCAGGCCGCCAAGTCCGCCGAAACGACCGCGGCCGGGTGAGTTTCCTCATCCCTCTCCCCCTGGGGGAGAGCTTCTTCACCCCCTCTCCCCTTGGGGGAGAGGGTCAGGGTGAGGGGTAGCTGTTGCTGTTCGCTTCTTCTTCGCGTTGTCCGCGCGGGGCATCGGCCGGGGCCCCCGCGCGATAATCAAAGTCGCATCCCTCGGGCGGTCCTCGCGCATGGGGACCGCCCGGCCTTTCCGGGGCTTTCACGGCCCGCTTGTTTTGCCCTAAAAGTGCGTTTTGTTGCGGTGTTTGGCTACTTTGCGTAATATCGTCCTGCGGGAGTTGTCGATAAATCATACGAGAGGGGGGCCTCTGATGGACGTGGTCATCTTCGGAAAACTGAACTGCGGAAAGTGCGCCGGGGCTAAGGAACGAGTGACGGTGCTCATCGAGAAGATGGGCCTCGCCGGCAAGGTTCCCATGCAGTTCGTCAACCTCGATACCTTCGAAGGCCGCGCGGAAGGCGCCTTCTACGACGTCTATGACGCCGTGCCCGTCACCATCGTCCGCAGCGAGGCCCAGGAAGTCCTCTTCCGCTGGGAGGGGACCATGCCCAAAACCGAAGAACTCAAGCCGGTTCTCGAGAACGCCAATCGTGCTGCCGCCCATTAAAGGGTTCATCCCGAACAGCCTCATCGACTGGCCCGGCCGCATCGCCGGGATCCTCTTCCTGAGCGGCTGTAACTTCCGTTGCCCCTTCTGCCACGCGGCGCACCTCGTCGTGCGGCCGAACGAGCTGGAGTCTATCCCGTTCGAGTCGGTCGAGGGGTTCCTGAAGAGCCGGGGCGACTGGATCGACGGCGTCATCATCAGCGGCGGCGAGCCGACGATCTCGGACGGGCTGGAGGAACTGATCGACCGCGTCCGCGCGCTCGGCTTCGCCGTCAAGCTGGACACCAACGGCACTCATCCCGAAGTCGTCGAAAGGCTTCTCAAGGCCGGCAAGCTCGCGGCGGTGTCGATGGACGTAAAGGCCCCGCTGGACGAGCGTTACGACAAGCTGGCGGGAGTCAAGGTGGATTTGGACGCGATCCGGCGGAGCATCGCCATGCTCATCGGCGGCGCGGCGGCGGAATACGAATTTCGCACGACCGTCGTGCCGGGGATGCTGGGCCTCGAGGACGTGGTCGATATCGCCCGAAGCCTGGGCGGGGCTGAGCGTTACGCGCTGCAGAACTTCCAGCCTGTGGACTGCATCGACCCCGCGACGCTCTTGGTCCAGCCTTATGCCGTCGGCGAGATGAAGCGCATGGCCGAGGCTGCCGGGGCGCATGTAAAGCGGTGCTGGGTCAGAGGTTATGAAGAGGCCGCGAAGCAGGGCAGGGGATAGGACCGGCCAACAGGCCGGAAGCGCGAAATCCGAAGATCGAAGCCCGAAACAAGCGTAAGTCCAGCAGTGACAGGTAGTAACGATTTGACACACATGCTCGGCGCTATGCCGGGGGGCAGGCGACCGGGAGCGAGAATTCGCAAAGATAATGATGCAAACTCCAAGTGCCCCGTACAGGCGTTTGGCCGCTGTTTTCGCGTGAATTTCGGCGAAATGGCCTCGTTGTCAGGGCGCGGTTTTGTTCATCTTCTTCTTGCCCTGGGACGAGGGGGGGTGCTTTACTCATAGACGTGTCTGAGAAGAACTCGGCGGCACAATTATGTGGTTTATGGTTTACACCGCAGATTGTGGCCGTCTTGACCTGTGTACACTAGGGCTCTAAGTCCTGTCTCAGAGCCGACTTCTGTTCTTTCAAACGCTGGTGGATGGTCCTGACGCGCGACAACGGGGCGGGTTTCGTGTGTCGGCGGGCACGGCTTTCCATGACGCCGCGGTCTTTCGCGGGCATGTCGCGCGGTGGGCAACTTCCGTTTCGGGCTTGGGCGATCCGAGCGGGCGGCGAGGAATTGGACTTGCCGGATTGGGGCTGTCCGGAAGAATGGTTTGTTGCCCGTGGCGCGGAGGGGTGGTTGTGCGTCCCGACCGTTGTGGGGCGAAGGGGGATCGTGGGAAACTGCGAACCTCAGAAAGGACCTGCGCGATTATAAGAGTATGCGGCAGGGCGAGAGAAGAAACTGAAAGACACACCCGAGGGCGGGTGTGCCACACAAGAAGAAGCAGAAACGGTGGCCGGGGGATGTTGAAGTTCGGGGGCCGCCATGAAGGAAGCATCGTTCTATGAAAAGACGGATGACGGGCGCGTGAACTGCGCGCTCTGCCCGCACAACTGCGCGCGCATCGCCGAAGGGAAGGTTGGCGTCTGCGGCGTGCGGAGGAACGTGGGGGGCAAGCTGATCTCCCTGATCTACGGCCGCGTCGCCTCGGCGCACGTGGACCCGATCGAGAAGAAGCCGCTCTACCACTTCCGCCCGGGGAGCCGGATACTCTCCGTCGGCACGTGGGGGTGCAACTTCCGCTGTGCGTGGTGCCAGAACTGGGAGATCTCCCAGCAGGAGGCGCCCACGGAGGAGGTTTCGCCCGACGCGCTCGCCGACCTGGCGGGAGAGGACGGCTCCATCGGCGTGGCCTACACGTACAACGAGCCGTCGATCTGGTTCGAGTACGTGCGCGAGTGCGCCGAGAAGGTGAAGGCGCGGGGCCTCGTGAACGTCCTGGTGACGAACGGCTACATCAACCCCGCCCCCGCGGCGGAGTGGCTGCCGTTCATCGACGCGCTGAACGTGGACGTCAAGGGCATGGACGACGCCTTCTACCGGAAGTACACCGGCGGGCGCCTTCAGCCCGTGCTCGACGCCTGCGTGCAGGCGAAGAAGACGTCGCACGTGGAGATCACGAACCTCGTCATTCCGACGCTGAACGACACCGACGACCACTTCCGCAGGCTGGCGAAGTGGATGTCGGAGAACCTCGGGAAGGAGACGCCGCTGCACCTGTCGGCGTACTTCCCGCGGCACAAAATGGAGATCGACGCGACGCCGGAGGGGCTGCTGGAGCGGGCTCTCGGCATCTGTTCGCAATACTTGCATTATGTGTACGTAGGCAACGCGCTCACGTCCGTCGGTCGGGACACGCGCTGCCGGAACTGCGGAGCGACGCTCGTGGCGCGCTCCGGCTATCGCGTCGAGGCGAAAGACTTGAGAGGGCCGAAGTGCGCCCGCTGCGGCGGTCCGTCGGACGTCGTGGCCTGAGCGTGCCCGGCGAGAGGGGCGAAGGACATGCGGAATTACCTGGTGGCGCTGTCGGTCGTCTTCCTGGCTGCCCTGGCGGGCTGCGCGGGTCTTGATTTCGGCTCGCAGCCGGCGCCGCCGCCGAGGACGGTACAGCAGGTCGAGGCCGATACCTGGAAGCGCAGCTCGAACCCGGCCGCGGCCCGGGCGAACCTCGAAGCGACCGCGCAGAAGGGCCAGTACATCGGCGACGTCGCCTATCCCGAGCCCGAGGGCAACATCATGCTCATGGCCGACAGCATCGTTGTCGGCCTGGAGGGGCGCGGCACGGATCGCTACGACGCCAAGATGAAGCCCTACCTCGTCAAGTTGCTCGTCAAGAACTACGACTCGCTGCAGGTCGCCTCGGAGATCATCAACTCCAAGGACGCCTGCCCCGTCCGCGTCGTCGCCCACATGCCCCCCTTCGTCCGCAAGGACGAGAAGTTCGACGTCACCGTCGAGTCGCTCGATCCCAACGTCAACATCGAGGGCGGCACACTCGTCGACACCCCGCTGGTGCGCTACATCCAGATGCCGGCCGACATGACGCACCTGGGCTTCCGCACGCAGGGCGGCTTCGTCTCCGAAGGCACCCAGGGCTACGCGCGCGGCGACGTGACGCTGAACGCGGGATACCGCAGCGGCGCCCCTCTGAAGGGCGAGGTGCCGTACGTCGGCTACGTGCCGGCGGGGGGCATCTCCTCGACGACGTGGGGCCATCGGCTCTTCCTGAAAAAATCGGATGCCGCGACCTCGGTGCTCATCGACGCCGCGCTCAAGGGCCGGTTCCAGGGCCCGCCCGACGCCACGGGGCCGAAGACGCTGGTCACGTCGCCCACGTCCGACTTCATCGCCGTCGGCATGCCCAACGCCTACCACGACTACTGGAAGCGATACCTGGACGTCGTGATGCGCGTTCCGCTGCGAGCGCCGTCGCGGCAGGAGCGCGACATGGACGTCGACCGGCAGATCGCCGCGCTGAACAGCGCCGATCCTCATCAGCGATACGAGGCGGAGTGCGCCATCGAGGCCTACGGGCGCGTGACGGGCTCGGCGCTGCTTGAGGCGCTACGCACGCTGGGGCCGCAGGGGAAGCAGTCGGCGCTCCGCGTGCTGGCCTTCGTGGACGAGCCGCGCGCGGTGGACCCGCTCATCGAGGAAAGCCGCCGGGCGCAGGGCCGGTTCCGCGCGGAAAGCCCGTATCTTCTCTCTCTCCTCAGCGGCGACCGCGGGCCGCACCGCAAGCCGGAGATCGAGCGGATCAACGCGCGCCTCATCGAGATGCTGGACGACACGGACGCCGAGGCGCGTTTCCGCGCCCTTGAGGCGCTCGAGCGCAACCAGGTCGCCACGGATCGCGTCAAGGAATACTACTCCGAGATGCGCACGTTCAACCTCTCGCTCGTCGAGTCCGGCGCCGAGCCGGCGATCGTCGTCCGGTCGCTCGACGGCGTCCGCCACGTCGCGGTCTTCGGGGCCGGCCAGCGCCTCCGCTGCCCGTTCCGCGGCTCCTGCGGCCCCGTCACCCTCAACGTCACCGCCGACGGCGTCGAGATCCTCCACAAGCGCCACGAGGCCAAGACGCCCACGGTCCTCAAGACCCACGACCTCACCGACATCATCGTCCGGCTCGACCGGATGTACGTCAGCGTCAACGACATCGTCGGCCTCCTCGACCAACTCGACAAGCGGGGCGGGCTGGAGGCGAAGATGTACTGGGTGGAGTAGCGATTCTTCTGCAGGGGGCTCCCGACTCGTCGGGATGGCCCCGCTCTCCTTCTCTGAGCGCGGAACGGGGAAGAAGAAGCAGAAACGCGGGGGGACACATAGGTCCCCCCCTACATAAGAAGGAAGAGACATCATGCGTCTGAAAAAGCTGGAACTGCTTGGCTTCAAGTCGTTCGCGGACAAGACGGAGTTCATCTTCGAGCCGGGCGTGACGGCCATCGTCGGGCCGAACGGTTGCGGCAAGTCCAACGTCGTCGATTCCATCAAGTGGATCCTCGGCGAGCAGTCCGTCAAGAGCCTGCGCGGCACCGAGATGGCGGACGTGATCTTCAACGGCTCCGCGGCGAGGAAGTCGCTCGGCTTCGCGGAGGCGACGATGACCTTCGACAACGCCGACCGGCGGCTCGGGCTCGACGTCGACGAGGTCGTCATCACCCGCCGGGTCTACCGCGGCGGCGAGGGCGCCTACTTCCTCAACAAGCAGCCCTGCCGTCTCAAGGACATCAAGAACCTCCTACTCGACACCGGCATGGGCATGCAGTGCTACTCCGTCATCGAGCAGGGCAAGATCGACCAGATCCTCGTGTCGAGCACGGTGGAGCGCCGCCGGGTGTTCGACGAGGCCGCCGGAATCAGCAAGTACAAGGCCCGCCGCAAAGAGGCTCAGGCCAAGCTCGAACGCGTCGAGCAGAACCTCCAGCGCCTGGGCGACATCGTCGAGGAAGTCGAAAAGCAGCTCCGCTCGGTCAAGTACCAGGCCGCCAAGGCCCGCAAGTACCGCGAGTACGTGGACGAATTGAAGAAGCTCCGCACCTCCTACTCGCTGGCCGAGTACGACGGCCTCTCGAAGCAGTCCGAGGGCGTTGTGTCGAAGCTCACGTGGCTGGAGAACGACCGTGTGCGGCTCAATACCGAGGCCGAGCAGACGGACGCGGCGAAGAGCGAGATCGAGCGCAAGGCCCTGGAGGTGGAGAGAAGCGCCGAGGACGCGCAGGCGCGCCTGGCCGAAATCCGCCGGATGGCCACCGCGGCCGAGGAGTCCATGCGCTTCAACCAGCAGCGCATCCGCGAGCAAGCCGACCTCCAGTCGCAGTGGGAACGCCAGGTCGTGTCGCTCGGCGAGCGCGTGACGCAGATGAAGGCCGAGGTCGAGAAGAGCTGGGCCGAGATCCAGGCCGTCGCCAACCGTCTGGAGGACGAGGCGCGCCTCCTCCGCGACCTCTCCGACGAGTTCTCCCGCACCGACGTCGCCGCGCGCGAGGTGTCCACGAACCTCGAAGGCCAGAAGGCCGCGGTCGTCGACCTCATGCAGCAGAACGCGAAGCTCGAGAACGAGCTCAGCGTTTCCCTCAGCGAGCGCCGGCGGCTCGGCATGCAGATCGAGCGGCACGTCTCGCGCATGGAAGAGGTCAAGGCCGAGATGCTCACCGGCGAGCAGTCGATCGCCCAGGCGGCGCTTGAAATCGACGCGGCGGACAAGCTCCTCGCGAGCCTCGCCGAGCAGTCGGGCGCGAAGCAGGCCGCCCGGCGCGACGTCGCCGCGACGCTTGAAACGCTCATCCGCGAACTCAACCTCCGCCGGCAGAAGCGCGAGGGGCTTCAGTCGAGGCTCGACCTCCTTTCGGACCTCGACGAGAAGCTCGACGGCGTCGAGCAGGGCGTCCGCGATGTGCTGGCCGCGATGCGCTCCAGCGGCGCCGCGGGGGGATTGCGCGGGATGCTCGGCGAGCAGGTGAAGATGGCCTCGGCGCACGCCCGCGCGGTCGAGGCGGCGCTCGGGCACCGGGCCCAGACGCTCGTGGTGGACGACCTGTCGCACGCGGTGGACGGCATCAAGCTCATCAACGAATCGGGGCAGGGACGCGCGAGCTTCCTGCCCTTGAGCCACGTGAAGTCGAAGGCGAACGGCCACGAGCTGCCCGCGGGCACGATGGGGCGGCTCTCCGACCTCGTCGAGACCGACGAGGCGCACCGCGGCGTGGTCGAGGCGATGCTGGCCAACGCGCTGCTGGTGGAGGACCTGGCCAAGGCCATCGAGGTGAAGGCCGCGGAGTCGAACGGCTGGACGCTCGTGACGCTGGCGGGCGAGGTGATCGAGCCGACGGGCGTGATCACGGGCGGCAAGGGCATCTCGGGCGGCGGCATCATCCGCCGGGCCGCGGAGCGCCGGGGGCTCGAAACGGAGCTGGCGGGGCTCGCGGCGGAGATCGCGTCGCTCGAACAGAAGCTGGCGGCGTCGCGGAAGAGCGAGGCCGAACTCGCGGCGGATATCGAGCGGCTGGCGTCGCTGGCCGAGACGGAGAAGGCGTCGCGCGCGGCGAAGGCCACGGCGATCGACCGGCTGCGGCAGAGGCAGGCGATGCTTTCCAACGAACAGCAGATCCTCGCCGGGGAACGCGCGGAGTTCGAGCGCGAGGCGGCCCACTTCGACGCTCGCGCGGCGGAGCTGAGGACGTCCATCGACGCGGGGAAGCGCGAGGACGCGGAGCTCGAAAACCGCATCAAGAACCTGACGATGTCGCACGAGGAGATCAGCCGCAAGCGCCTCGAAATGCAGGAGAAGATGACGGACCTGAAGGTGACGCTGGCGCGGACGAAGCAGCAGGACGAGTCCGCGCGGACGGCGGTGGACGCGCTCTCGGCGAACCTGCGCGTGCGCGAGGAGGAGCTTGGAGGGCTTGCGAAGAACATCGAGGAGGCGAAGCGCCGGCAGGCCGAGGCCCGCGAGGAGATCGCGAAGCGCCAGACGGAACTCACCGACCTCCAGCAGAAGGAGGCCGACCAGCAGAAGAGCGTGCTCGACCTGACCACCTCGCGCGAGGGGCTGCGCGACGAGACCTCGACGCTCGAGAACACCGCCCGCGAGATCAAGAAGCGCCTGAGCGACCTGGACGTCGAGCTGGGGCAACTGCGCCTCAACGCCCAGGAACTCAAGCTGAAGATGGAGAACCTGGCCACGCGCGTGAAGGAAGACTTCCAGCTCGACCTCGTCGAGATGCACAAGACGTGGGTCCCCGAGCAGATGAACTGGGAAGAGGTGGCGGGGCGCATCGAGGAACTGCGGCTCAAGGTGCAGAACATGGGCAACGTCAACCTCGACGCCATCGAGAGCGAGGACGCCCTGGCGAACCGCTCGGACTTCCTGCACGGACAGCGCAACGACCTCAACGAGGCGAAACGCCAGCTCACGGAGATCATCGACAAGCTCAACAAGGAATCGCTGGAGATGTTCCAGAAGTCGTTCGGCATCGTCCGCGAGCATTTCCAGGAAATGTTCCGCAAGCTCTTCGGCGGCGGCAAGGCCGACATCTTCCTGGAAAACGAGGCCGATTTGCTGGAAAGCGGCATCGAGATCATCGCGCGGCCTCCGGGCAAGGAGCCCCGCAGCATCTCGCTGCTCTCCGGCGGCGAGAAGGTGATGACCGCGGTGGCGCTCCTCTTCGCGATCTTCAAGTCGCGCCCGAGCCCGTTCTGCGTGCTCGACGAGGTGGACGCCGCGCTGGACGAGGCCAACATCGGCCGTTTCACCAGCATCGTCCAGGATTTCCTCGCCCACTCGCAGTTCATCATCGTCACGCACTCCAAGCGCACGATGTCCGTCGCGAACGTGATTTACGGCATCACGATGCAGGAATCCGGCGTGTCCAAGCGCATTTCGGTCAAGTTCGAGGACTACGAGCAGCAGGTGGCGTAGCCGCTTCTTCTCTTGTCTTGCAGGGGGGGCCCCATGGGTCCCCTTTTTTTTCTTGAATCACGCGACGCGCGCCGGTATAAGCCATTCTTTACCAATCCCTGGAGCGCGACGTGACGGACGAGCACGCCGTCGAATCCGCGAAGACGCTTCCCGTAAACCGCACGCTCGTCGCCGCGACGGGCGTGCTGGCGGCGGCGTCCGGCGTGGCGTTCGCGGTGCTCTGGTACCTCACGGGCAAGCCCGACTGGACTCTCTGGGCGTTCATCATCGGCGCTCTGGTTGCGACGGGCGCGGTTACCAGCGTGATCTTCCTCAAGGGAATGACCCGCAGCGCCATTGTTGCGGTCTCGGGCGTCCTGTTGATCTTCGGCTGCTACCTCCTCCTCTGGGGGCCCGCCGGCGCGCTCGCGAAGCAGTTCTTCGGCGTGAGCTCGCCCGCGCTGTTCGTCGTTGCGGGCCTCGCGGTGATCGTTGCCGGATCGCTGCGGGCCATGAGCGCGCGGCCCGGACTGCGCGTCGCCGGCATTATCGCCGCGTCCGCGTCGTGCGCCGGGCTGGCCGTGCTCGCCGCCGTTGCGATCGCCGGCCGCGCGCGCCATGAGGTCCTGATCCCGACCGGGCAGTTCATCCTGGGGATCAGGACGTGGACGGGCATGGGCGTCTTCGTCCTCTCGCTGGGTCTTGTGGGGACGCTCTTCGCCGGGTTGCTTGCGGGCCGTCGGCGTCCGGGCGCGGCCGCGTGGGTGGGAGTCCTGCTCGCGCGGCTGGCGTTCTGGGGCATTCCGCTGCTCGTCTCAACGCATCTTCTGATCTTCGCGAAGACGGCCCCCGATCTCCGGGCGACGTGGCTCTGCGTCGCGATAGCCCTGCCGCTGGTCTGGACGGCGTTCTACTGGGCCTCGGCCGGCCTCTCCTCCCTGCTGATTGACGTCGGGGACTTCCGCCGCCGCCGCTCCGACGCCGAGGCGACGATGCGTGTCCTCGTGCGGCAGCTTGAGACGAAGCAGATTGACGACGCGGGGTTCCTGGAGAAGAGCAAGTCCCTGCCCGTGGCGAGCATCTACAGCGTCGGAACGCTCCGCTACACCGCCTTCGGCCTCGTGCTCATCTTCGTCTACCTCTGCTGGGGCGACTTCGTCTTCACGCTTCTGGACGAGCAGCTCCCCAACATCATGCCGCTGAAGCTGAAGGACATCGGCTGCGACGACACGACGATCATGGTGCTGAACCGCACGCTCTCCGCGCTCATCGGGTTTCTGCTCTGCCCGGCGGTTTCGTTTGCCAGCGACCGCTGCCGGTCGCGCTGGGGACGCCGCATCCCGTACCTCCTCTGGACGACCCCGCTCGTGGGCCTGTTCATGGTCCTCATCGGCTGCTACTCCGAGGTGACCCAATGGTTCCTCGGCAACCGCGAGACCGTGACGCTCTTCGGGTGGCACTTCAGCAAGATGGCCATCACCATCGGCGTCTTCGCGATTCTGTACGTCGGGTTCGACCTCGCGAACGTCTTCGTCGGCTCTGTCTGGTACTATCTCTACAACGACGTCGTGCCGACGGAGTTCCTTTCGCGCATCTTCTCGATCTTCCGCATGATCGGCATCGTCGTCGGCATGATCTACAACAAGTTCATCTTCCCCGTCTCGCTCGAGAATTTCCGCACCGTCTTCGTCATCGGCGGCATTGCGTACTTCCTCGGCTACACGCTCATGTGCGTCCTCATCAAGGAAGGCAAGTACCCGCCGCCCCCCGACAACGTCGACAAGGAGACCGGTTTCTTCGCCTCCCTCAAGACCTTCGCCAAGGAGTGTTTCACCCACCGCTTCTACTGGTACCTTTTCCTGATGGGCACCTTCGAGTGGCTCTCCTGGCAGTCGGGCATGTTCCAGATGATCCGCAACCGCGACTCGCTCCACCTCAACCTCCAGCAGCTCGGCGACATCGCGTTCTACACAGCCCCCGTCAGCTTCATGCTGCAGTACCCGGCCGGATGGCTGGCGGACAAGTACCACCCGGTGCGTGTCTACTATTACCTCACGTTTGTCTGCTGCCTGAGCCCGATCCTGCAATGCATCTTCATCTTCACCGACTTCGGGCCGCACGGAAACCTCGTGTTCCTGTACGCAGTGTCGCTGGCGTTCCTTCCCATGGGGTCGCTGCGCAACGCCGCCTCGTATCCCCTGTTCATGAAGCTCCTGCCGAAGGATCGGTACGGGCAATTCTGCTCGGCCAATGCCATGATCCGCTCGCTTGCGATGGTCTTCGGAACCGTCCTCGCCGGCGTCTACATGGATTTCATGGGGACGATCCCGGCGAAGGACTACACCATCGGCACCGCCGAGGTCCGCGTGGTCGCCGAGCGCCATGGCGAAGGCGCGTGGACCGAGGAGGCCGTCGGCCCGTGGACCGTCCAGTACGGAAACAACCTCGACGAGAACGGCACGATCACCGTTCCCGGCGCCACGGCCGTCAAGGTGTTCGACAACGAAATCATCACCGAGGCCGCATGGGATCACCTCCGGACGGACGCGGACCATCCCGACGACTTCACCGGCTCGTTCGACGACACCTGGACCGGCGAGAAGCGCGGCGACACCCTAGGTCTTCGCCTCACGAGCGGCCGGTACATGACCCTCGGCGGCGACATCGTCCTGCGCTCGGCGGCCAACCTGCACAAGGAAGGCGTCAAGACGGCGCAGTTCATCGTGAAGAAGGTGGCATACCAGGGGAAAAAGACGGGGCCCGTGAGGCGCTCCGGCAAGCTCTGGGAGCCCGCCGATCCGAGGCGCTTCTCCCTCTCCGGCGCCGTCGCGAGGACCGTCGTCAAGGACGGCGAGAATGTCACGACGCCGGTGTCCGGCGTGACGGTCTCTTTCTTCACGGTCGAGAACGGCACGGCCGAAGCGCCGCGCGCCGTCACGACCGACGCGAAGGGCTGGTGGTGCCAGGACGGGTTCGACAACGCCGCGCGCTACCGTGTCACGTTCTCCCGCAAGGAACTCGACGGGGCCTGGCAGTTCGACGAGTTGAAGGAGGCGTTCTCGAAGACGACCGACGGCATCAAGGCCAAGGCGACGTGGACGCCGTTGCCCGAAGCGAAGTGGACGGTGATCGACGTGGGCGACGTGCCCGAGAGAGGGGAGACGATGGCGGGGATGCGCCGGTCTCTCGTGTCGATCGACCTGGCCCACGAGGAGAAGCTTGAGCCGTGGCGCATCGAGTACGGCAACGATTGGGACCGCGCGGGCTCGATCACCGTGCCCGGCGCGAAGGCGGTGAAGATCCTCTTCGACGAGATCAAGACGGAGCCCGGCTGGGACCACCTCTCGAGCGATGCGGACCATCCCGACTGCTGGACCGGCAACTGCGGCGCCGACAACACTTCCGTGAAGACGGGGGACACCGTCACGCTGCGCGTTACGAGCGACCACTACGTGCGGGAGCAGGGAACGCTCTTCCCGCGGGTGCCGAGCAACATGATGGGCGCGCGCTTCAAGATTTCCAGGGTGGCCTACCTCGGCACGAAGACCGGACCCGTCACGCGCTCGGGCAGCCTCTGGGAGCCTGTGACAACCTACGCCCTCTCCGGCAAGGTCGTGAAGGGCTCCTTCTGGAAGGGCTACACCGGCATCCCGGGCACCACGGTCTCGTTCCATCGCGACGCGGGCTCCGGCGAGATTCCGCCTTCCGTCGTCACCGACGAGGCCGGCAACTGGAGCCAGAACGGCTTCGTCCCCGGCTCGCACTACACGGTGTCGGCGGAAAAGACGGAGGCTCAGGGCTCGTGGACGTTCGATCGTCCGACCATCGGCGACTGGCGCTACCGCTACTTCCCCCTCTGGGTGATCTTCTTCAACTTCGGGATGCTCTTCTTCCTCGTTCTCCTCTACCGCGAGTGGAAGAAGCTCGGCGGCGCCGATAGCTTCGTTCCGCCCTCGGCGTAACGGGGCCTGTGGCCCCATTCGCCAACCGGCCTGGCACGCCGTCAAGGCAATTGCCGCGCGGCCTTCTCGTAGGGCAGGAGGGGCAACCGTGAGAACGAGTCTCGTGTCGGTGCTCGCGGCGGTTGGCGCGGTAGCCCTGTGCGCCACGTGGCTTGCGGCCGGGGACAAACCCGTTCCCGGGGCGGCGCCGGCCGGGGCGTTCATCTCGGACTTGGCGGCGGGGAAGAAGCAGCATCTCGTCGTCTACGGCACGAGCCTGACGGCCTCCGGCACGTGGCCGGGGTCGCTGAAGGCCTTGCTTGACAAGAAGTTCCCCGGCCTGGTGACGCTTACCAACAGCGGCGGCTCGGGGATGTGCTCGATCTGGGGCCTCGAGAACCTGGAGAACAAGGTGCTGAAGTTCAACCCGGACGTGGTGTTCGTCGAGTTCGCGATGAACGACGCCCACGAGAAGTTCAAGCTGTCCCGGGAGGACGCGCGGAAGAACCTCGAGACCATGATCGCGCGCATCCGGGAGAAGCTCCCGAAATGCCGGATCATCCTGCTGACGATGAACCCGGCTACCGGCGCCGGCGGCAAATCGCGCCCCGCGCTGGACGCGTACTACGACAATTACCGCGAGGTGGCGAAGGCCGGGAAGCTGGCCCTGATCGACGTCAACGCCGCTTGGAAGCGGCTGATCGAGAAGGATCCTGCGACCTTCAATAAGTTCATCCCCGACGGCGTCCACCCCACGCCGGAAGGCACGGAGCAGGTGATCATGCCCGTGCTGGAAGGGGCGTTGTTCGAGAAACGCTGAGCGGCGGCCCGCCGTCAAGCGAAGATGCAGCCTCGGACGTGCCCCTA